>CBDUYD010000058.1:0-16363 GCA_965371355.1 uncultured Ilumatobacteraceae bacterium
GCCCGAGTACGGCCGCACGCACTATCCGGCGCGCGTGCGCGCCGCTGAGCGCGCCACCGAACGCGCCGGCCGATGAGCGACCGACGGCGAGACGACCCGGTCGAACTCGCGCTCGCCAACTGGCGCGGCGCGGGATGGGATGCAGCGGCGAGCGGCATGGCCGCCGTCACCTCCGTGATGCGCGTCCAGCAGTTGATGATGCGACGGATCGACGATGTGCTCGACCCGTTCCACCTGACGTTCGCCCGTTACGAGGTGCTGATGCTGCTCGGCTTCAGCCGCACGGGCGCGCTCCCGCCGGGCAAGGCGGGCGAGCGGCTCCAGGTGCATCCGGCGAGCATCACCAACGCGATCAACCGTCTCGAGCGCGACGGGCTGGTCATCCGGCGCGACAATCCGCGCGACGGCAGGAGCGTGCTGGTCGAGATAACCCACGCCGGGCGCGAGGTCGCAGCAGCCGCATCCGATGCGCTGAACGAGGACGTCTTCGAGGAGATGCCGCTTCCCGACGATGCCCTCGATGTGATGGTCGAGATTCTTCGCAGCCTGCGCGCTGGGTGGGGCGACCTCGACCCGGACTGATCCAGGTTCGTGTCGAGGGATACTTTGATGTCCAACTAAAGTCGGCGCATGACCGACTCCGGCACGACCGACGACGGCACGAGCCGACGGAAGCGATGGGCCGAGGCGTACGCGGCCTCGAACGTTCGCGATGAGACGTTCACCACGATGTCGGGGATCCCGCTCGAGCCGGTTTACGGCTCCGCCGACGATGAGTTCCCCGGCGAGTATCCCTACACCCGTGGCCCGTACGCGTCGATGTACCGCTCGAAGCTGTGGACGATGCGGATGTTCGCCGGGTTCGGAACCGCGGATGACACCAACCAACGCTTCAAGGAGATCATCAAGGCGGGCGGCGACGGTCTCTCGACCGCATTCGACATGCCGACGTTGCTCGGGATCGACTCCGACGACGTGATGTCGCTGGGTGAGGTCGGGCGCTGCGGCGTGGCGATCGACTCGCTGGCCGACATGGAGGATCTCTACGCCGGGATCGCGCTCGATCGGACCACGACGTCGATGACGATCAATTCGCCCGCCGCGGTGATCTTCGCGATGTTCGTCGCCCAGGCCGAGGGTGCCGGCGTCGACCGGTCGCTGCTCGGCGGCACGCTGCAGAACGACATCCTGAAGGAGTACCAGGCGCAGAAGGAGTTCGTCTTCCCGCCGCGTCAGTCGATGCGCCTGGTCCGCGACACGATCGAGTTCACGGCGGCCGAGATGCCGCGGTGGCACTCGATCTCGATCTCGGGGTATCACATCCGCGAGGCGGGTTCGACCGCTGCGGAGGAACTCGCGTTCACGCTCGCCAACGGGTTCGCCTATGTCGAACTGGCGCGTCAGGCGGGGCTCGCCGCCGACGCGTTCGCCCCGCGCCTGTCGTTCTTCTTCAACGCCCACATCGACTTCTTCGAGGAGATCGCGAAGTACCGCGCCGCCCGTCGCATCTGGGCGCGCTGGATGCGCGAGCGGTACGGCGCCGAACTCGAGCGCTCGCTGCAGCTGCGGTTCCACACCCAGACCGCCGGTGTCTCTCTCACCGCGCAGCAACCCGAGGTCAACATCGTGAGGACCGCGATCGAGGCCCTCGCCGGCGTGCTCGGCGGTACGCAGTCGCTGCACACGAACTCGATGGACGAGGCGCTCGCACTCCCGACCGAGAAGGCGGCCCGCATCGCGTTGCGCACGCAGCAGGTGATCGCCCACGAGACGAATGTGGCCCACGTCGCCGATCCGCTCGGGGGGAGCTATTTCGTCGAGGAACTGACCGACGAGATGGAGCGCAAGGCCGAGGAGATCTTCGCCGAGATCGAGTCGTTCGGCGACGGATCGATGCTCGAGGGCGTCATCACCGGCATCGACGACAACTGGTTCCAGGGCCGCATCGCCGACTCGGCGTACGAACTCGAGCGCCGGTTCAACGACGGCAGCCGCACGATCGTCGGCGTGAGCGATTTCACCGAGGGCAACGACGACGACCAGATCCCCGTGCTCCGGATCACCAACGAGGACGAGGCGCGCCAGCTGAAGCGGCTCGACGACGTCCGAGGTCGACGCGATCAGGAGCGGGTCGACGCCGCGCTCGCCAAGCTCGAGTCCGAGGCCGCGGACCCCGAGGTCAACCTGATGCCGACGCTGCTCGAGTGCGCGTCGGCCTACGCCACCGTCGGCGAGATGATGCGCTCGATGGGCAACGTCTTCGGCCGCCACGTCGAGATCCCCACCATCTGATCCGATCCGGCCGATCAAGTGTCCGATCTGGGGTCGTTGTGATTCGGGAACCGGAACGATCCGCGCCCAGATCGCGGGCGGCGGTCGATTCGGGGCGGGCGTGGGTGATGGTCGCCGCCGCGTTCGCGTCGATGTTCGCGGTGTTCGGTGTGGCCTACAGCTTCGGGGCGTTCTTCGACTCGATGTCGGCCGAGTTCGACGCGGGCAGCGGCCTGACCGCCCTGTTCTTCTCGCTCACGACGTTCCTCTACTTCACCCTCGGGCTCGTCACCGGGAGGTGGTCCGATCGTGTCGGCCCGAAGCCCGTGCTCTTGACCGGGGCCGTCGCGATGTTCGTCGGCCTGATGGCGACGTCGGTCGCTGACTCCCTGTGGGTCGGACTCGCCAGCTACTCGATCGGAGTCGGCATCGCCGCAGCATGCGGCTATGTGCCGATGGTCGCCGTCGTCGGTGGATGGTTCGAGACCAAACGCACCCTGGCGCTCGGTGTGGCGGTGGCCGGCATCGGGATGGGGACGCTCGTGATGGCGCCGCTCGCGAGTTCGCTGATCGACGCGCACGGGTGGCGCGTGGCCTACCGGATCCTCGCCGTCGGTGCCACCGCGATCCTGCTCCTGTGCGCACTCGTCACGTCGCGCCCGCCCGTGCACCTCGATGTCGCACCGACCAAACCGCTCGGCGAGGTCGCTGCAACGACCTCGTTCCGGGCGCTGTACGGATCGATCCTGCTGATGTCGCTGGCGCTGTTCGTGCCGTTCGTCTTCGTGGCCGATTACGCGGAGGATCACGGCATCTCGTCGGGGTCGGCGGCGCTGCTCGTCGGTCTCATCGGTGGTTCGAGCATCGTCGGCCGGCTCGGTCTCGGTGCACTCGCGCCACGGGTCGGGCTGACCAGGCTCTACCAGCTCTGTTTCGCGATGATGGCGACGAGCTTCCTGATCTGGCTGCTGGCCGCCGACCGCTACTGGGTGCTCGTGCTGTTCACGCTGGTGCTCGGCGTTGCTTACGGCGGGTTCATCGCGTTGTCCCCCGCCGTCGCGGCGGAGGCGTTCGGGACGGTCGGTCTCGGGGCTGTGCTGGGCGCGATCTACACGGCGGCGGGTGTCGGTGGTCTGATCGGGCCGCCGATCGCCGGCGCGGTGATCGATGCCACGGATGGCTACACCGCGGTGATCTTCGGAGCGTCGGCGCTGACGTTCGCCGCGTTCGGCGTCCTGACCAGGCTCCCGCATCCGGCACGCGCCGGTCGCCGCTGAGATCGGCCGAACGGGAGTCAGTCGCGCGCGACGAACACGGAACGGTGCTCGGTGCGCAGGGCTGACTTCTGCACCTTCGACATCGCGTTGCGCGGGAGCTGGTCGACGAACAGGTAGCGCTTCGGATGTTTGAAGCGGGCGAGTTCACCGTCGAGCGCGGCGATGATCGTCGCCGCGAGCGCGTCGTGATCGGTGTCGATCCCGGTGGGAACCACGATCGCGACGGCCGCTTCACCGCGGTCGGCGTGCTCGACCCCGATGACCGCCGACTCGGCGACTCCCGCGACAGCGTCGATCAGCAGCTCGATCTCCTTCGGGTAGATGTTGTACCCGCCGCTGATGATCATGTCGCCGGAGCGCCCCTCGAGCGTGAGCCGCCCCTCCGCGTCGACCGAGCCGACGTCGCCGGTGACGAACCACCCGTCCGCGCGGAATTCGGCGGCGGTCTTCTCGGGGAGCCCCCAGTAGCCCGCGAACAGTCCCGGGCTGCGGATCTCGACGACCCCCGTCTCGCCTGCCGGTAGCGGTTGCCCGTCGTCGTCGACGACGCGCAGGTCGACGTCGGGGAGCGGGAAGCCGACCGTGCCGGGGATCCGGTCACCCTGGTAGGGATTTGAGGTGATCATCCCTGCCTCGGTCATCCCGTAGCGCTCGAGGATCCGGAGGCCGGTGCGGCCGGTGAACTCGGTGTGGACCGCCTCGGTCATCGGGGCAGATCCCGACGTGAACAGGCGGATGTGCGAGCACGTGTCAGCGTCGAAGCGCGGATCGCCGATGAGCCGGACGTACTGCGTCGGCACCCCCATCATCACCGTCGCCTCGGGCAGGTGCGTGAGGACGGCGTCGACATCGAATCTCGGGAGGAAGATGATCTCGTTCCCGCCGAGCATCGCGCAGTGCAGCGCGACGAACAGACCGTGCACGTGGAAGACGGGAAGTGTGTGCAGCAGCACATCGTGGGGACCGAATCCCCAGCTGTCGTACAGCGCGATCGCGTTCGACTCGAGGTTGGCGTGGGTGAGCATCGCCCCCTTCGAGCGCCCGGTGGTGCCCGAGGTGTAGAGCATCGCGGCGAGGTCGTCCGCCGCCCTCGGAACGATCGTGGTGATCGGGTCCGCGGCGGTCGTCGCCTCGGCGAATGTGCCGTCCGATTCGATGCCGAGCGTGCGAACGACGGTGTCGAGATCGGCAAGGGTGCCCGGCCGGGCGACGACGAGTGCGGGCCGTGCGTCGTCGACGAAGAATGCGACCTCGGCGGGCGTGTAGGCCGCGTTGAGCGGGAGGAAGACGGCGCCGGACCGGAGGCATGCGAGATAGAGCGCCACGGCGTCGGGCGACTTGTCTACCTGCACGAGGACGCGGTCGCCGACCTCGACGCCGAGTTCGGCGAGCGCCCCCGCCATTCGCGCGGCTCGTGTGTCGAGTTCGCGATAGCTCCAGGTCGGGCCGCCAGGTACGCGTAGTGCGGTCGAGTCGAGTCGATCATCGAAGCGCTCGCGCAGCGTCTCGTAGAAGTTCTCGCTCATCGTCGACAGTCTCGCAGCGTCTCGCAGAAGTCTCGACGGCGATCCGATCGATTGCCGACGGGATCGCCGCCGAGAGTGGCTCGCCGATCGGCGATTATGGCGGACGGTCAGCCGCTCGACATGCGCTCGGCCATGTCCTCGGGCACGCCGAAGGGCAGCTCGCGCTCGTACAGCAGAGCATCGGTGCGCGTGAGGTCGGCGTGCGCGGAGATCAAACGCTTGACGCGCCGGTTGGTGCCGGGGGAGTTGCGGCGGATCTCGGCGACGAGTTGGTCGACGGTCGAGTCGAGCTGGTCATCGGGAACCGATCGGTCGACGAGCCCGATCGCCGCGGCTGCTGGGCCGTCGATGCGGCGGCTGGTGAACATCAGCTGCTTCGCCATCGAGCGGCCGACGCGTTCGGGTAGCCGGATCGACATCCCCCAGACGGGCACGAGACCCCACTGCCCATGGGTGTCGCCGAGCTTCGTCGAGTCGGCGGCGATCAGCAGGTCGCAGGCGAGGGCCAGTTCGAGTCCACCGGTGAAGCAGTGGCCGTGCATCTTGGCGATCGTCGGTTGCGGGAGTTGCTCGAGCGCGTCGACGGTCTCGGGCTCGAAGTGCTTGCTCGGGGCCCGCTCGCCCGTGGCGATCGATCCGAGGTCGTGGCCGGCGCAGAACGAGCGGCCGGCCCCGGTCAACACGACACAGCGGATCGAGTCGTCCGCGGCGATCGCGTCGATGTGTTCGCGCAGCGCGACGAATGAGCCCGGGGTGAGGGCGTTGAGCTTGTCAGGCCGGTTGAGTGTGAGCGTGGCCAGGCCATCGCGGTCGGATCGCAGAACGAGCGGGTCATCGGCCATCGCCCGAGTCTGCTCGCCCATCCCGTCGGTCAGCGAACCAGGTAACGGGCGGCGCGTGCGGCCGACGAACTCTCGACGACAGATCGTTCGCTTTCCGACGGGAACGCCGTCGAGAGAGAGGGGCGGGTCAGTATGCGAGTCGGGTGCCGGAATCGTCGCTGCGGATGTGCCCTGCGGTCGGCGGGGCGAAGTGTGTGCCGATGAGGAGCGTGTCGCTGTTCTCGTGGTCGGCGATCAGCCGGCGTCTCGTATCGCTCGACATGTCGGAATCCCAGTCGACATCGGTGGCGGCGAGTTCGGGGTGCGCCAACTGGAGGGGCGTGTGGAAGGCATCGCCCGTGATCAGGGCGGTCTCGCCCTCCGACTCGATCAGCACCGACACATGACCGGGGGTGTGGCCCAGCGTCGGGATCGTGCGCACCTCGGCGGTGATCTCGTGCTCGGGAGAGATCAGATCGAGAACACCCGCTGCATCGAGAGGATCGACGACCGGCTCCCGAACTTCGTTGGGGTCGCCGTGCTCGTCTAGGTACTCGACCTCGCGCCGCCCGATCAGGTAGCGGGCGTTGGGGAACGTCGGCACCCACCCTCCGTCGATCGGCCTCGTCGTCCAGCCGACGTGGTCGAAGTGGAGGTGGGTGCACAGCACGACGTCGACCGAGTCGAGACCGCCCTCGATCGCGTCACCGAGACGGTCGGGAAACGTCGGGTCGCCGGGAAGCGGCCGTTTCGTTCCGACGCCGACACAGGCGTCGACGAGGATCGTGGTTCCGCGGCTCTCGACTACGAGGCTGTGTATCGACAACATCATGTTGCCCTCGTCATCGAAGAAGGGGTCGATCCAGGGCCGCTGGCCGGCGATCTGATCTGGTCTGATCCCGGGCACCAGCATCGAAGGCGGAACGGGCACGATCGACTCCTCGACGCGGGTGACCCTCACGTCGCCGACCATCCAGTTGAGCAGTGCGTCACCGGTCACGGCAGCGCACGATACACATCGGAGTGTCGCGCGGCGGCCTGAGATGCCGGCACGCGACGATCTCTCGACGGCGATCGGTTCGGATTCCGACGGGATCGCCGTCGAGAAGGGCGCGTCGATCGGCTAGACCGTTCGTCCGATGGTGAGTCGGCAGTTGAATCGGTGGGAGCTCGACGGCGGGTCGGGAGCGGTCGTGGTCGTCGACGTGATACGCGCGTTCACGACGGCCCCTACGCGTTCGGTGCGGGCGCCGCGGCGACCTACCTCGTCTCGGGTGTCGACGAAGCCCTGCGGTCAAGGCCGATCAGCCCGGTGTGTTGGCGATGGGTGAGGACCACGGGATGCGTCCGGACGGCTTCGACTTCCCGAACTCACCGGCCGCTGTCGCCCGCGCCGATCTGTGGGGCTGCACGTTGGTGCAGTGGACCTCGGCCGGTACTCAGGGGGTCGTCGGGGCGACCTCTGCGTCCCGCTTGTGGGCGGCGAGCCTCGCCTGCGCATCGGCCACCGCCCGAGCGGTCAACGCGGCCGGTCTCGGTGATCCGACATACGTGATCACCGGATGCTTCCCCGATCGCCCCGACGACTCCGGTGGCGACGACCGGCTCACCGCCGACCACATCGAGCGAGTCCGCCTGCGTGAGGCCGTCGACCGGGGCGCGACGTCGCGAGCGCTGCTGGCCACCCGCGAGGCGCGGCGGACACTGCTGCTCGGCCCCGAGCACTGCGATCCCATGGACATCCAACTCGCAGCGCGGGTGGACGCCTTCGACTTCGCGATGGAGGTCGTGCGCGACGACCGCAGACTGAGGCTCGAGCCGCGTCGAGCGGAGCACGATGGAGCCCGGGGGCGACTCCGGCGATGAAGTCGCTCGCGGCCGCGAGATCGTTCGCGAGCTCGAGGAGGGGTCGGCGGTCGAGGTGTCGAGGGGTCGAGGGGTCGAGGGGTCGAGGGGTTGAGGTGTCGAAACCCAGGTCTTGCTCGATCGCATCGTCGACGACCGTGCCGGCGGGTAGCGATCGCACCCGCGCACCGAAGCCGAGATCGACGATACGGGCTCCGAGGAACGCGGGCGCGCCTGAGACGAGAGCCGAGCCGCGCCCCTCGAGACGTCATCGCTCACGATCGGACAGACCCCCGCTGCCACACGTCGTCGCTCGTTGCGTCGACGCCGTTCGATCGAACACCGGGAGAAGCCCACGTCAAGGGAACATTCCGCTGGGCCGATCGGTATTGTCGCAGCGATGGTCCACCGACGCGCCGACGACCGCGAGTTGCGCGCACCCGCGGGCCCGGGCCGACTCACCACATAGGTCCGGCGGCATCTCGATGCGACCGCAGACCGCCACCCTCTGGGCCGAGCAAAACCGCCGCCCGCCGGGTGACCGGTGGCGGCTGTTCGGTGCCGTCGGGGTGGAGGTGCAGCCGAGCGCGGTCCTGTACCCCGGATCGTACGTCGACGTCGCGCCGTCGTTCGTGTGGCCATCGGTCACCTACGTCGACTCCGACCGTCGCGCGGCGCGCTTCTTCGGAGATGATGAGGGAGTCCTCGAGATCATCGCCGATCATCCCGGCACTCCGATCGACCCGGACGTGGAGTTCGTGCACGCCGACTACACGTCGGATCTCCCGCTCGCCGAGGATTCGTTCGATCTGCTCGTGTCGCTCTATGCAGGACCGATCTCGCGCCACTGCACGCGGTACCTCCGGGTCGGAGGGATGCTGCTCGTCAATCCGAGCCACGGCGATGTGGCGTTCGCCTCGCTCGACGACCGGTACGAGCTGGGCGGGGTCGTTCGATCCCGGTCCGGGAACTATTCGGTCTCGACCGACGAACTCGATTCGTACCGCGTCCCGAAGAAGGACATGCCGGTCACGATCGAGTCGATCGAGCGGTCGGGGCGTGGGGTGGCGTACACGAAGTCGCCGTTTGCGTACCTCTTCCGTCGCGTGCGGTGACGCTTCCGAAACCCTCGAAGCGGCCGATGGTCGAGAGGTCGGGGCGTAGGCTCGGGGGATGCCCGAGCAGGGGTGCTCGAACGCTACGGTCATCGCCGAGTCCCGCTCGCGCGCGAATCCTGCCGGCGCGGTCCTCGTCCTGACGCTCGCCGCGACCGTCGTTTCGCTCGTTGCAGTGCACTCCGCGGCGACCGGTGTGTCGGTGACGTCGGCGTTCGTGTCCGGAGACGTCTGCCTACCGGGGAACACAGCAGATCAGCTCGGCACACTGTTCGACTCCGAGCCGGGCGGGGTGATCGGCGCCGACTACCAGCGGGCGACGCCACTGCCGGACGGGCGCGTGCTGTGGACGTTCCAAGATGCCGCGGTGCGGCTGCCATCCGGTAGGACCACGACGGTCCACAACATCGGCGTAGTCCAGAGCGACTCCTGCTTCAGCGTCCTGATGGGCGGGTCGAGCGCGGCTCCCGAGCCGTGGCTCTTCGCCGGAAACACCACGCCGTACTCACACTGGTACTGGCCGCTCGATGCCGCCATCGGTACCGACGGTCGAGTCCATGTCTTCCTCGCCGAGATGTTCGAGCGCGGCGAGTCCTACCTCGCACACGTAGAGCCGACGTCGACCGTCGTCGCCACGATCGACGCCGACACCCTGGAGATCCGGTCTCAGGCTCCCGCCGCGAACAGCTCTGCTGACCTGTACGGCTGGTCGATCGCCTCCGACCGCGACTGGACGTACCTGTACGCGCAGTGTCACCGTCAGTTCGGCTACGACCCCTTCATCGGCGGTTCGTTCGGCCATGACCTCGACTGCGTCGCCGAGGTCACCGTCGGCCGAGTTCCGGTGGGCGAGCTGTTCGCGATCCCGACCTATTGGACCGGTTCGGGGTGGTCGAGACAAGCCGCCCGAGCGGTCCCGGTTCTCGAAACGACCGACCGGTTGTCGAATCCTGCCGACATCACCTTCCGCAACAACCGTTGGCTCGCGGTGACGAAGGTGGGCGACTGGTGGGGGAACACGATCCTCGTCGAGTCGGCCCCACGCCCGACCGGACCCTTCGTGACGATCGCCACCATTGCTGCGGTGGCGAAGTGCCCGGTCGACTGCGACACGTACTACGCCTCGTGGGTCGCCGGCGACGATGGTCCGACGATGACGATCGGCCTGTCGAACAACCGGTGGGACGGGGTGACGACCGAGGTCTACCGGCCGAGCTTCCTCACGATCCCGACGCCGCCGTACCAGGTGTCGCCGGCCGACCGCTGCTCGCTCGGTCACTGCGGCTGACCGCCGGTCGCGCGGGTGCAGCCCGGGTCGGACGACGCGGTGAGTGCAAGAGCCGGATCGCAGTGCGATTGTCGGGGTCGTCTGCGCGCCAGCGAACGACGTTTGACCCCGTCAGATGTGACCGCGGGGCTCTCGCCGTGCGGGGTACGCTCGACCGGTGAGCCGCATCGAGCGCGTGGTGACGATCAGGCGGGCTGACCATGCCGATCAGCCGTGGCGGTACTGGGTCACCCGTCCGATGGCGGAACGAATCGCGATGGTCGACGAACTCCGCCGTGAACACCATGGATGGACCGATGGAACTGAACCGCGACTTCAACGAGTTCATCGCATACTTCGTCGCTCGTGACGTTCGATTCCTGATCGTCGGCGGGTACGCCCTCGCTGCGCACGGGCATCCGCGATACACGAAGGATCTCGACGTCTGGGTGCGTGTCGACGTGGAGAACGCCGAGCGGATCATCCGGGCGTTGGACGACTTCGGCTTCGGCAGCCTCGGACTGACCCGCGCGGACTTCGTGGAGGATGATGTCGTAGTGCAACTCGGGCGGGAGCCGCACAGGATCGACCTGCTGACATTCATCTCCGGGGTCGAATTCGACGATGCGTGGGAGCATCGGGTGAAGGTAGATCTGGGTGGAGTTTCCGTTCCGGTGATCGGCCGTACGGAGCTCCGCCGGAACAAGCTTGCGACGGGTCGCCTCCGAGACCTGGCAGACGCTGAGGAGCTGATGCCCGACGAAGACCGAGCGTGACGGCGCGCACTACCGTTTGGTGTCTGCCGGCGGCCGGACAGGACCACCATCGTTCTCACCCGTGGCGATGAGTTGCTGCCGTCGGCGAGGCCGTGCCTGCGCTGTGACCTGACGGCTCAATCAGGTCGCTCGAACCTGTGCTCGGTCGGTTGTGGGGTGACGGCGAGGACCTGGACCTCGTGCGGTGTGTCGAAGCGGTGCCAGATTCCCTGCGGCACGACGACGAGTTCGCCGGCGTTCATCCGGCTCGACCGCTCACCGTCGCCACCGAGGAACGTGATCGTCGTCTCACCGGCGATGATGATCACGATCTCGTCGCCGACCGGATGGCGCTCCCATCCGCTGTGGCCCGCCCAGTGGGCCGCGAATACAGCGCCGTCGCGGTACTCGGCCAGTCGCGCGAACGCGCCCGCCGACTCGTCGTCCGTGGTCGCCGGCGTTCGATCGGCGAGGAATGTCAGCTCCTCGAAAGACCGCTCGATCGAGATCGGATGTGGTTCCGTCATCGTCGCAGCGTAGGTGTCGGCCGCGCGGTGATCGGCCGACTGGAGGCGCTCGGTCTATCGTGCCGCGGATGTTCGGCCGGTCGACGTGCGGTGGTATCCCACATCGCGCACGGCGCCCCGTTGCCGCACTCTTGGTCGGCTCGCTGCTGCTGGCTGCCTGTACCTCCGGTGGGTCGGACACCGATACGTCCGCACCGGCCGAAGTCTCGGTACCGATCACCCAGCCATCGATCGACGCGTCGCGCGACGAGGGGTCTACAGACGACGCGCGAGTGGTCTCCGTCGAGGTCATCGTCGCCGACCTCAACGACTACTGGGCCGGCGCCGCGGTCGACCTCGGTTTCGAGTACGAGTCCGTCCCGATCGACAGGGTGACCACCGGGATCGACGGAGCGGTCTGTTCCGGCGTCGCGTTCGATCTCGACGAACTGGCCGAGAACGCCTTCGTCGACCCGTCCTGTGACGAGGGCATCACCGTCGCCTACGACCCGGCGTACCTCGAGGTGTCGATCGCCCGGGCCGAGGCGACGATGGCGCACGAATGGGGACACGTCGTGCAGGCGCAGGCCGAACACATCGACATCAGCCTCGACGAGAACGGGCTGCCGATCGACGCGGAACTCCAAGCCGACTGCTTCGCCGGAGCGTGGGCGGGCGAGAGCGCACGATCCGAGATCGAACTCCTCCGAGAGGACACCGCCGATGCGGGCGATCCCGACGATGTCGAACTCGACGACCCCGAGGCGCACGGTCTACCCGAAGAGCGCGTCATCGCGTTCGATATCGGCCTCGCCGGTGGCCCGGCCGCCTGTGTCGACGAGCTACTCGACGCACTCCCATAGCACCCCCTCGCGCCGCAGTCGGCGCCGGGCCATCGAGCGATGGATGCTCGCGTCCTGACTGCCGGAGACCTTGAACCCCTTGCCCGCCGTGGGCGAATGGAGCACAGGGCGACGCTTTGTGATCCCGCTGAAATGTTCTGAATCGCCGCTGTGATGCCACGGGTCGATGGTGGCTCCTGTTCACATCAACCGACAACGACAGGAGAATCCAATGAACACCTCACTGAAGCACATGATCAAGAACACGGTCGCCGCACTCGTGGTGGCCACCGCAGCGGTCGTCCCGGCGTCCGCAGCGATGGCTGAGGTTCTCGAGGGCGAAGGCAGCGGCGACCCGGCCGCCGAGACCGCACATCCGGCCCGGTCACCCCGAGCGGCGTTCTCGGCGAACGAGCGGATCGTCCTCCACGCGTTCGATTCGCCCGCCACGCAGACGAAGGCCGGCGCTCTCGTCGGGCTCGACGGGTCGGCCGGGTCGGCCGAGCTGGCGGCGATCGTCGAGGAGGTCCGTGGTTCCTGAACGGGTGCTACCCGCTTGGGGTTTCACGAGCGCTGCCCATGGGGGTGTTCCTCGGTTGACGAGGACCACCCCCATGGTCGCGTTCCGGCTCGTGTTCTGGCCTGTGAGCTGGACCGATGCGTTGTGACCTGGCTGTAATCGCGACGTGGAACGATGGTGACATGTCTCAGCCAACCATCACAGGCGGCGAGGTGGCACCGGCCGACGTCGGCGCAACGCCGACCATACGGGTCTTCGGCGGGATGGGTGTCGACGACGCCGGCGTCCCGATCAGCATCGGCGGCCCGAGGCAGCACCGGCTGCTCGCCCTGCTCTCGGTGCGTGCCGACTCGGTGGTCAGCGTCGACTGGCTCGCCGAATACCTGTGGGACGACGATGATCGGCCCGACGCCACCGCCCGCGCGATCCGGACGTATCTGTCGCGCCTCCGAGCGGCACTCCCGCAGGCCGCGCGGGATTGGATCGAGACCGAACGATCCGGCTACCGCCTCTCGGCCCCGCAGGACGCGCTCGAACACCGGCGGTTCGCCCGGCTCCGAGCCGATGCGACGCTCGCCCGTGACCGTCAGGATCCGCAGAGCGCTCTGCGCCTCCTCGACGAGGCGCTCGCGCTGTGGCGCGGGGAGCCCTTCCGCGAGCTCGAGGATCTCGACTGGGCGCAGACCCACGTCGAGCAGTTGCGCCTCGACCGGTTGGAGATGCTCGAGGAGCGCTGGGAGGCCGCGCTGGCGCTCGGCAGGCACACCCAGATCACGGGCGAGCTCGCCGCGTTCACCTCCGAGCACCGCCTCCGCGACCGCGCCGCGTGCCAGTACGCGCTGGCACTGCACCGCAGCGGCCGCACGACCGAGGCTCTGCGCGTCCTGGCGGACCACCGCCGGTACCTGGCGGAGGAGAGCGGGCTCGACCCATCCCCGCGTGTCGCCGAACTCGAGTCGGCGATCCTGGCGGGGGATCCGGCACTCGACGTGGAGAAGGTCGGCCGACCGCTGCGTGGATACCGGTTGCTCGAACAGATCGGGAGCGGAGCGTTCTCGATCGTGTGGAGTGGTATCCAACCCTCGGTCGACCGCGAGGTCGCGATCAAGCAGATCCGACCCGAGCTGGCCTGCCAACCCGAGTTCATCCGCAGGTTCGAGATCGAGGCCCGGCTCGTCGCCCGCATCGAGCACCCGCACATCGTTCCGCTGATCGACTACTGGCGAGATCCCGACTCCGCCTACCTGGTCATGAGGAGGCTGCGCGGCGGGACGCTCGAGCGGCGCCTCGATGCGGGACCGCTGGCCGTCGAGGATGTCGAGCGACTCGCCAGGCAGATCGGTGATGCACTCGCGACGGCCCACTCACAGGGGGTGGTGCATCGCGACGTCAAGTCCGCGAACATCCTCTTCGACGAGCAGGACAACGCGTTCCTCAGCGACTTCGGGATCGCGCTCGAGGCGACCGCGACGAGCGGATCTGAGGCTGCGCTGTCACCCGGGTCGCCGGCCTACGCGTCGCCCGAGCAGATCCGTCAGGAGCAGCTCGGACCCGAAGCGGACGTCTTCAGTCTGGGCGTCGTCCTCTTCGAATGTCTCGCCGGGATACTCCCGTTCGCCGCGAGTTCCTCGGTCCGCGAACTCGTCGAACTGCAGCTCGCAACTCCGTACCCGTCCCTCTCGGACATCCGCGCCGACGTGCCACCGGCGATGGTTGCGGCGGTGGCGCGGGCGACCGCCAAGGATCCGTCCGAGCGATTCGCGACGATGTCCGACTTCATCGACTCGTTCGCTGCGGTGCGCGCACCGTCGGCCCGCGTCGCCGACCTGACGAACCCGTACAACGGTCTGCGCGCGTTCGACGGCGGTGATGCCGACCGCTTCTTCGGCAGGGAGGCATTGGTGGCCGAACTCGTAGCGCGGCTGGCAGGCGACGGGGTCCCGTCCCGTTGCGTGGTCGTCGTCGGTCCGTCGGGATCGGGAAAGTCATCGGTTGTCCGCGCAGGTGTCGTGCCGGCACTGCGTGCGGGTGCGGTCGCTGGTTCGTCCAACTGGTTCACGACGACGATGGTCCCCGGAACCGATCCGTACGAGTCGCTCGAGGCGGCGCTGCTGCGCATCGCGGTCAACCCGCCGCCATCGCTGCTCGATCAGCTCCGCGACGGACCGCGCGGCGTGCTGCGGAGTGTCCGCCGATGCTTGAACTCCGACGACGACAGCCTTCTCCTCGTGATCGACCAACTCGAGGAGCTGTTCATCGACGGCGCCGACGGGTGCGCCGACGATTTCCTCGAGGCGCTCAGCGTCGCTGTCGAGGATCCGGCGTCCCCCCTGCGCGTCATCGCGACGCTCCGGGCCGACTACTACCACCACCCCCTTGCCCATCCGACGTTCGCCCGCATCCTGAAGGACGCCGCAGTCGACGTCACGCCGCTCGCACCCAACGAACTCGAGGACGCGATCGTCGAACCGGCGCAGCGAACCGGTGCGGGCTTCGAACCGGGCCTCGTCGCTCGGATCTCGGCGGAGACGATCGGTCAACCCGCGCCCCTTCCCCTGCTGCAGTACATGTTGAGCGAACTGTTCGACGGGTGTGAGGGCGAGCTGCTGACGATCGCCGCGTACGACTCGCTCGGAGGCCTCGGCGGCGCATTGGCTTCGCGCGCCGAGGGGCTGTACGCGTCGGCCGACGCCGATCAGCGGGCGGCGGTACGCCGGGTGCTCGGACGGCTGACGAACCCCGGTGAGCAGACCGCCGACCTGCGGCGCCGCGTGCCGATCGCCGACCTCGGAGCCGACGACGCGACGTCCTGGGTGCTCACACACTTCGGCTCCGCTCGGCTACTCACGTTCGACCGCGACGTGGCGACGCGTGAACCGACCGCCGAGGTCGCCCATGAGGCGCTCCTGCGCGAGTGGCCCCGTCTGGTCGGCTGGCTCGAGGAGGACCTCGTGCTACTTCGCGCCAGCGACGCCATCGCCGCTGCGGCTACCGCCTGGGACGAGGCCGATCGGCCCGACAGCGACCTCTATCGCGGAGGACGGCTCGACGTGGCGGCCGATCTGCTGATGACCGATCCCGATCGCCTGCGATCTCTCGACCGCGAGTTCATCGACGCCTCGCGCGCCGCGACCACGGCCGAACTCCGCACGGAGCAGCGCCGTGTCCGCCGCTTGCGCGGCCTCGTCGTCGGTGTCGCCGCTGCGCTCGTCGTCGCCTTGTTCGCCGCCGGGCTCGCCCTCGTGCAGCAGCGCCGTACCCACGACGAGGCCGCGCGCGCCGGACTCGAGGCCGGACGGGCCAACGAGTCTGCAGCCCTGGCGGAGGAACAGGCGGCGGCGGCAGAGCGGGCAGCAGCGTCGGCCGACGTGGCGACGATGGTCAGCCGGTCTGCAGCGCTCGACCGGGAGGAGCCCGAGGCGGCCTTGCTGCTCGCGCTCGAGGCCCACCGCCGAGCGCCCGGTCCGGACACCGGGCAGGGCCTGCTCACCGCCCTCGGACGTACGCCGCTGGGCGGTCGGGTCGCGACGTTCGAGCGGTACCCGGCGAGCGGCGTGTCGGGCGGAGCGGGTTGGCTGAGCCGCGACGGAATGTGGTTGTCACCGGTGGCCGACGGGA
>CBDUYD010000059.1:0-16306 GCA_965371355.1 uncultured Ilumatobacteraceae bacterium
TGCCGACTCGTCGGCCGGCTCGCGGGGCTCGGGGGGTTCGCCGAGGCCCAATTGCGCGAAGATCTCCGCCTTGCGGTACTCGAAGTCGTCCTCGGGCACATCGCCCGCGGCGAACTTCTCGTTCAGCAGGCGGAACTCCTCGAGGAGGGCATCTTCGTCGACCGGCTCCTCTTCGGCAGCCTCTTTGGCGGCCGCGCTCTTGCCGTGGCGGATGGCCAGCTTCTCGGCCTTGCGCTCCTTCTTCCTGAGTTCGCGCTGACGCTTCTGGTACGACTGTGGGCTCGAGGCCACTCAGATCGCCTCCTCAGATGACTTTGACGTCGACCGCTTCGGGTCCCTTGCGTCCGGGGGAGATCTCGAACTCGACGTTGTCACCGTCGTGCAGCGTGCGGCGACCGGTGCCGGAGATGTTCGAGTAGTGCACGAACACGTCGTCGCCGTCTTCGCGAGAGATGAACCCGAAGCCCTTCTCGTCGTTGAAGAACTTGACTGTACCTGTGGCCATTGTGGCTCCTTGCGTTCTGGAGCCACCATTGACTCACCTAGCAGCAGCCAGCCTAATGACGGTTCCGCTCGTATCCACCGCGCGTTCGATCGCGTTCGCTCGAACCACGCGGAGCCGGGCGAGGATCAGCGACGCCGCGACGACACCGGAGGTTCCGCCCGCGATGAGCGCGGCGTCGGCCACACCGAGGCCGTAGCCAAGCCACAGCACCGATTCGACGAAGGCGATGATCCAGGTGCCGGGCGCGATGCCGGCCGGCTCGGCGCTTCGAAAAGCCGACATGACGGCGGGAAGAAGTTGCAGGCCGTAACACAGCCCGACGACGACGCCGGCGATCGCCCAACCGCCGAATGCCAGGAACACGAGCGGCAGAGCGCCCAGCACCAGACCGGAGGTGAAGATCGGCGCCAGGCTCGACCAGCCCGTCGAGTGGGCGAACAGGACTGCGATCGACAGATAGAGCAGCAGCGACAGACCGGATACTGGTACCAGTATCCAGAGGGCCTGGGTCACGCCGTAGGCCAACCACCAGCCGTTCAGCGCGATGCTCACGCCGATCCACACGGCTGACACACCCTCGACCTGTCGGGTGTTGAACAGGCGGCGCGCCTGTGGGAACGCCATCCCCGAGCCCACCACAGCGGCAGCGACCGCCATCGTGCTCAGAATCAGGTTCATCGCTCCTCCGTTCGCGGGCTGGTTGGATGTAAGGTTCTAATAGGAGTTGATACCTTACCAGAGAGCCGATGGGTACGCTGCGGTCGTGTACGTGACATCGGGCAACGACACCGAGATCCGCCAGACGCTCGAGGCGGTCGTTGATTTCGTCAACGCCATCGAGGACGCCGACACGCTCGGTGAGACCCTCGATCCCCGACCACTCCTCGAGGAACACAACTTCAGCCGCGCCAGGTTTGCGCCCGCCGCCGCCGTGCGCAGGCTGGACGACCGGATGCGCGATCTCGCGCCCAGGATCAGGTCGCTCGCAGTCACCGGTCCCGACGACTCGGTCGACTGGATCAACGCCGAACTCGCCGAGATCGAGATCGCGCCGGCGCTGACCGAGCACGACGGCGACCCGCTCCACATCCACTGGACGCCAGGCTCGGCCAGATTCGACGATCAGGTGATCGCCGATGTGCTGATGGCTCTCGCGCAGGAGCTCGCCGACACCGGAACCACTCGCTTCGGACGATGTGCCGCATCGGATTGCGGTCACCTCTTCTACGACTCGACACGCAACGGCTCGCGTCGGTTCTGCAACGACACCCGGTGTGCGAGCCGCACACACACCGCAGATCACCGCAGGCGGCAACGCACGTCGTGAGCGGCGACTCCTGAATCGGGCTGGTGCGCGGTCACTTCAAACGGCCGCGATCGAGACGCAGCACCTGATCGGCGCGCTCGAATGCCACCGCTCGGTGGGACACGGCGATCACGGTCATTCCGGCGTCGGCGAGGTTCTCCCACAGCAGCAATTCGGTCTCGACGTCGAGTGCGCTCGACACGTCGTCGAGCACCACTAGTTCGGGCGCGTGGACGAGCGCTCGCGCCGTTGCCAGCCGCTGACGCTGGCCGCCCGACAACCTGAGGCCCCGCGGCCCGATCATCGTGTCGGTCGACTCCGGCATCGCGGCGATGTCGGTGTCGATCGCCGCCAATCGGAGCGCCGTCATCAATGATTCGGCGCTCACCGGGCCCAGCCCGACGTTGTCGCCGACCGAATCGGAGATGAGTTGGGGAACCTGCGGGAGGAACGCCGCGTTCGGCGGGATGAGGAACGCCGCGCGATCGGTGAGCACCTCACCGTTCCAACTCACCGTTCCGCTGACGTCGGCCTGCCAGGCGAGCCCGAGCAGCGCCCGCAGCAGCGTGCTCTTGCCCGATCCGACCGGACCGGTCACGACGACGAACCGTCCGCGGCGGATCTCGAACGACACGTCGTCGACCACCCGCGAGCCGGAATACGAAGCGGAGAGTCCCCGCACCACGAGCCGGTCGAGAGCGATGCGGCGCGGACGATCGTCGTCGGGACGCTCGCCGTCGTCAGCGGGATCGATCGGGAGATTGCGCCTACGAACCGTGTTGTCGACCTCCTTGTCGGCGACGAGCCTGCGCATCCGGTCGAACGACACGGCCACCTGCTTGCGGCGGGACAGCACACGTCCGAGCATCTTGGGAAAGAACGCCAGCCATCCGAGGTAGGCCACGAAGAGTGCGAGCGTGCCGAGGTCGAAGCTTCCCGACGCGATACCGGCCGCGCTCACGAGCAACACGAGTCCGAGTCCGACATCGGCGGCACCCGCGCTGAACGCCTGCACACCTTCGTCCAGCACCCGGTCGCGGACGGCGGTGTCCCGGCGATGGTCGACCACCACCTTCAGGCGGGCGAGCATCGACTCGGACGCGTCGTTCACCTTGACGGTGGTCGCGGCGGCCATCACATCGCCGAGCAGCCCGGTCACCTCTTCGGTCGCCTCACGATCGGCGGTCCGGTAGACCTTGATCCGGGTATCGAGAGCGCGCGTCACGAGCACGACAGCGATGATCGGGACGACCAGGATGAAGGTCGCGGGGAGGTTCGCCGAGGCGAGGACGAACCCGGCGATCGCGGCGAACAGCACACCGCCGGTCGTGTCGAGCACGTTGTCGACGAACTCTGCAACGTCGTCGGTGTCGTCTCGGAAGTGGGTGATCGCCCGACCGGCAGAACCGACGGGCTGGCCCGCCTCCGGGCCGCCACTCGCCATCTGCGCCACGAGCATGTTGGCGCGCAGGAGCGACTCCATGTGTGTCCACACACGAACCCAGATGAGCGCGCCGTAGTGGACCGCCGTCATGCGCAACAGCTCGCTCAGCGCGACCGCCGCGGCCCACCAGTAGGTGTCGGTCGTACGACCGTCGGCGATCGCCGCGTAGCCGCGACTGAGCGCGAACCCCGTGAAGGCCGGCGCGATGAAGAAGTAGATGAACAGCAGGGAACCGAGCCAGAACTCCTTGCGGCGGTGCTGGCTCACGCGCCACGACAGCCGCCAGACGTTCATCGTCTCGAGGTCGTCGATCGACACGCCGTGCTCGACAGCGGTGCTCATCGCGCCTCCCCTCGTCCGGATCCGGATGCTGATCCGGCCGTCGGCCCGGCACCCGACCGACCGGGTGCGGCGGCGGACGGCACCGGCTCCTCGATCTCGAGCGACAGCGTCAGCAGGCGGTTGAAGTGGCTGTCGTCATCACCGGCGAGTTGATCGCGATCGCCGCGCTCGACGATCCGGCCGTGATCGAACACGACGATCTCATCGACGCGGCGCAGTGTCGACAGACGGTGCGCGATGACGAGCGCCGTTCTTCCCCGGAGGAGTTCGGCGATCGCCAACTCGAGTCGCGCCTCGGTCTCGGGATCGACCCGCGCGGTCGCCTCGTCGAGCACGATGAGGTCGGGATCGCGCAGCAGGACGCGGGCGAGCGCCAGGAGCTGCGCCTCGCCGGCCGACAGGCCGACACCTCCGGACGCGAGCCGGCGATCGATGTCACCCTCGGCGAGCACGTCGAGGCCGACCCGCCGGAGCACCTCGGCGACGGCCTCGTCCGAGGGTGCATCGTCAAATAGCGTCACATTGTCGCGGATCGAGCCGGCGAACAGCTCGACCTCCTGGGGCACGAGCGCGACCCGCTCGCGCAGCTCGGACATCGGAATGTCGGCGATCGGCACGCCACCGAGCCGCACGGTTCCCGACGCCGGCTCGACGAGGCGCAGCACCAGCCTGGAGAGTGTGGTCTTGCCACTACCGGTCCGGCCGACAATACCGACCGAACGTCCGGCGTCGATCTCGAGATCGACTTCGACGAGCACGGGGAGGTCGTCGCCGTAGTCGAAGTCGACGCCGTCGCACTCGACGGCCAGCGCGCCGCTCGGAGGCGTTGTCGTACCCTCGTCGACGATCGTCGCTCGCTGCTCGAGGATCTCTGCGACCCTGACCAGCGCGCCGCTCGCCTTCTGCACGGTCTCGAGTTGGTGGACCACCTCTTCGAGCGGGCGAGACATCAACAGCACGTACTGGAACAGGAGGAACGCCGTGCCGACTGTGATCGCATCCGCGGCGACGAGCGTGGCGCCGAGCACGAGCACCAGCACCCAGCCGGCGGCGAGCGACATCTGCACCAGCCACCACATCACGAGGAACGCCCGCTCGCGCCGCACGGAACTGGCCATCGCGTCGGTGCTGTCCTCGATGAAACGCCAGGACGCGTGATTGGCCGCGCCATTCGATCGCAGGTCCTCGGCGGCGGTCAGCCGTTCCTCGATCCCTCCGTAGAGGCGGGCGAACGCCCCCATCTCGTCGGACGACTCCGATACGGCGCGGTGGCGACTGCGGACGAGCACGCTCATCGCGACGCCGAGGTAGACGCCCATGCCGAGGGCGAGCCTCCAGTCGACCACGGCGAGGACCACGCCCATCCCGAGCACGGTCATCACGGCACCGGCGGCCTTCGGCAGGACGAGGCCGAGGAACTCCGACACCGAGGTGACGTCGCCGTCGACGCGCTGGATCAACTCTCCCGGCGTGTGGCTGCGGTGGAACTCGTGATCGAGTCCGAGGACGTGGCGCGCCATCCGCATCCGGAACTCGTTGGTCGTCTGCCATGCCGAGGTGGTCGCCAGCCATGAGACCACGACTGCCACGGCCTGCATCGCGATCGCGATCGCGAGGTAGGCGAGCGCCAACTGCGTGACCCGCGCAGCGGTCGTACCCTCCCCCGTCTCGTCGATGATGCGGCGGACGATGAGCGGGGCGATGACCGCCAACGCCGACCCGACTGCAACGACGAGCGCGACGAGGCCCCAGCGAACGGCGTCGGGTCGCAGCAGCGCGCCGAGCGCGCGCCATTGGTCGGGTTTCTCACTCTCCACGACGTCAGTCTTCCCGACCGGTCGTGCGACGACACGGGGGATTTCGCGTGTGGCGGGCGGGCCGGGTTCAGGCGAGCTGGCGGATCAGCACCCGATTGCCGTCGGGATCGACGAACGCGACCGCCTGATGACCGGAGGGGTCGACCGAGCGATCGGGCGACAGACCACGGCCGATCAGGACCGTCTCGATCTCCTCGATCGTGGAGAACGGGTCGTGCAGCGGAACGCTCGAATCGGCGTCGAGTCCCGGATTGAACGTCAAGGAATTGCCGCCCGCGTCGCTGTGGAGGCCGATCAGAGCATCGCGGTTGCGCATGGTGAGCCATGTCTCGTCGCCGCGCGCGGATTCGGCGAACCCGAACGACCGGTAGTAGGTGGCTGAACGCTCAAGGTCGGCGACGTCGAGGGTGTAGGTGAACGGACCGAGTTCGAGCGGCATCGGCGGTGTCGGGAGCACGGGCGGAGCGAGGCCGGTGACGCCGTCCGGTCGGTCGAACCAATCGATCAGAATCGGGTTGCCGTCCGGATCCTCGGCGGTGATGCTCGCAGCGCCGCTCGTGTCGGGATCCGCGCGGTCGCCGAGAGCTATTCCGTCGGCCTCCAACGACGACTGGATCGACCGCACGTCGGTGAACTCGTCGACGAACATCATCGTGGCCCCGTCGAGCCCGGGATTGAAGGTCAACATGTTGCGATCGAACATCCCCGCGAAGATGCCGATCGTCGTGTGGTGGTTGCGCAGGATCAGCCACCCCTGGTCGGCGTCACCACCGCTCGCGACGAAGCCCAGCCGCTCGTAGAACTCGAGCGACCGGGTGATGTCGGAGACCGCGAGACTGACCGAGAACGCACCCAGATCCATTCCCCAACTCTCGCCGACCGGCGGCCGCCGAGCAAGGCCTCCCCGATCTGTGTCGGCGAATATCGCTACGCCACCGATACTCGCCGACACAAACGCTAGGGCGCGGGGCGCGGCCGGACCGCGGGGCGGGGCGGTTCGGGGTCAGTCGAGGCGTTCGATGATGGTGGCGTTGGCCATGCCGCCGCCCTCGCACATCACCTGCAGGCCGTAGCGGCCGCCGGTGCGCTCGAGTTCGTTGAGCAGCGTCGACATCAGCTTGGTGCCCGAGCAGCCGAGGGGGTGACCGAGCGCGATCGCGCCACCGTTGACGTTGACCTTGTCCATGTCGACGCCGAACTCCTTCTGCCATGCCAGCACGACCGAGGCGAATGCCTCGTTGACCTCGAACAGGTCGATGTCGTCGATGCTCAGACCGCTGCGCTCGAGGATCTTGCGGGTCGCCGGGATCGGACCCTTCAGCATCGTCACCGGATCGGTGCCGGCGAGCGCGAACGAGTGGAAGCGGGCGCGCGGCTTGAGGCCGAGTTCATCGGCCTTCTCGCGGCTCATCACGAGCACCGCCGAGGCGCCGTCGGAGATCTGGCTCGAGTTGGCGGCGGTGACCTTGCCGTCCTCCTTGAAGGCGGGCTTCAATTTGGCGAGCGTGTCGACCGTGGTGCCGTCGCGGATGCCCTCGTCGGTGGTGACGACGACGGTCTCACCGTCGATGTCGATCGGCGTCGGGATGATCTCGTTCTCGAATCGTCCCTCGTCGCGAGCGACGGCGGCGCGCTGCTGGCTCTGTGCGCCGAAGGCGTCGAGGTCCTCGCGGGTGAAGCCGTACTCGTCGGCGATCATCTCGGCGCCGATGCCCTGCGGCGGCAGGCCGGTGTCGGCGTAACGGTCGAGCTGCTCCTGGGGGAATGGGAACCCCATCCCCTGTACGACCGACGCGCCCATCGGCGTGCGGGTCATCACCTCGACGCCCGCCGCGACGACGACGTCGTAGGCGCCGGCGATGACGCCCTGCGCGGCGAAGTGCATCGCCTGCTGGCTCGATCCGCACTGGCGGTCGACGGTGGTGGCGGGCACCTCTTCTGGCCAGCCGGCGGCGAGGACGGCATTGCGGCCGATGTTGAGCGACTGCTCTCCGACCTGCATCACGCATCCCATGACGACGTCGTCGACGATCGCCGGGTCGAGATCATTGCGCTCTTCTATCGCCTTGAGGACGTGCGCCGCCAGTGCGGCGGGGTGCCAGTCCTTGAGCTGGCCGTTGCGCTTGCCTCCCGGCGTGCGGACGGCATCGACGATGACTGCTTCGGGCATTGGTTTCTCCAGTTGTGTTTAGGGGATCTGGGATGTCTCTCAGCGATCGACCGGTCGGTCGATCGCGGCGTGCAGATTCTGTTGGAGGCGGGTCATCACCCACGCGAGCGCCTGACGCTCCTCGCGGCCGATTCCGTAGCGCAACTCGCCGCGCAGTTGGCGATCGACCGCATCGATCCGCTCGACCATCTCGCGGCCGTCGTCGGTGATGCCGACCCGCCAGACACGGCGATCGTCGGGATCGGGGTGCCGTTCGACAAGACCGCGCTGCTCGAGGTGGTCGACGACCGAGCCGATCGCGGCGCGACCGATGCCGAGGTGGTCGGCGAGGCGCGTCTGGGTCGTCTCGCCGAACTCGGCGACGTAACCGAGCAGGCTCGCCTGCGTGAGGTTGAGATCGAGTGGTGTGAGACGGGCGTCGAAGGCCTCGCGTACCAGTCGCGCCGTCGCCATCAACGTCGACTCGACGCGCAGCCAGGGCGGGGCGTCGAGTTCGTGGTTGGTAAGGCTCGGCTGGGTCATCGGTGGTCGACGTGCGTACGCTCGGTGAAGACGGGTCCGTCCGGACACATAATGTACGACGACATACAGTATCCTAGCGGCCGATCACACGCCACCGTCGATCACAGGAGATGACGAGATGACAGACACCGCGACCACGTCCGGGACCAGGTCCGAACTCAGCGAGCAGGAGACCGACGAGTTCCGCCGCCGCTGCGTCGCATTTCTCGACGAGCACGCGACCTCGACCAAGGGTCGGGGCACGATCACCAGCTCCAAGGAGTTCCTCGGCGCCGCTGCGGAGGCCGGCCTGGCCGGCATCCCCTATCCCGCCGAGTACGGCGGCGGGGGACTCACCCTCGCCCACGAGAAGATCTGGCGCGAGGCGAAGGCCGAGTACGGCCAGATGGAGACCGAGTTCATCATCAGCCACGGCATGTGTCTACCGATGCTCAGCGAGTACGGCACCGACGAGCAGAACAAGGAGTTCCTCGCCGACAACATCGCCGGACGCACGATGTGGTGCCAGATGTTCTCCGAGCCGGGGGCGGGCTCCGACGTGGCGAGCCTCCAGACGAGGGCCGAACTCGACGGCGACCAGTGGGTGATCAACGGCCAGAAGGTGTGGACCACCCTCGCCCACATGAGCGAATACGGGCTGCTGATCGCCCGCACCGACCCCGATCAGCCCAAGCACGCCGGCATCTCGATGTTCATCATGGACATGCGCGCGCCGGGCGTCGAGATCCGCCCGATCCACCAGATCGACGGCGGGACGCACTTCAACGAGGTGTTCTTCACCGACGTCCACATCCCGAAGGATTGGCTGGTCGGCGAGTACAACGCCGGCTGGAAGATGGCCACGGCGATGCTGATGTACGAGCGGGTCGCGATCGGCTCGGCCGGTGCCGGCAAGATCGACCAACCCACATACGGCACACTGCTGGCCGCGGCGAGGGAGTCGGGCAAGGTCGACGATCCGATCGTGCGCGACGAGCTGATGAAGATCTACGCGATGGAGACGACGAAGTCGCTCATCGCGATGCGCACCCGCGCCGAGATGAAGGCCGGCAAGACGCCCGGGCCGGGTGGTTCGCTCGGCAAGCTGTACGGGGCGATCATCGCCCGCAAGATGCGCGAGGTCGCGCTCGAGATCGCCGGACCGGGTTCGGTGGCGTGGACGCCGGGTGACTCGGCCGAACTCCAGAGCATCGTCCTCTCGAGCTTCTCCGCCAACATCGCCGGCGGGACCGACGAGATCCAGCGAAACATCATCGGCGACCGCGTGCTCGGAATGCCGCGCGAACCGTCGGTGGACAAGGGCGTCCCGTTCAAGGATCTCAGGGTCGGCACCCAGAAGAGCTGAGATGGCCGGGCACCTGCTGACCACACGCCAGGTCGCGCAGTTCGTCGCCGACGGAGTCCTGCGGTTCGACGCGCTCGTGCCCGACGAACTCAACGAGCGGGGCGTCGACGAGATGCGTCGCCTCAGCGCCGAACGGCTCGCACCCGACGGGATGAAGCCGCCGCACACCGGCACGCCTCTCTCGGAGTGCTACCCGGCGCCTTCGGCGATCGGCGAGTACCTCCGGCTCCCCGAGATCAGGGGCATCATCACGTCGCTCGTCGGCCCCGATCCGACGTTCGACCACGACTGGAGTCATCACATCCCAGCGGGCTCGACGACCGGGCAGGCGCTGCACGTCGATGCGATCACCGACTCCGGCGACCCGACGTTCGACATCCAGATCTTCTGGTTCCCGCACGAGGTCGCTGCGGGAGAGGGCGGTACGCGGTTCGTGCCCGGCAGCCACCTGCACCGCGTGCAGGCCTCGGGTCTCGATCGCTACCAGCACATCAAGGGGGAGGAGCGGTTCGCCGGGCCCGCGGGCACGGTGCTCGTCTTCCACCACGGATTGTGGCACGCCGGCCAGCCAAACCCGAGCGGCAACGACCGCTGGATGCACAAGGTGCGCCTCAACCCGACCGTGCCGCAGGTCCGCCATTGGGACACGAGCGACCTCGACGAGTTCCAGAACCCGGCGAGCGACCACTTCTTCGCCCGGATGATGCCCGACAGCGTCGGCCAGATCCTGCGCGCTTGGCATCCGTGGATGGGCGTCACCGAACAGCGCAACGAGGAGGTCCAGCGGGCGCTCCTGTGGCGATACCTCACCGGCGACGAGACCTACGACGTCGATCACTACCTGACCCGGCTCGAGGGCCGGGCCTCGCTGCTGGGATGAGCCGATGACCGGCTCGACCTCGACAGACCGGGTGCGCCAGCAGATCCTCTACCTCTGGGCGGCGGGCTCGGCGCTCGACTCACCGGCGGTCGGATGGGCGTTCCACGACGGCGCTGACGGAGCCGGCGACGGTATCGCCGAGGCATCACCCCCGTACGCGTCGGGCGTCGAAGCGCTGCGCGACGGATGGCTGTTGTTGCAGTCGGCGCAACTCGTGCCGTTCGTGCCGGGCGAGGAACACCGCAATTCGTACCTCCAATACGAGTTCGTGTTCGAGCGGCGTGTCAACATCTGACGATCGGGGCCACGGATCCAACACCGTGCGCCATCGCTCGACTGGGGATCACGGGCCGCGGGACCCCGCCACCCGAAATATGTCCGTGGGATCCCGCTCAGCGGGAAGATCCGCACACAGAACGGGGATTCGGGACAGTACGTGGCGCGATCGTCGGCGGACGTACCATCGGGCGACACGACGAAGCACCAGATGTCCGGTGCGATGAGAGGGGATTTCATGTCCGACGAGGCCGCCGTACTGACCGAGACCCGGGGGCGGGTGTTGTTGATCACGCTCAACCGGCCAGAGGCGATGAACGCGGTCAACACCGACCTCGCGCAGGGTCTGGTCGCCGCCATCGAGCAGCTCGACGACGACGACGGTCTCACGGCGGGTGTGCTGACCGGCGCCGGACGCGGTTTCTGCGCGGGGATGGACCTCAAGGCGTTCGCCGCGGGAGGGCCGCCGAAGGGCTTCGACCAGTTCCTGCGCAACGGATCGCGCAAGCCCCTGATCGCCGCGATCGAAGGATTCGCGCTCGCCGGCGGACTCGAGGTCGCGCTCACCTGTGACCTGCTCGTCGCCGCCGAGGGTGTGAAACTCGGGATCCCCGAGGTCGGGGTCGGCCTCTTCGCCGCCGGTGGGGCGATGTTGCGCCTCCCGCGCCGCGTGCCGTACTCGGTGGCGATGGAGATGGCGCTCACCGCGGATCCGATCACCGCCGAGGAGGCAAAGGCCTACGGACTGGTCGCGAGGGTCGCCGAGAAGGGCACGACCGTCGACGTCGCGATGGAGCTGGCCGAGCGGATCGCTCGCAATGCCCCTCTCGGGGTCGCCATCTCCAAGCGGATGATCCAGGCACAGGCGGGGGTCACCGAAGCCGAGTTCTGGGATCTCCAGACACCCCACCTGGCGACCATCTTCAGGTCGAACGACGCCAAGGAGGGACCCGCCGCGTTCGCCGAGAAGCGGGCCCCGAACTGGTCGGGTAGCTGATCCGCGGGCAATCTGCTCCGAGACGTATCGGTCACACGACCCGCCGCGGCACGAGTTGCGTCCGCGGTCCGAATCGCCGCTCAGTCCTTGGTGTTGGCCGGATCGAGCGGGTCGGCGGTGAGGAGACGGTGGGCCTCGTCCGGGTTCGGCTCGAAACCGGGCGTATCACGGCACAGCTCGACCATGATCCCGTTCGGATCGAGGTAGTAGAGCGAGTGGCACCAGCCGTGATCCTGCTCCATCGCCGGCTCGATCCCCTCAGCGGCCATCCGGGCGCGGACCGCCTCCTGCCTTTCGGCGGTCGCCCGGAACGCGCAGTGGTTCACCCAGTAGGGCAGCCCGACCGCGTCGGAGACATCGGTCGCCCAATCGGGCGTCTCGCCGATCGCGTTGAACTGGAAGAACGCGATGCACTCGGTCTCACCGGCATCGTCGGGTGCGATGTCGTAGAACACGTGGCGTATCCAGCTCTCGTCGAGCGCCTGCAGTTCGGTGTGGACGAGCGGGAACCCCATGAGGTCCTCGTAGAAGTGGGTCGTCGCTTGGACATCGCGGGTCGCGTACGCGACGTGATGGACGGGCATCCACGGGAATCTATTCGCAGACGAGATCTGCGAGCGACGCAGACCCGTCGAGCCTCAGGGTTGTCGACCGGTGTACGCGACGAGGCGATCGATCGTCGAGGCATCGTCGGCGACCTCGACCACGGCCTTGAAGCCCGGTCCCGAGCGGCCCTCGGCGGGGATGACGGGCTGCCATGTGCCGAGCGCGAACTCGGCCAGCTCGTCGCTGAGGTCGAGATCCTGCCCCGTCGCCCGGGCGAGATCCCAGGCGTGGGTGATCTGGTCGGCGGCGATCACCGAGACCGCCATCGATCCCGGCATCTCTCCGAACGGCAACTCATGTGTCGCTGCGAGTGCTTCGGGAGTGGCAGCCGCCGACAGATCGGCGCTCGCGGCGGCCCATCCCGCGGCCGGTCCGTCGGCCAGGAAGTCGGGGGGATCGGACGGCGGAGCCTCGTCTCGGAGCGCCCCGGCGATCATGTGGGCACCGCCGCACATGTGCCCGAGGAGTTCGTGGACCGTCCATTCATCGCACGGTGTCGACCTCTCGCGATCGTCGGGGGTGAGACCGCCGATCAGCCCGGTGATCAGCGCGTCGCTCTGGTTCATGGCGGTGATGGCATCCACTGGAAGTGCCTCTCTCTGGTCTATCTATGGTGGCGTACGAAGTGCAGCCCGGAGTCTCGCGCAGTTCTCGGGCGTCGCGCGTCGGGCACTGCGCGCACGCACCTCCGCGTGTCCGTATGACCCGACCGGGTGTGCGATGGTGGAGGGGCGATGACGCTCTACAACGTCCAGAAGTTCCTCTACGAGTTGAACCGTTCCGAAGAGGTGCAGAAGCTGTACCTCGAAGACCGGCGTGCGATCCTCGACCCGTACGACCTCACCGACGAGGAGACCAGTGCGCTCGTCGAACCCGACATCGGGCTGCTGTTCCACCTCGGCGTCAACGGCCAGATCCTGATGCACTTCGCAGCGTTCCACCAGATCGAGTGGGCCGACTATCTCCAGCTCATGCGCGACGGGATCGACGAACACGGACCGGTACGCGAGGGCGTGTACGCGATGACCGGCTACGAGGGCGTCGACGCGCACGCCGGGTCGATCGGCCAGCAGAGCCACGCCTCCGACGGCCGGGGCAGTCCCGGCCCGCCAACCGGCGCGGACGTCAGCTGATGCCGCTCGTCTTCGCCGGGGTCTGCTCGCACGCCCCCGGCATCACCGGCCGTGCCGACCAGGCCGATCCGGACACCCGAGACAGCTTCTACGCGGCCTTCGACGGGATGCGGGAGGCGCTCGAAGCGGCCCGGCCCGACGTGCTCGTCGTCATGGCCGCCGAACACTTCGCCAACTTCTTCATGGACAACATGCCCGCGTTCGCGATGGGGATGGCCGATGACTACGAGGGGCCGATCGAGGACGCGGGCTGGCTCGGCATCGAGAGGACCACGATCCCAGGTGACCGCGCGCTCTCGCAGCGGATGATCGTCGAGGTGATGAAGGGCTCCGACGTCGCCTACGCCGAGGAGTGGCGGTTCGACCACGGGATCATGGTTCCGTTGCACTTCCTCACACCGCGCTACGACCTGCCGGTCATCCCGGTCAACATCAACTGCCAGGGCCCGCCGCTGACCCCACTCCACCGCGCATGGGCGTTCGGCGAATCGATCCGCGCCGCGGCCGACGCGCTTCCCGAACGGGTCGCACTCGTCGGGACCGGTGGGATCTCGCACTGGCCGGCGACTCCAGACTCCGGGAAGATCAACGAGCCCTGGGATCGCGAGTTCCTCGACCGCTGGTGCCGCAACGATCGCGACGAGTTGCTCGACTACGACGACCTCACCGTGTACGCAGACGCCGGACAGGGCGGCTTCGAGATCCGCACGTTCATCGCGGTGTCGGCCGCCGCCCGTGGAGCGACCGGCACCGTCGACTTCTACGCGCCGATCCCGATCTTCGCGGTCGGCTGCACGGTTGCGACGTACGCGCTCTGATCGCCGAGCGATCAGGCGTCACACGACGCCGAGTTCGATCACGCCGAGCGGACCGAAATCGACGTGGAACTCGTCGCCCGCGCGACAGTCGACCGGGCGCGTGAACGAACCGGCGAGGATCGTCTCGCCGGCCTCGAGCGGGATCCCGAGGCCGTGCAGACGGTTCGCCAGCCAGACCACACCCAGCGTCGGATCGTTCAGGACCCCTGCACCGAGACCCGTCTCCTCGACCACGCCGTTGCGGGCGAGGATCGCACCGGCCCACCGGAGATCACCCGCACGGGCGCGATCGGGCGTGATCCGCGTCGAACCGGTGACGATGCCGGCGTCGGCGGCATTGTCGGCGATCGTGTCGCGCACGGTCCGGGTAGCGCCGTCGTCGGGATGCACACGGAACGAGCGGGCGTCGATCAGTTCGAGTGCCGGAACGACGTGATCGGTGGCGTCGTAGACGTCGTCGAGAGTGACGTCCGGCCGGTCGAGCCTGGCGCCGAGCACGAATGCGAACTCGACCTCGATCTTCGGATCGAGGAATCGGGCGGCCTCGATCGTCGAACCGGACTCGATGAACATGTCGTCGAGCAGCGCGCCGAAGTCGGGTTCGTCGATCTTCATCGCGATCTGCATCGCCCGGCTCGTGAGGCCGATCTTGTGTCCCCGCACGACCGCGCCGCCCGCAACCTGCAGGTCGATCCACGCCGCTTGGATCGCGTAGGCGTCGTCGAGCGTCATCGCGGGACGGCTCCTCGACGGCGGATCGATCGCCACGGCGGTTCGGCGGGCCCGCTCGTGTGCCGCGGCGATCTCCGCGATCTCGGCGTCCGAGAGTGTCCGGCTCATCCGGCCGACGACCGATCGAGTGACCGCCCCACACCCTCGCCGGGCGGTCGACCGCGATCGAGCAACGATTCGCGGCGCCGCGCCACGCGTTCTTCGGCCGAAGCCCACATCCACACGCTGGCGAGCAGCAGCGGCAGCGTCAATCCCATCCCGCCGGCCCACATCAGCGAGGCCGCCAGCCGCTGATCATCGAGCGCCTGCTCGGAGCCGAGCCGCTCGACGTACGACGGGACCAGCGGTTCGGTAGCCGACACCAGCACCACGCCGAGGAGCGCCGTGCCGCCGATCACCGCCATCGCGGCACCGACGCGGCCGGCGCCGGCACGCTGCCCGGGCGCCTGGATCACGGCCCACAACGCGACCGCGCTCAACAGGTAGGCAGCATGTTCGAGGTCGTGCACGAGCCGGTTGTCGAGGGCGAGTTCGTAAATCTGGGTGAGGTGGGTGACGTACAGCACCGAGAGGAACAGCAGCGGGGCCAGCATCGACCCGGTCCGGTGCCACCAACGACCGACCGTCCGCTCAGCGGGATGGATGCGGTGGGCGAACAGTGGCAGGCAACGGAATGTGCGCACCGGCTGGGCGACGACGAAGAGCGGCGCGGCGAGCACGATCAGTGCGAGATGCTGCACCATGTGGCCGGTGAACGAGTCCTCGGCCCAACCCTCGACGAGAGGCGTCGTCGCCGCCAGCGTGACGACGATCGCGCCGACCCATGCCGCGAGCCGCACCGGCGATGCGTCTCGGCGCGCCAGCCACCCGAGGCCGTAGACGGCGAGCGCGCCACAGGCGACGACGACGAGCGCCAGATGTTCGACGGGCGACGTGTGCGCGGTCATCGCGGCGACAGCGCGGCGTTCCCGGCGATCGGGTATCGGGCCATCGGGTACTGGGCCATCAGGTATCGGTGTCGCGGACGAGGAGGAGCACCTGTGAGGCCACGATGGCGATGCCGATCATGCTCAGCCAAGAACCGATGATGACGCCGAGCATGATGCACGAGGTCCCGGCGGCCAGCGAGATCGGGCGCAGGCTGGTCGTCGGATAGATCCCGACGATGCCGGTGAGATCGCTGGCGTCGGAGTCGGCCAGGTCTTCGACCCGCGGCGGGTTGCGGCGGGTCCAATCCCACGTCCAGCCCGCGATGAGGCCCCCCAGACCCGTCGCCGCCAGCAGCAGCGCGACCCCGGCGGTGTCGCCGCCGAGCGCCAGGTAGCTCAGGCCGATCACGGCGAAGTACACGACCACACCGCTCCAGAGGATGGCCTCGAGCTTCACGACTGCGACCCATCCGGCGCATCTGGC
>CBDUYD010000060.1:0-16253 GCA_965371355.1 uncultured Ilumatobacteraceae bacterium
CGAGCGGCACGAAGGTCGAGTCGGTGTCGCCGGGGGCCGCATCGGCCCGGAAGGTCTGCAGCGCGAGCGTCGCGACGAGCAAGGCTGCGACCACCCCTGCCGCGAACCATGTCACGACCCGTAGTGGTACCGCCGTTGTCATTGCGTACTCCCGCACTCGATCCTCTCGCCGACGATCGATGTTGGTCGTCGGTCTGGAAGGATCAAGAGATGGACCAGGCGAATCCGACCGAAGAAAGCCGCCTCGCGTACCGCACCTGCCCGCTGTGCGAAGCCGGGTGTGGCCTCGAGATCACCGTCCGCAGAGATGCCGATGGCAACGAGGTCGTGCAGCGCATCCGGGGCGACCTCGACGACGTGTTCTCGAAGGGGTTCATCTGTCCCAAGGGCTCGACGCTGATGCAGCTCCATGACGATCCCGATCGGCTGCGGCTCCCGCGGATCAAGCGCGACGGAGTGCACGTCGAGGTGACGTGGGACGAGGCGTGGCGCGAGGTCGCCGAGCGGCTCGGGGCGGTGATCGCCGAGCACGGGCACGAGTCGATGGCGATATACGTCGGCAACCCCACCGCACACTCGCTGTCGGCGATGATGTCGAGCCGCGGGCTGCTCACCGGACTCGGCACGCGCAACCGGTTCAGCGCGTCGACCGTCGATCAGATGCCGAGGCATGTGGCCTCCGGCCACGTCTTCGGGAGCCCGGTCAACGTTCCCGTGCCCGACCTCGATCGAACCAGCTACCTCCTGATCCTCGGCGCCAACCCGTATGCCTCCAACGGCAGCTTGTGCACCGCTCCCGATTTCCCGGGCCGTCTGGAGGCGATCCGCGACCGGGGCGGCAAGGTGGTCGTCGTCGATCCGCGTCGCTCCAGGACGGTCGAGGAATCCGACGAGTGGATCCCGATCCGGCCGGGCACCGACGCGTTGTGGCTCGCGGCGATCGCCAACGTGCTGTACGACGAGGGGCTGGCCGACCCGGGCGAGCATCTGTCGGCACATCTGAGCGGGTTCGATACGGTCGCCGCAGCGGTCTCCCCGTTCACTCCCGAGATGGTCGCCGACGTGACGGGTGTCGATGCCGCGATCACCCGGCGCATCGCCCGAGAGCTGGCGAACGCTCCGTCCGCCGCGGTCTACGGCCGGGTCGGCACGACGACGACCGAGTTCGGGACGACCACATCGTGGTTGATCGACGTGGTCAACACGCTGAGCGGGAACCTCGATCGACCGGGCGGCTCGATGTTCCCGACCCCGGTCGCAGGTGGAGCCAACACTCGCGGCCGACCCGGTTCGGGACGCGGGTTCTCGGTGGGTCGCGGTCACTCGCGCGTCAGCGGGCACCCGGAGGTGATGGGGGAGTACCCCGTCGCCGCTCTCGCCGAGGAGATCCGCACGCCGGGAGCCGGGCAGGTCAAGGGGCTGATCACGCTCGCGGGGAATCCTGTGCTCTCGACACCAAACGACGGCGACCTCGACGCGGCGCTCGATCAACTCGACCTGATGATCAGCGTCGACATGTATCTCAACGAGACCACGCGGCACGCCGACATCATCTTGCCGGTTCCATCCCAGCTCCAGCGCAGCCACTACGACGTCCTGCTGCTCCAGTTCGCGGTGCGTAATGTCGCCAACTACTCGCCTGCCGTGCTCCCGCTCGATCCGGAGCAGCCCGACGAATGGGAGATCATCTCGAAGCTGACGATGATCGCGCAGGGTGGGCAGGCCGACTCCGACCCTGCGGTGGTCGACGACATGGCGGTTGCGATTGTGATCCACAGCGCGGTGCGCGACGAGCACTCGCCCGTCGCCGGACGTGACCCCGACGAACTGCTGGCGGAGCTGGTCTCCTCTGGGCGGATCGGCCCTGAGCGGCTGCTCGATGCGATGTTGCGCACCGGGCCCTTCGGAGATGCCTTCGGCGCCTCACCCGACGGTGTGAGCCTCGATGATCTGCTCGAACACCCGCACGGCATGGACTTCGGCGCACTCGTGCCGCGCATCCCCGAGGTGCTGCGCACGCCGAGCGGGATGATCGAACTCGGGGCCGAGCCGTTGATCGACGACCTCGATCGTCTCCGTGCGGCGATGCCCGCACTGTCCGAGCGCACCCTGGTGCTCGTCGGCCGACGTCACCTGCGCAGCAACAACTCGTGGATGCACAACATCGAGGTGTTGGTCAGGGGTCGGCCGCGGTGCACCCTGCACGTCCATCCCGATGACGCGGGGGAGCACGGGCTCTCCGAGGGTGGACCTGCGACGGTCACCTCATCGGCGGGCTCGGTCGTCGTGCCGGTCGAGATCACCGATGCGATCCGTCCGGGTGTCGTGAGTCTCCCGCACGGGTGGGGCCATGGGCTCCCGGGCACCCAACTCGCTGTGGCGGCCGAGTACGCAGGCGTCAGTTCGAACGCGCTCAGCGATCCGCGCTCGATCGATCCGCTGTCGGGCACGTCGGTGCTCAACGGCATCCCGGTCGAGATCGCCGCCGCACACTGACCGCGTTTCCCGGTCCCGATCAGCGACTTGGACGTTGGAATCCGGACCGAGAATGTCGTCCGCTCGTGCGTGCACACATGCTGTCCACAGGTTGTGCGGGGTTCCCCGCCGGAATTCACAGGCTTGTTCCCCTTTCTGCCCACAGGGGGATGGACGTAAGGTCGGACCCCGTACCGTCCGCGGTGCGACACACGGACAAGACGGCGGTCGCCGGATCTCCACCAGGATTCACCGGCTAGCTCGCTTGGGGGACTCCCTGAACCTGTGATGTCGCACCGCAGACGCGCACCGCTGACCGATCGAACAGGTGTGCGGAGCAAGCGCTAAGGTCTGCACGCATGGCGATCTCGTGCGCGTACTGCGGGGGCGTACACGACAGCCCCGACCAGGTCCGCCAGTGCTGGGTCGACGGCGGACGCCCCGAACTGCCATCCGAGTCGGCCGAACCCGCGCCCGACGGGGTTGATGGCGACGAGGTTGATGGCGACGAGGTGTCGATCCCGATGACGCAGGTCGACGAGATCCCGATCGGTGGAGCTCGACGCGGCGATGCTCGAACCGCCGGGGCACAGGCCCCGGTCACCCGAACCGCAGTTCCATCCGTCGTTCGGGGCGCGGCGCCGGCCCGGGCCGGACCCGACCGGCTCGGGCGGCATGTCATCGTCGCTCCCGGGATGCCGTTCCCACCCGCGTGGGAGGGCTGTGAGCGCCTCGTCATCGACCGAGGTGTGCTCGCCGAACCGGGGGCGGCGCTCGACAAGCTCCGCGCCGCGACCATCGCGCGGCGACGGCTCGTCATCGAGGTCGACGCCGAGTTCGAGCGGCAACCGATGTTGATGACGAACGACGAACCATTCTCGCTCGGAGCCACGTTCTCGTTCGATCTCGAGACGCTGCACCACTTCGTCTGGATCAACTCGGTCGACGTACGCGACCCCGAGGCGCCGAGCTGGCTCGCGCTCGATCTCGCACTGTCGCGCGGCTGGAAGCCGGCCGACGCCACGATCGATGAGACCGGAGCTGACGATGCGGGCGACATCATCGCCCCCGGTGGCACGGCGATGTGGCTCGACGCCGGCCCGCTGGCGCACCACGACCCGATCGCGGGCGTGCCGGTCATCCACGTCGTCGCGGTCGAACACGGCGGCACGCGGGCTCCCCTTTCCAACGACAGCTCCGCCGCTCTGGCCCCCGACCAACTCGCCGCGGTCACCCACGGTGGGGGAGCGGCGCGGATCGTGGCACCCGCCGGGTCGGGCAAGACGCGTGTGCTCACCGAGCGCGCCCGGCACCTCGTCGACCGCTGGCACCTGCCGGTCGGCGCGGTCACACTGGTGGCGTTCAACAAGCGCGCCCAGCAGGAGATGCGCGAACGACTGTCCGACCTCGCGGGCCTCCAGGTGCGCACGCTGAACTCGCTGGCGCTGGCGATCGTCAATGGCACCGCACCGTTCGAGCCGCAGCCGAGGCGCTGGACGACGATCGGCGAACCCGACGTGAGGCGCATCCTCGGCGATCTGGTGAAGTTTCCCCGGCGGCGCAACAGCGATCCGGTCGCGCCGTGGATCGAGGCGTTGAGCCTCATCCGGCTCGGCCTCCTCAGGCCCGACGACGCGCAGGAACGCTACGACGGCGACGTTGAGGGTCTCGCGGAGGTGTGGCCCGCCTACCGCGATCGTCTCGACCGGCAGGGGGCGGTCGATTTCGACGATCAGATCCATCGGGCGTTGCTCGTACTGCTCACCGATCCGGTCGCCCGCCGCACGGCCCAGCGGGCATGCCGCGTCATGCTCGTCGACGAGTTCCAGGATCTGACCCCCGCACACGTCCTGCTGATCCGCCTGCTCGCCTCGCCCGGCGGTGCGGTCTTCGGCGTCGGCGACGACGATCAGACGATCTACGGCTACAACGGTGCCGATCCGAGCTGGCTGATCGATTTCGCCGTCCACTTCCCCGGCGCCGGTGATCATCCACTCGAGGTGAACTACCGCTGTCCGGCTGGGATCGTCGATGTCGTCGATCGCCTGCTGCGCCACAACGATCGGCGGGTGGCCAAGACGATCCAGGCGGCCTCCGACGATCCGGGTGGATGGTCGGTCGACGCGTCGGTCGACCCGGTCGCGGCGAGCACCGCCGCGGTCGAGGCGGCGCTGTCGTCGGGGGGCGAGCCGGCCGACATCGCAGTGCTCACCCGCGTCAACGCGGTGCTGGCGGCTCCCCAGGTTGCGCTCACGGTGGCCGGCGTCCCCGTCAGCGGTGGGGTCGGGCTCGAGTTCCTCGATCGCACGTCGGTGCGGGCGGTGCTCGCGTGGCTCCGATTGGCCATCGCCGCCGGCGACGAAGCGCGCCGTTTCGATCCCGACGACATCCGCGAGGCGCTGCGACGGCCCTCCCGTTCGTTCCACCCCCGCATCGCCGACTGGATCGCCGAGCAGGGCACGATCGTCGAACTCTTCCGTCTCGCAGGACGCCTCAACAAAGAGCGCGACGCCGAGAGGGTGACCGACTTCGCAGGCGACATCGAGTCGCTCCAGCGGATGGTCGCGTGCGGCGCGACCACCTCCGATGTCGTGCTGTCGCTGGTCGACGAGATCGGGCTCGCCGGTTCGGTCGCAACGCTCGACGCGACCCGTCACGGCATGAACCGCGGCGCCCAGGGCGACGACCTCACAGCGTTCTCCCAACTCGCCGCGCTGCACGACGAGGTGACCAGCTTCGAGCGCTGGCTGCGAACGCAGCTGACCGTCCGCCGCGATGCTGGAGGCGTCACGCTCGCCACCGTGCACCGGGTGAAGGGACAGGAGTGGCCCCACGTGGTCGTGCACCTGGCCGACGCCGAGCAGTACCCGCACCGGCTCGCCGACGACGTCGAGGAGGAACGCCGCCTGTTCCACGTCGCGCTCACCCGGGCATCGGTCGGGGCGACGATCGTCACGGGGCCGAACCCGTCGCCGTTCGTCGACGAGTTGACCACCGAACCCGATCCGGCCCGCACGGTCACCGTCCACCCTGCACCCAGCGCGGTCACGACCCCGTCGAAGAAGCAGCGCGCCGACCCCGTCGCCCGCCTCGACGCCGACGCGACGGCACGGTTCGAGGCACTGCGCACACTGCGCAACGAGCTGCGCGACGGCAAACCGGCCTACGTCGTATTCGACAACAAGACGCTGGTCGCCATCGCCGAGCAGGCGCCGACATCCCGCGCCGACCTCGCCCGCATCTCCGGGGTCGGTCCCGCCAAGCTCGAACGCTACGGCGACGCGGTCGTCACGCTGATCACCGAACTCCTGCGCTGAGCGCGGGCACACGACGGCCGGGTGTCGATATCGTCGTGTCGGTGACGGTTCTCACGGCGGATCCGATTGTCGAGGCTCGCCCTCGATGGCGGGGGCGCATGCACACCTGGTGGTTCGCTCTGGCGATCCCTGCGGGCGCTCTTCTGATCATCTCCTCCGAGGAGGCTGCCGCCCGGGTCGCTGCGTCGATCTACGCGGCCACGTTGCTCCTCGTCTTCGGCACATCGGCGGCATATCACCGACTGGCGAAGTCACCTCGTGCCCGCCTGGTGATGCAACGTCTCGATCACTCGATGATCTACCTCCTGATCGCCGGCACCTACACCCCGCTCTGCCTCGTCGCGCTGCCGCAGGCATGGGGTATCCCGATCCTCGCATCGGTCACTGCGTGCGCGGTCGTCGGCATCGTGCTCAAACTCACCGCATATGGCCGTGCCCGCGTTCTCGCGCACGCTCTGTACCCGATCATGGGCTGGGCGGTCGTCGCCGCCGTGCCGGTGCTCGTCGACAATCTCTCGACCGCCCAATTCGGCCTGATCGTCGCCGGCGGGCTCGCCTATACGGTGGGGATCCCCGTGCTGTTCGTCCGCCGGCCCGACCCCTGGCCGCGCACGTTCGGTTACCACGAGGTGTGGCACCTGTTCACGGTGGTCGCTGCCACCCTGCACTTCGCCGCCGTCGCCACCGTTCTGGTCTAGCTCCGCCCCCAAGAGATCTAGCGGAGCGGTCTGTGCGGGTCAGCTGACCTGCCAGGTGCCGTTCGATCGCAGCAGCTCGCCCAGGTCTCCAGGGCCCTTTACCTCCGCTGCCTCCAACACCTGGTCGCGTACCGCAGAGCTGTACTCGGCACGCTCGACCTCGCGGAAGATGCCGAACGGCGTCGGGGAGTCGTCGTCGGTGTTCAGTCGCGACAGCGCGAACGCCAACGAGGGGAACCGGTGATACTGGTCGTGCACGAGGATCCGGTCGATTCCGACGTCGGCGACATCGACGAGTCGTAGGAATCCGTCCTCGCCCATCATCACGCCGCGCTGACGCTCGGCCCCGAAGACCATCGGCTCACCGTGCACGAGGTTGATCATCATCTCGTCTCGGTTCTGCTTCTTGATGACGCCGTCGAACTGGCCGTCGTTGAAGACGTTGCAGTTCTGGTAGATCTCGACGAACGAAGCGCCGCGGTGTTCGTGAGCGGCCTTGAAGGTGGCCATCATGTGCTTGCGGTCGAGATCGTGCGTGCGAGCGACGAACGTGGCCTCGGCACCGAGCGCGACCGACAGCGGGTTGAACGGTGCGTCGACCGAACCCATCGGGGTCGACTTGGTGATCTTGCCCACCGCCGAGGTCGGCGAGTACTGGCCCTTGGTGAGCCCGTAGATGCGGTTGTTGAACAGCAAGATGTTGAGGTTGACGTTGCGCCGGAGGGCGTGGATGAGATGGTTGCCACCGATCGACAGTCCGTCGCCGTCGCCGGTGACGACCCACACGTCGAGGTCGGGACGGGCGACTGCGACACCGGTGGCGATCGCGGGCGCACGCCCGTGGATCGAGTGCATCCCGTAGGTGTTCATGTAGTACGGGAAGCGGCTCGAGCAGCCGATACCGGAGATGAAGACCGTGTTCTCGGGAGCGATGCCGAGATCGGGCATCAGCTGCTGCACGGCGAGCAGGATGCCGTAGTCGCCGCAACCGGGGCACCAGCGGACCTCCTGGTCGCTCGTCCAGTCCTTCTTGGTGGTGACCGCGACCTGCGCAGTACTCATGAGGTGGCTCCCTTGGCGTTGTGCGGCTCGGCTAGGGCTGCGGTGATCGCGTCTTCGATCTCGCTCGTCTTGAACGGCATGCCCTGGATCTTCGAGAGCGGCCTCGCATCGACGAGGTACTTCGCCCGCAGGACGTTGGCAAGTTGGCCCGAGTTGAGTTCGGGCACGATGATGCGATCGAACCGGGCGAGGATCCCACCCAGATCGGACGGCAGCGGATTGAGGTGCACCAGGTGCACATAGGCGACCTTCGAACCCGCCCGGCGCGTTCGTTGGACTGCGGCGTCGATCGCCGCCCAGGTGGAACCCCATCCGACGATCAGCACATCGGCGTCGGCGTCGCCGTGGATCTCGGTCGGCGCGATGTCGGCCGCGACCGCCTCGACCTTCGCCGCCCGCAGCTCGACCATCCGCTCGTGGTTCAGGGGCCCGTAGTCGATGTTGCCGGTGCCGTCGTTCTTCTCGATCCCGCCGACCCGGTGCATCAGCCCCGGAGTGCCGGGGATCGCCCACGGACGTGCCAGCGTGGTCTCGTCGCGGAGATACGGCCAGAACTCGGGATTGCCCTCGTCGTCGGTGTGGTTGAACTCGGTCGCGAACGGCACCGAGATGTCGGGCAGCGAGCTGATGTCGGGCAGCAGCCAGGGCTCGGATCCGTTGGCGAGGTAGCCGTCGGAGAGCAGGATCACCGGCGTGCGGTACTTCAGCGCGATCCGTACCGCCTCGATGGCGGCGTCGAAGCAGTGCGCCGGACTGTACGAAGCGACGACGGGGAGCGGTGCCTCGCCGTGACGACCGAACAGGGCGATGTTGAGGTCGGACGCCTCGGTCTTGGTCGGCAGGCCGGTCGAGGGACCGCCGCGCTGGATGTCGATGATCAGCAGCGGGAGTTCGATCGCGAGCGCGAGTGAGATCGTCTCGCTCTTCAGCGCGACGCCGGGTCCGCTGGTGCTGGTGACGCCGATGTGACCCGAGAACGATGCGCCGAGCGCGATGCCAATGGCAGCGATCTCGTCTTCGGCCTGCACGGTCCGGATCCCGAAGTTCTTGTGTTTCGAGAGTTCGTGGAGGATGTCGCTCGCCGGGGTGATCGGATACGAGCCGAGCGTTATCGGCAGCTTGGCGAGTTGTCCCGCCGCGACGAGCCCCCACGAGAGGGCCATGTTCCCGGTGATGCTCGTGTACTCGCCCGGCGGGAGGCTGGCGGGCCGCACCTCGTAGCGGTGCCCGACCGCCTCGGTCGTCTCACCGAAGTTGTAGCCCGCGGTGAACGCGGCGCGGTTGGCCGACTGTACGAGTTCGTTCTTGGCGAACTTCGTCGCGATCCACTCGATCGTCGGCTCGATCGGCCTCGTGTACATCCACGACACGAGGCCGAGGGCGAAGAAGTTCTTCGATCGTTCGGCATCTCTCGGCTTCACGCCGAGATCCGCGCACACCTCCTTGGTCAGCGACGTCATCGGCACACGGAGGACGCGGTAGCCGGCGAGCGTTCCGTCGTCGAGCGGATTCTGCTCGTAGCCCGCCTTGGCGAGGTTGCGTTCCTCGAATGCGTCCTCGTTGACGATGATCGTGCCGCCGGTCTCGAGGCGGTGCAGGTCGGCCATCATCGCCGCCGGGTTCATCACGACCAGCACGTTCGGCTCGTCGCCGGGGGTGGTGATGTCGTGGTCGGCGATGTTGACCTGGAAGGCCGAGACGCCGTTGACCGACCCGGCAGGGGCCCTGATCTCGGCGGGGAAGTCGGGCATCGTCGACAGGTCGTTGCCGAAGGAGGCGCTAACGGAGGTGAATCGATCACCGGTCAACTGCATTCCGTCGCCGGAGTCACCAGCGAATCGGACGATCAGATGATCGAGGACTCGATCGTCGTCGGCCGGGCCGGACCGTTCGATCGTGTCGGTCATGTTGTCTGTTTCCTTGAACGGCAGTCGCCCCGGCACCGTTGCCGCGGCTCGTGGCATTCAAGATAGTTGGACGGCGGCGCGAACCTTGCGACAGGGTGGAAATCACGGCCAAACTTCTCGTGTGTCCTTGCGGTTCGACGAACTCGCGGCGGCGTCGGAGGCGGCGGCCGGTGCCCCCGAACGTTCGGTCAAGGTCGCCGCGTTCGCCGCCGTGTTGGCGCGACTCGAGCCCGCCGAGGCCGAGGCGGCCGTCGCCTTCCTCACCGGCACGACACGGTCGGGACGCATCGGTGTCGGCTGGGCGACTCTCGCCGATGTCCGTCCGCCGGCCGCCGCCGCGCCGTCGCTCACCGTGTCCGACGTCGATCGGGCGATGGAGGAGATCGCCGCGATGCAGGGCGCCGGGGTCGTCTCGGCGCGCCGGGAACGCCTCACGACTCTGCTCGGCGCCGCGACGGAGCGCGAGCAGCGACTGCTGTACGCGGTGCTGGGCGGGGAGTTGCGGCAGGGAGCGCAGGAGGGGGTGATGGCGACCGCCGTCGCGAAGGCAGTGGGAGTTCCGGTCGCTTCGGTGCGGCGGGCGGCGATGATGACCGGTGACCTCGGCGCAGCCGCCAGGGTCGCGCTCGGCAGCGGTCGATCCGAGCTCGACGCGATCTCGATCGTCGCCCTGCGACCGGTGCAACCGATGCTCGCAAGCCCTGCCGCCGACGTGGCCGAGGCGCTCGCCGCGAGCGGACCCGCGTCGGTCGAGTGGAAGCTCGACGGCGCCCGGATCCAGGCACACCGCATGGGGAGCGATGTCGGTCTGTACACACGGAACCTCAACGACGTGACCGACCGTTTCCCCGGCGTGGCCGATCTGGTCCGCGACCTGCCCGGCGGCGACCTCGTTCTCGATGGCGAGGCGATGGGCATGCTGGACGATGGCTCGCCCCGCCGGTTCCAGGACACGATGGCCGACTTCGGCGCCGACGACTCGACCGGCCGAGGGGGTGGACTCCGCGCGTTCTTCTTCGACGTGATGATGGCCGACGGCGAAGCGGTTCACGACGAGCCGTTGTCCGTGCGACGTGAGTTGCTGGCGGCGGTCGTCCCGGCGGTGGCGCGCCTCCCGTCGATCGTCACGGCCGATCCCGTCGAGGCGGGCCGCTTCCTCGACCGCGCGGTGTCGAGCGGGCATGAAGGTGTGATGGTCAAGGGACTCGACCAGCCGTACGCCGCCGGTCGCCGCGGAGCGGCGTGGCGCAAGGTCAAGCCGGTCCACACGCTCGATCTCGTCGTGCTGGCGGTCGAGTGGGGTCACGGCCGTCGCACGGGATGGCTATCGAACCTCCACCTCGGAGCCCGCGGCGTGGCCGATGACGGGTTCGTGATGGTCGGCAAGACCTTCAAGGGCCTGACCGATGAGATGCTCGGGTGGCAGACCGAGCGGTTCCTGTCGCTCGAACTCGGTCGCGATGGCCATGTCGTGCACGTCGAGCCGGTGCAGGTCGTCGAGATCGCGGTCGACGGCGTGCAGCGGTCGACCCGCTACCCGGGAGGTGTCGCGCTGAGGTTCGCGAGGGTCCGCAAGTATCGGGGCGACAAACCGGCCTCCACCGCCGACGACATCGCCGCCGTTCGCGCGCTGCTTTGACCCCGCCCGGCCACCCGCGGCGTCGCGGCGGCCCTATGGTCGGAGGCGTGCCCCCCACCCGATCTCCGTTCTCGTGAGGATCTTGCGTCCCTGGCACGCAAGATCCTCACGGATTCGACGCCGGGCGGTCGGTGCGGGCCGGGCGACTGGGGTGGTGGTGGCCGTGATCGTGGGGGTCGGTGCAGTCGCGGGCTGCTCGTCGGAGGAGTCACCGCCGGAGTTGGAACGAATCGATCAGCCCGCGCAGGTCGACGAGGAGCGTCTCGGCGGACAGCCGGGCGCGGTCAACGATTCCGACCAGGGCGGGTAGGGTCGTCGATCGGCATGGCGATCCTGCAGTTCAGTTTCGGCACGATGGGCTCGGGCAAGAGCACCGTCGCACTCCAGATCCACCACAACCTCACCAGCCGGCAGCTGTTCGGCCTGCTCCTCACCACCCTCGACCGTGAGGGGGGTCAGGTCACCAGCCGGCTCGGAGTCGCCTCGCCGGCGATCGAGGTGCCGCCCGAGCTCGATCTCTACTCGCTCGCCGTCGACAACTGGCCGATCCACTACCTGGTGTGCGACGAGGCGCAGTTCTACACGATCGAGCAGTGCGATCAACTCGCCCGTGTGGTCGACGATCTCGGGATCGACGTCTACGCGTTCGGGTTGCTCACCGACTTCCGTGGACACCTCTTCGAAGGCACGCAACGGCTCCTCGAGATTGCCGACGAACACCGTCCCCTCCAGGTCGAGGCGCGCTGCTGGTGCGGTGCCCGAGCGACGCACAACGCGCGCGTCGTGAACGGTGTTGTCGTCTACGAAGGTGAGACGGTCGTGGTCGGCGACACGAACGACTCCGGCGATCAGCCGCTGTTCGGCGATGCGGTGCGCTACGAACTGTTGTGCCGCGAGCACTTCCGGCTCGGCGAGCTCGGCAACTGACCGCCGGTTCAGGGTGACGCGATCGAGGTGGCGTGGGCCTCTATCACCGACCGCAGTTCTGGGGGCAGTGTCGCGGCGAGGAGGAATCGGGCCGGCTGTTCGGAGTCGTTGCGGTAGGTGAACGCATGGCTCGCCTTGAAGTGAGCCGAGTCACCCTTGCCCAACGTGTGCAGCTGAGCACCGATCTCGAGCACGACCTCACCGCGCTCGCAGGCGATGAACACCTCCCCGTCGAAGCGGAGTCGACTGCCGGAGCTGATCGCCGGCTGCAGCGTGACGCGCCAGATCTCCATCTCACCACCGATCAGTTCGGCGGTCAGTCGCTCGTAGCTCCCTGATCGGGTCGTGGTCGTCCGACGATCGGTCGCCCGCTGGATCGACACGGTCAGCTCTGGGGTGCCCTCGGCCAGGATTTCGGCGGGGCGCCGTCCCAGGCCGTGGGTGAGCTTCAGCACGACGGCGATACTCGGGGTCATCTGTCGCGTCTCGACCTTGTGGACCGTGCTCGCCGCGACCCCGCTCAGTTCGGCGAGTTCCTGGCGGCTGATGCCGCGCTCCTCGCGCCAGTAGCGGATGCGGTCGCTGATCTTGTCGAGTTCCGTGTCGAGCGTCGTCATCTCTGCCTCGTGCATTTCGAACCTGGGTGGAGGGGTATTGCCGATCGGCTACGATCCGTAGCCGATAGTACTCAGTCGAGAATACTCACAGGAGACGACATGTCCACTCCACGCATTCCGATGTTGACGCTCGACGAGTCCTACGCCGCCGCCGAAGAGGTCGGGGTTCCCTCGTCGCTCGCCGAACTCAACGTCTTTCGCACGTTGCTCCGGCGCCCGAGGACGGCGAAGGCGATCAACGACCTGTTGCTCTCGCTGCTGTTCGGCGGCTCGCTCGACGATCGTCTCCGCGAGCTGGTGATCATGCGGATCGGGTGGGCCACCGGATCCGACTACGAGTGGACTCAGCACTGGGCCGTCGCGCAGGACCCGTTCGGGGTGAGCGCCGACGAACTGCTCGCAGTCCGCGACTGGGAGCGGTCGCAGTTGTTCGGCGACCTGGAGCGGGCCGTGCTGCGGGCGACGGACGAGACCCTCACGACCGGAGCCGCATCGGCGGCCACGATCGCCGACTGCCGGCGGCTGCTCGGGTCGGACGATGCCGTCGTCGAACTCGCGGCGGCGATCGGAACGTGGCGGCTGATCTCGCAGGTGGCCAAGACGCTCGACATTCCGCTCGAGGACGGTGTCGCCTCGTGGCCGCCCGACGGGCGGGTCAGTCCCAGCGGCACTCCATACGCTTGATCCCGTTGATGAAGCCGCTCAGGAGATAGTCGGGTTCGCCGCTGATCCGCATCGCCGGCACGCGGCGACGCAGTTCGTCGAACATCACCGTCATCTCGCGGCGCGCCAGGTTGGCGCCGAGGCAGAAGTGCGGCCCACCCGCGCCGAACCCGACCTGCTGGGGCTGTAGCGGGCGGGTCACGTCGAACGTGAACGGGTTCTCGTAGATGCGCTCGTCGCGGTTGGCCGAGTTGTAGAACATCACGACCTTCTCGCCGGCCTCGATCTTCTGACCCGAGAGTTCGGTGTCCTCGGTGGCGGTGCGGCGGAAGTTGATCACCGGCGTCGCCCACCGGACGATCTCCTCCATCGCTGTGCGGGAGTGTGCCTCGTAGTCGCCGTAGAGCACTTCGCGCTGGTCGGGATGCTCGGTCAGCGCCTTCATTCCGTGGCTGATCGCGTTGCGCGTCGTCTCGTTGCCGGCGACGACCAGAAGTATGAAGAAAGACCCGAACTCCTGCGGGGTGAGCCGCTCACCCTCGACCTCGGCCGTCATCATCACCGATGTGATGTCATCGGCGGGGTTCGCCCGCCGATCTTCGCCCAGCTTCTGCGCGTAGGTGAACATGTCGAGCGCCTGAACCATCAGATCGTCGTAGGAGGTGCCGAACTCTGGGTCGCCGACGCCGAGGATCGTGTTCGTCCAGGCGAAGACCTGTGCGTAGTCCTCCTCGGGGATCCCCATCATGTCGCAGATGATCTCGAGCGGGAGGGCGGCGGCGACGTGCTCGACGAAGTCGCACCGTTGGCCTGGGAAGTTCTCGAGTAGCCGGTCGACGATCCGCTCGGCCTTGGTGTGGACGTAGCCCTCGACCTTGGCGATCTCCTTGGGCGTGAACCCCTTCGACACGATCGACCGGAGCCTGTAGTGCTTCGGGTCGTCCATGTTGATCATCGATCCGAAGAACTCGTTCATCTCCTGGGGTATGTCGGTGATCGTCGACCCCTGTCCCGAGCAGAACAGCTTGGCGTTGCGGTTCACCGCCCAGACATCGTCGTGCCGGGCGAGCGCCCAGTAGCCGGGACCGGGAGGGAACGGCGCGTCCTCGACGACCGCCTCGTCGTAGTGGACGAGGCCGGGAGTGTCGCGCAGTGTCTTGAAGGCGCCCTCGCGGACATCTCGGGGGCCTGCCCAGAAGCCCTCGAGGTCGGACAGGTCGAAGGAGTCGAGGGGTACGTTCGGGAGGTCCATGTCGCGACCATACGATTTCCCCGGTCGCTGCTCCCACCCCTGCCGGCTCGAATTCGCGACGGTGGCCTCGTAGCCGCGCTTGACTGGGGGGATGCTCGACTTCTCCGAGATCGAACGGGTCCTCGTCGTGATGGCCCATCCCGACGACGTCGACTTCGGAGCAGCCGGCACCGTCGCCAAGATGACCGATGCCGGGATAGAGGTCGTCTACTGCATCGTCACCGACGGGCAGGCGGGAGGATTCGATCCGACGATCTCGCGCGACGAGATGGCCTCGATCCGCCGTCAGGAGCAGACCAAGGCCGCCGCCGAAGTCGGTGTGACCGATCTCAGGTTCCTCGGACACATGGACGGCACGGTCGAGGTCTGCATGCAGCTGCGCGAAGACATCTCGGCGGTCATCCGCTCGGTTCGGCCGCAGGTGGTGATCACCCAGAGTCCGATCCGCGACCTCGACTCCACCTATCGATCGCATCCCGATCACATCGCCAGCGCCGAGGCCACGATGTGCGCTGTGTACCCCGATGCTCGCAACCAGTTCGCGTTCCCCGGAACCGACTGCGCGGCGCTCGAGCCGTGGGAGGCCTCCGAGGTGTGGATCACCTTCGCCGGCGAGGGCGTCACCGCCGTCGACATCACCGATCAGCTCGACCGCAAGATCCGCGCGCTGATGCTCCACCGCAGCCAGCACCGCGACCCGGAGGGCATGGAGGGCCACGTCCGCACGTGGTGGCAGGACATTGCCCGTGCCCATGGTCTGCCCGAGGGGTCGAGCGCCGAGGCGTTCAAGGTGGTCGACACCCGCTGAGCGTCAGTCGAGCGCGGCGAGCGCGGCCGCGCCCAACAGCGGCCCCCGCGCTCCGAGTGAGGCGGCGAGCGCCGGGATGCCCATCGCCGGACCGAATCGGTCGAACGAGCCGGCCAGCCCGCCCCCGATGACGACGGATTCCGCGTCGAACTCGCGCATCATCGGCGAAAGGAACTCGCCGAGTCGTCGCCCGAAATCCCGGAGGTCGGCGGATCGTTCCTCGGTCGTGACCGCGGTGCGCAGTGAGGCGGGGTCGACATCGAGGTGCTCGGCCAGGCCGCGCGCGGAGAAGACGTCGTCGGCGCGGCCGTCGGGGGTCGCACGGTTGTGGAGATCCTCGACCACGGCGTCGCCGACCGCGGTGATGACCGCTCCACGGTCGGTCAGACACGCGCCCATCCCTGTGCCGAGGGTGATCGTCAACACCCGGTCGACACCGCGGCCGGAACCGAACAGCGCTTCGCCGACCGCTGCTGCTTCGGCATCGCCGACGAACGTGATCGGACGGGCGCCGATGCCGGTCCGGTCGCGCAGGATCGTCCGCAGCTCGACGCCGTGGATCGAGTCGAACTTGTGGAGGCCGCGCATCAGTGGGACGCCGCGCTCGAGATCGAAGGGTCGGGGGACCGCGATCGCGAGTGCGCTCAACGCCGGCCCGGCGGCTGCGATCGCAGCGCCGGAGGCGGCCAGCAGTTGGCCGATCACCGCGTCGGCGACCTCATCGGAACGCGACGGAACCGTGGCCAGCAACTCGACCTCCTCACCGCGAACGACGCCCGACTTGATCGAGGTCCCGCCGACGTCGAGCGCCGCGGTGACCCGCTCGATGGGTGGCATCGACGCGACCGTACCGGGCTCGATCGCACGTTGGGACCGCTCCGGTGCCGC
>CBDUYD010000061.1:0-16019 GCA_965371355.1 uncultured Ilumatobacteraceae bacterium
CCCGCCCTCGTAGCTCAGTGGATAGAGCAACGGCCTTCTAATCCGTAGCGCGCAGGTTCGAATCCTGCCGAGGGCGCACCCCGCGAAACCGTTCTCGTGAGGATGTTGCGTTCCAGCAGCGCAAGATCCTCACGAGAACGGCGGGGCGGATGGGGGCGGGCGGGTCTAATCGGGTGGGAGGGCGTTATCCTCCACCCGGCGTGTGCCGCCGTGGCGCACCCGACCAGGTGAGGTTCTGCGTGAAGTTCAAGAAGGGCGAGACCGTCATCTACCCCCAGCACGGCGCATGCGTCGTGCAGGGCACCAAGAAGATGGAGTTCTTCGGCGAGAAGCAGGACTATCTGATCCTGAAGACCGTCATCAACGAGATGACCCTCAAGGTTCCGGTCGACAAGACCGACGCGGTCGGGGTCCGCCCGCCCGTGTCGGCCGACGAGCTCGAAGATCTCGTGTCGGTGCTCGCCAAACCCGATCCGCGGGTGCCGTCCAACTGGAGCCGGCGGTTCAAGAACCACCAGGAGAAGTTGAAGAGCGGCGACGTCTACCAGGTTGCCGAGGTCGTGCGGAACCTCGCCGCGCGCAATCGCGATGCGTCGCTCTCGGCCGCCGAACGAACGATGTACGAGCGTGCCCGCGTCAATCTGATCTCTGAGATCTCGCCGGCCCTCAAGGTCTCGTCCGAGGATGCCGAGGAGTACCTCGACGAGGCGCTGGCGAAGGGCGTCCTCAAGTCGGGCGAAGAAGAGGCGAAGAAGAAGTAGCAGGGCCCGCGTTCGGTCATTCCTGACCGAACCGCACCGTCAAGGGGAGGTGGTCGGAGAGTTCGGCCCAATCCGCCCCTCCGGCCGGCATCGAGGCACTGACGCCTACCGCATCCGCCGGCAACAGCACATGGTCGAGCGTCTGGGTCGGGGCCTCGGACGGGTTGCTGGGTGGTGGGCTGAGGTGTTCGACACCGGGCAACGCTGCGATCACCGCCGGGTCGGTGTCGTCGTTGAAGTCGCCGGCGATCACGACCGGGTGATCGTTGCGGTGGGTTCTGATGAGGTGCGCCAAGCGGGCGGCCTCGGCCCTCCGTTCGAACACGGCCTGTCCGGACGAGAGGTGCGCGTTGTAGAACCGCACGCGAGCGCCGTCGCCTCGTTCGATGTCAGCCCACTGGACGATGCGCCGCATGAAAGACGATCGCGACTCGCCGAGTGTGAGCTCGGAGCCTCCGGTCGACGCCAGCTCGTGTGGGGAGAGAATCGCCAGACCCTCGGCGTACCAGCACCCGAGGCGTGTGTAGGGATAGTGCTTCAGTGTCCAGTACGACCGCATGCCGAGCGCCTTGGCGAGTGACCGTGCCTGAGCGGATCGGATCTCCTGTATCGCGACGATGTCCGGCGACTCTGCGGCGATCGTCGCGGCGAGCCGATCGATCGGCGGGCGTTCGGCACCGTGGACGTTCCAGGTGGTCACCGACCATCGCCTGACGGACATCGGCCGAGTCTCGCACCGCCGCACGGGCGGCGGCGCACTGTGCTGGTGTCGCCACCTGCAAGACTCCCGGAGATGACGAAGGTTGCATTCATCGGTCTGGGCGTGATGGGTGCGCCGATGGCCCGGCATCTGGCCAAGGCCGGTCACGACGTCGCGGTCTACAACCGCACGGCGGCGAAGGCGCTCGCCTGGGTCGCACTCAACGGTCAGCGCGCGGCGCCGACCCCGGCGGAGGCGGCCGATGGAGCGGAGCTGGTCGCCGTTTGCGTCGGCAACGACGACGACGTGCGCGAGGTGGTGCTCGGCGACCAGGGGGCCCTCGAGGCGATGGCTCGCGGTTCGGTGCTCGTCGACCACACGACCGCCTCGGCGAATCTCGCCCGTGAACTCTCCGCCGCATGCGTCGCTCGCGGCGTCGGCTTCATCGACGCACCGGTGTCCGGAGGACAGGCCGGAGCGGAGGGCGGCGTTCTGACGGTGATGTGCGGGTCAGACGACGAGGAGGTCTTCGAGCGCGCCAGACCTCTGATCGAATCGTACGCCCGATCGTGTGCGCTGCTCGGTCCGGCCGGCTCGGGGCAACTGACGAAGATGGTCAACCAGATCTGCACGGCGGGACTCGTCCAGGGCCTGGCCGAAGGCGTGAACTTCGCCCAGCGCGCTGGTCTCGACGTCGATCAGGTGATCGACGTGATCGGCAAGGGTGCCGCACAGAGCTGGCAGATGGACAACCGGGCGCGGACGATGGCGGCGGAGGAATTCGGCTTCGGGTTCGCTGTCGAATGGATGCGCAAGGATCTTGCGATCTGCCTGGGCGAGGCCGAATGCAACGGCGCCCAGCTGCCGGTGACCGGACTCGTCGACCAGTTTTACAAGCAGATCGTCGGCAGGGGCGGCGATCGGTGGGACACGAGCAGCCTGATCCAGCTCCTCCAGCGCCCCTGACCGGGCACAGCGCAGCGCTCCGCAAGATCGCGCAGCGTGTATCGAGGCGCGGTCAGTTCTCGGCCAGGCTGGTCGCCAGCGCGTCGACGATGTGGTCGAGTTGCTCGTCGGTGGTGACAAGCGGGGGACAGAACGTGAGGGTGTCGGTGCCGATCGCCCTCGTGATGACCCCCCGACGGAGCATCGAATCGCGTATGACCATCGCATTCTGATCGGAACGCAGGCCGACCCCGTACATCGCAGGCAAGCCTCGAACGTGATCGATACCGCCGTCCGCGGCGATGGCCGCGAGACCGTCCCCCAGTCGGCGACCGATCCGCGGAACCTCTGCGAGCAACTGCTCCCGCTCGAGGATTTCGATGTTGGCGAGCCCCGCCGCGCACACAGCGGGGTGACCCGAGTACGTGTAGCCCGTCCGCAGGATGAAGTCGGGATCGGACTCGAGGGCCGCACGGACGGCGGACCCGACGATCACGCCCCCGAGCGGCTGGTAGCCGGAGGTGACGCCCTTGGCGAACGTCGTGATGTCGGGAACGACTCCGAAGTGGTCGGCCGCGAACCATTCGCCGAGACGACCGAAGCCCGTGATCACCTCGTCGTAGATCAGCAACGCGCCGTGCTGGTCGCACAACCGCCGCGCCTCGGCGAGATACCCGGGCGCGGGCGGATACACGCCGGCGGCACCCTGAACCGGTTCGGTGAGTACGGCGGCGATCTCGCCCGCACGTTCGGCCATCACGACCGACAGAGCCTCGACATCGTCACAGGCCACCTGCACGACGTCGTGGAGCAGGGTGCCGTAGCCCTCCTTGTTGGATGCGAGCCCCTGCGCGCTGGTTCCGCCGTAGTTCGTGCCGTGGTAGCCGCGCTCGCGGGAGATGATGAGGTGCCGTTCGGGGTGGCCGGCGAGCACCTGACTCAGCCGGGCGAACTTCATCGCCGTGTCGATCGCCTCGGACCCGGAGTCGGTGAAGAACACGCGGGCATCGTCGACCGGCGTGAGGTCGACGATCCGCTCGGCGAGTGCGTCGGCCGGCCGGTTGGTGAACGGCTCGAAGCACGAATAGGCCTCGATGTCGCGGATCTGTGTGGCGACCGCATCGGCGATCTCGCCGCGGCCGTGACCCACATTGCAGTACCACAGGCTGGCCATCGCATCGACGAGTTCGTTGCCGGCCGCGTCCCAGACGAGCGCTCCCTCGCCACGCTCGATCGTGACGAACTTCTCGCGCGTCGGCTTGGCGAACGGGTGGAGGAAGGCACCTGGCATCCGCTCATCATGGCATCCGGCACCAGCGTTGACGCCGTTAGCGTGGTCGCCCATGCGCAAGCCAGATGTGACCATCCCCGACCAGCAACCGCCGACCGACCTCGTCGTCGATGACGTCGAGAAGGGCGACGGCGACGAGGCGGTCGCCGGGTCGACCGTGACGGTGCACTACGTAGGTGTGTCGTGGTCGACCGGCGAGCAGTTCGACGCGTCGTGGGACCGGATGGAACCGTTCCGGTTCGGGCTCGGACAGGGCCAGGTGATCCAGGGATGGGACGACGGCGTCCTGGGCATGAAGGTCGGCGGCCGTCGCCGGCTCACGGTCCCGCCCGACATGGGCTACGGCCCCGCGGGCGCGGGCGGTGTGATCGCTCCGAACGAAACCCTCGTCTTCGTGGTCGACCTGCTCGCCGTCGACTGAACGAGCCGGGCGAGGGCATCTGCGAGGCGTGAGCCCCCCGGAGGGTCTACGTTGGGGTCCGTGAGCGACGAGGCACGGCCCTACGGCGGTGGATCAGACGACCCGACGCTCAAGCGGGTCCGCATCCGGCACTTCCAGCGGGCCAAGCAGGAGGGCATCAAGATCACGGGCCTCACCAGCTACGACTGCCTCTCCGCGTCGATCTTCGACGAGGCGGGGATCGACTTCCTGCTCGTCGGTGACTCGGCGGGCAACACGGTGTTCGGCTACGAGACGACCATCCCGGTGACCGTCGACGAACTGATCCCGCTCACCGCCGCGGTCGTCCGCGGGGTGAAGCGTGCGCTCGTGATCGCGGACATGCCGTTCGGGTCATACGAGAACGGACCGGACCAGGCGCTCGCCACGGCGACCCGCTTCATGAAGGAGACCGGCGCGCATGCCGTCAAGCTCGAGGGAGGCGTGCGGAGCGCGAAGCAGATCAAGCGCATCGTGCGCGCCGGGATCCCGGTGATGGCCCACATCGGATTCACGCCCCAGAGCGAGCACGGTCTCGGCGGACACATCATCCAGGGTCGGGGAGCGGGAGCCGAGCAACTCGTCGCCGACGGCAGTGCGGTCGAGGAGGCGGGGGCGTTCGCCGTCGTGATGGAGATGGTGCCGTCGGCGGTCGCCGGGCGCGTCACCGCGGAGCTGTCGATCCCGACGATCTCGGTGGGTGCCGGACCGCACTGCGACGGACAGCTCCTCGTGTGGTCGGACTGGGCGGGGTTCACGCGGGGGAGGATCCCTCGCTTCGTCAAGCAGTACGCGAGCATCGGCGAGACCCTGCTCGACGCCGCGAGGGAGTTCCGGGCCGACGTCGAGTCCGGCTCGTACCCGGCGCCAGAGCACGAATACGTCGAGTAGCCCGCTCCGTCGGCGGCAGACCACTCGTTTCGGTAATATCTCCGGGGTGGGGCATGAGTCGAAGGCAGAGTTCAGGACCTTGCACGCGCTGCGGATCAAGGGATTCGCGACCGTCGAGGTGCTCGCCGGGATGACCGCTCTCGACCACGGCAGCGTCGAGGGCCACCTCGACGATTTCGCAACCGACGGCCACGTCAGGTTCCGCGAGGCCCGCTCGCTGTGGCAATTGACACCGGACGGTCGCGACGAACACGGGGTCCACCTCGAAGACGACCTCCGCGAGGCCCCGACCGGTCCGCTCGGCGTGAACTACGCGGTCTTCATCGAGCAGAACGTCGAGTTCAAGGAGCTCTGCGGGATGTGGCAGCTGCGCGACGGTGAACCGAACGACCATGCCGACGTGAAGTACGACGGCGAGGTCATCGAGCAGCTCGACGAGCTGCACTCGCGCGCTTTTCCGATCGTCGGCGGGTTCGGCGAGCTGTTCGAACGGATGAGCCCGTACTCCCTCCGGCTCGATTCGGTGTTCGACCGACTCCGTTCGGGTGAGACCCAGATGTTCACCGGGGTGATGTGTGGGAGCTACCACGATGTCTGGATGGAGCTGCACGAAGACCTGATCATCACCCAACGCATCGACCGCTCCGAAGAGGGAAGCTTCTGATCCGTCGACCTCCGGTGGCCGCCGGGAGGACGGGGCCCGGTCAGCCGCCGTAGATGCTGTCGACCACGGCGGTGTGCTTGGACATCACCACCGATCGCTTCAACTTCAGTGTCGGCGTGAGCTCACCCGATTCAATCGTGAAGTCGGAGCTCAGGATCCGGAACTCGCGGATGCTCTCAGCCCGACTCACCTGGTCGTTGGCGGCGTCGATGGCGGTCGCCACCTCGGCGCGCAGCGCGTCGAGTTCGTCGTCCAACAGCTCGCGTGTCAGTTCGCCCGGCGCCGAGGTGTGTGCCCCCTTCTCCTCGGCCCACTTGGCGAGTTCCTCGACGTCGAGCGTGACGAGCGCGGCGATGAACGGCTGCTGGTCGCCGATCACCATGACCTGACTGATCAGCCGGTTGGCCCGGACCGCATCCTCGAGCACGACCGGTGCGACGTTCTTGCCGGCCGCGGTGACGATGATCTCCTTCTTGCGGCCCGTGATCCGCACGTAGCCCTCGTCGTCGATCTCGCCGATGTCACCGGTCGCCATCCAGCCGTCGCCTACCAACGCCTCCGCTGTGGCCGCGTCGTTGTTCCAGTAGCCCTCGAAGATCATGCCGCCCTTCAGCAGGATCTCGCCGTCGTCGGCGATCCGGACCCCCGCTCCCGGTATCGGCTTGCCGACGGTGCCGATCTTGAACTCGTCGGGCGTGTTGAGTGTGGCGGCGGCGGTGGTCTCGGTGAGCCCGTAGCCCTCGAGGACGAGCACGCCGGCCCCGTTGAAGAAGTGACCGAGCCGCTCGCCGAGCGGCGCTCCACCGGAGATCGCGAATGCCAGATCTCCGCCGAACGCGGCGCGGAGCTTCCCGTAGACGAGCTTGTCGTACAGGGCGTGCTCCGCCTTGGTCGTCCATCCCACCGATCCCGCGAGCGACTGCCGCGAGTATGCGACCGCGGTGTCGACGGCACGGTCGAAGATCTTCCGTTGGATGCCGGATCCGGCCTTGCCCTGTGCCGTGTTGAACACCTTCTCGAACACGCGTGGCACGGCGAAGACCCAGCTGGGCTTCAGCATCGCGAGCTCGGGCACCAATTGGGCCAGGCCGCTCGAGTACCCGATCTTGACGCCGCGCGTCACGCACCCGACCTGTACGACCCTGGCCAGGATGTGGGCGAGCGGCAGGAACATCAGCGTCGAGCCCTCCGGCGTGAAGAGGTGCTCCATCTTCGAGACGACCTGGCGCACCTCCCAGATCATGTTGCCGTGGGTGAGGACGCAGCCCTTCGGCCGACCGGTCGTGCCCGACGTGTACACGAGCGTGGCCGTGTCGGCGTGGGCGATCGCCGCGATCCGTTCGTCGACGCGGGACTGATCGATGGTGCTGCCGATCTCGCGCAGGCGGTCGAGCCCCCCTCCGGCGACGACGTGGACCTCGCGGCATGCGGGGAGGTTCTCGGCCACCGCGTCGAATCTCGTCTTCAGATCCTCGTTGCCACAGAACAGCGCGACGGCACCGCTGTCGCCGACGATCCATTCGACCTGATCGCTGGACGACGTCTCGTAGATCGTGACCGTCGTCGCGCCGGCCGTCCAGATCGCGTAGTCGAGGTAGGTGAACGCAACCTGGGTCTTCATGAAGATGCAGACGCGGTCACCCTTTTCGATGCCGAGGGCGATGAGGCCGGCCGCGAGCGCGCGGACCGTCTCGACGAACTCGCGTGTCGAGATGTCGACGAATGAGTCGTCGGCGCGATAGGCGAGGGCGGCATGGTCGGGCATCGAGGCCTCGTTCGCGAGGAGCGCGGTGACCGCGTTGTCGTCGGACGCGATCGAGATCTCATCTGGGGCTGTGTATTCGTTCATGATGCTCCAAGGATCGCGCATTCCCGCCGGTCGTGGGGCAACGAGCGCGCGATCTCGCGAAATTCGGCGCGGCCGTGCTCTTCGCGAGCTTCTCCCTGCTATGGCCTCGGGCTTGTGCGGGGCCTGGCTAGATTTGCCGGATCGGGCTTCTGCGGATCATCGGAAACGTGTTGTGGCTACTGCTCGCCGGCATCTGGCTGGCGATCGGTTACGCCGTCGCGGGGCTGGTGCTGTGCATCACGATCATCGGCATCCCGTTCGGCATCCAGTCGTTCAAGCTGGCCGCGTTCGTGCTGTGGCCGTTCGGCAAGACGGTTGTCCGCTCGGCCGCGGGAGGGTGTCTGGAGGTCGGCTTCAACATCGTGTGGCTGGTCCTCTTCGGATGGGCGATCTTCCTCGGTCACCTAATCGCGGGAGCACTCCTCTGCATCACGATCATCGGGATCCCATTCGGTATCCAGGCCTTCAAGCTCAGCGTGCTGGCGCTCTGGCCGTTCGGCCGCTCGATCGTCGACGCCGGTCGACTCGACGGCGCCACGGCCGTGTACGCGGTGCCCGCCGATCCGCGCTAGATATGCACCGCGACGGACCGGGTCGCGTAGCCGGGCCTGTCGCTCGGTAGTGCCGACGTGACCGATGCAACGTCGACGAGGGGTCCCGACCCCTTGTGGCGGTCGCGAGCGGGTCGTACCCTCGGCGCATGGCCGAGATACAGGAGCGGATCACGACCGTGCGGATCTCATCGACCAGCGGGCGTCTGCGGATCGTTGCGCAGGGAGATGCCCCGATCGCGTTCGAGGGGCGGGCGGAGGTCACCCGCGACGAGGGTGTCGTCACGATCGATGCGGCGAGCGGAAGCCTTGTGGTCACGGTTCCCGAGGGATCCGATCTCGTCGTCGGAGCGACGTCGGGCCGCGTCGACGTCACAGGTCGGGTGGGGAACATCGCCGTCGTCACCGGTTCGGGACGGGTCACGATCGATTCGGCTGCGACCGCCGATGTCCGGACGGGCTCGGGGCGGGTCGAGATCGGTGCGGTCGACGGAGAGTGTCGTGTCCGTTCCTCCAGTGGAAGGGTCGTGATCCGGCGTTGTGGCAGCGCGGACATCGCCGGCGAGAGCGGTCAGATCCGGCTCGAGGATGTTCACGGACCGGCGACGGCGCACTGCGTGTCAGGGCGTATCACAGTCGCGCTCGCGTCTGCTGCCGACGTGACCGCGGAGACCGTGTCCGGCCGGATCGACGTGTCGCTCCCGCACGGGGTCCGGGTACACCGCGTGGCATCGATCGCGGATCTCGCACACCGGCCGGCCGACGCGGATTGCACCGTCGCCGCTCGGTCGGGAAGTGGTCGCATCACCGTCTCGTCACGATGACCCCCGCCAGCGTCGTCGGCTCCGTTCTGTTCACGGACCTGGTCGGGTTCACCGAATACAACGACTGCCGTGGCGACGCCGCCGCACTCGACGTCGTCGAGCAACAGCGATCGCTGGCCGACCGAGTGCTGGGGGCGGCGCCGGGATCGCGCGTGGTGAAGGAACTCGGGGACGGCTTGATGATCTGGTTCGGACGCGGCGACGAAGGGATCGCCCTGGCCTGCGAGCTGATGGCAACGATCGACGCTGCCCGCGCCGCGGACCGCTTTCCGCTCGCCGTGCGGATGGGTCTCCACCACGGCGAGGCGCTCGTGCGCGGCGACGACCTCGTCGGTTCGACGGTGAACGTCGCTTCGAGGGTCTGCGCCCTTGCGGGTCCGGGTGAACTGCTCGTCTCCGACGAGGCCGTTGGTGCCGGCGGTTACCGGCCGGGTGACCTCCAACCGATCGGTCCGGCACACGTCAAGGGCGTGAGCCACCCGGTGTGGTTGTACCGCTTCTGCTGATCTGATCAGACCTCCCGGTTCTGTGTGAGCGAAGACCGCGGACGAAGCGGTTCTCGCTCACACAGACCGGCGAGAGGGAGCCGGTCAGCGATAGGTGATGTCTTCCCCGCGAGCGGTGAGTGCCCAGATCACAGCGATGCAGATGGCGATGATGATGAGCGACCACTCCGGGTAGTACGGGAGCCACGCGAAGTTGAAGAGCGCGGCGAGCCCCGCGATGACGACACCGACCGTGCGTGCGAGCACGTTCGCGGAGAAGATTCCGATGCCGGACAGGATCATCACGACGCCCAGGATCAGGTGTATCCACCCCCATGTCGTGACGTCGAACTTGACGACCCAATCCTGGTCGACGACATAGAACTCGTCGTTGATCAGCGCGACCAACCCCTGGATGATGTCGAACACGCCGAGGAGGATCAGCATGATCCCTGCGAAGCCCGACCACCCGACGGCCCAACTGCTGTAGCCCGCTGGACGCTCTTTCACTTCGTCGGTCATTCGAAACACCCTTCCATTACGTGATCACGCCAGGGACGTGAAGTCGATCCCGACTCAAATGATAGAGAACGTGCCCGGTGCTGTTGTGACTCGGCTTCGACGACCGCGGCGGTCAACAGATCGGTCACGTTGTCGTGACCGGGAAGATCACCGGCACGGACCGGGGGCCGCGCACCTGGCCGCCGGCCCAGGTCACCATCGCCGGGTCGGCGAGCTCGAACTCGGGGATCGCCGCCATCCATTCCTCGAGCGCGACCCGCAGTTCCATGCGGGCGAGGTTTGATCCGGCGCATCGGTGGATGCCGACCCCGAACGCGAGATGGCGGTTCTGGGCCCGGTCGATGATGAAGGTGTCGGCATCTTCGAATGCGTCGGGGTCCCGGTTCGCGGCGGGGAAACTGAGCAGTACGCGATCCCCCTCCTTGACCGGGCATTCGCCGATCTTTGTGTCGCGGGTGGAGATCCTGGCCATCGTGACCGGCGAGTAGAAACGGAGGAACTCCTCGAGCGCGAACGGCCACACGTCGGGATCGGTCGCGAGGCGCCGCCGGTCGTCGGCGTGCGCGGCCAGGTGGTAGAGCGCCGACCCGATCGCGCTCCACGTGGTGTCGACCCCGGCGACGAGCAACAGTGCTGCCTCACCGACGATGAGGTCTTCGTCGATCGGTGCGCCGTCGATCTCGGCGGCGACCATCTCGCTGATCATGTCCGTACCCGGATCGATGCGGCGTTCGCCGACCTGCTCCCTGAGGAACGCCGCGAGCTCGGTCATCGCCCTGTTGCGGCGTTCGGTGTCGTGGGCGAATTCGAGGATGCTGCGAACCCACTCGACGAACCGATCGCTCTGCTCCTCGGGAATCCCGAGGAGGGCGCCGATGACCCGTACCGGGATCTGTTGTGCATAGTCGGCCGCCGCATCGGCCTTGCCCTTCCCCTCGAAGCCGGCGATCAGGTTCCGGCACAGCTCGCGGGTACTCGCCTCGTGGGCCTCCACCGCATTGGGCGACATCGCGGGCAGCATCAACCGGCGGGTCCACGTGTGCAGTGGTGGGTCGGCGTCGATCGGCGGGTTGCCCTGCTTCAGCGTCTCTTTGCGCTCGGGAACTTCGACCACGCTCACCCCGAGCGAGGACGTGAACGCGTCGACGTCGCGGGCCACGGCTCGGATGTCCTCGTTGCGGACCGGCAGCCACGAACCGCCATAGTCATCGGATCTCGCCACCGGGCACTGCTCGCGGAACCGTTGCCAGAAGCTTGCCGGGTCGGCGACGTAGTCGGCGCCGAAGAGGTCGTAGTCCTGGTGTGTGGCGTCGTGATCGGTGCTTGTCATGTCGTTCCTCCGACGTTGCTGGCGCGTGTGTAGACGATCGTCCACACCCGCGCCAGTGAGCAGCCCGATCGATCGCAGTGGCAAGCCCACGGGACGCGACGAAGTAGTCACAGCGCTCAAGGCAGCGACGTCGACCCTCGTCCGCGAGAAGGGATCACGGTTCTCGGTCAGAGAGGTCGCCTCCGCCGCCGGCGTCAACCAGGGACTGATATACCGGCACTTCGGATCGAAGGAGCAGCTCATCTCGGCGGCCGTCGCCGAGATGACCCGGGATCTGTCGGACCAACTGCGCTCGGGCGGCTCCGCGGTCGACATCATGGTCACGAAATCCCCCGAAGCGGCAACGATGCTCGCCCGGCTCGTGCTCGACGATGCGGCCTCACTGATCACCGAGCACCCACCGATCGAGGCGATGATTGCCTCCGCCCGCGAGAGTCGTGTTGACGGCGGACCCACACCGCAAGCACGTGTAGCCATCGCCAGTGCCACGATCCTCGGATGGGCGCTGTTCGGCGACTACCTCACCAGCGCAACACGCGCCGACCCCGATGATGACATCCTGGCAACACTGCGTGACCTCGTCGCGCAGCTCCTCACCGGCCGGTGGCCGGATTCCAACGAAGTCGCCCCCGGGGGCAGAGAGTAGATAGTCGAAATGGACACCGGACCAGATACCGCACCGCCGTACACGCCTCCTGCCGACTGGCACGGCACGGCCGCACGCACCATGCGCGACTCCGAGCCGCACTGGCCCGAGGCCGACGCACCGCCGGACGGAACCCCCGACGTCGTCATCATGGTGCTCGACGACGCCGGGTTCTCGCACCTGTCGTGTTACGGCGGCGAGATTCCCACTCCGAACATCGATCGGCTCGCCTCCGGCGGCCTCCGGTTCACCTCGTTCCACACCACCGCGCTGTGCTCGCCGACACGGGCCTCGGTGTTGACCGGTCGCAACCACCATTCGGTCGGGATGCGGGCGATCGCCAACTTCGACACCGGATTCCCCAACATGACGGGAGCGGTCACGCTCGAAGCTGCGACGATCGCCGAGATCCTGCAACGTGAGGGCTTCTCCACGTTCGCTACGGGCAAGTGGCATCTCGCCCCGACCCGCGACTGTTCGCCGGCGGGGCCGTTCACACACTGGCCGCTCGGCCGCGGCTTCGATCGGTACTACGGCTTCCTCCAGGGCGAGACCGACCAGTTCCATCCCGAGCTGTGCAACGACAACCACTTCATCGACCCGCCCGCCACCGCCGAGGAGGGATATCACGTCTCCGCCGACATGGTCGACCAGGCGATGCAGATGATCCGCAACTCGATCTCGGTCGTGCCGGAGCGTCCGATCCTCAGCTATGTCGCGTTCGGGGCGATGCACTCACCGCACCAGGCGCCCGACGAGTACCTGCAACGGTGGCGCGGCAAGTTCGACGAGGGCTGGGATGTGGTTCGCGAGCGGGTCCATCAGCGGCAGCTCGACTCCGGCGTGATCCCGCCGGGCACCGAGCTGGCGCCCCGCAATCCGGGCGTGCTTCCGTGGGACGACCTGTCCGACGACGAGCGGGCGTTCGCGGCGCGGCTGCAGGAGGCGTTCGCTGCGTTCCTCGAGCACACCGACGACCAGATCGGACGGTTCATCGACTTCCTCGACGACGTCGGCCGGTTCGACAACACGATCTTCGTGCTGCTCAGCGACAACGGTGCGAGCCAGGAAGGCCTCGCCACCGGGGTGTTCGACGAGTTCCGCTACTTCAACGGGATCCCCGAAGACGTGAGCGAGGCGGTGAAGCGTCTCGACGACATCGGCACCATCCGATCCCACTGCAACTACCCGTGGGGTTGGGCGATGGTCGGCAACACACCGAACAAGTGGTACAAGCAGAACACACACGGCGGGGGAGTCCGCGACCCGCTGATCATCCACTGGCCAGCGGGGATCCCCGAGCGCGAGCGCGGCGGCGTGCGCGAGCAGTTCCACCACGCGGTCGACCTCACACCGACACTGCTCGATCTGCTCGGGGTCGAGGCACCGGCGACGATGAAGGGGATCGACCAGATGCCCATGCACGGTTCCAGCATGCGGGCGTCGATCGACTCCCCGGCCACGCCAACGAACCACACGACCCAGTACTTCGAGATGGCCGGGTGCCGCGGCATCTACCACGACGGATGGAAGGCGGTGACCCATCACGGGCGCGAGACCGACCAGTCGTATCCCGATTCGGAGTGGGAGCTGTACCACCTCGACGAGGACTTCTCCGAGTGCCACGACCTCGCCGAGCAGCAGCCCGACAGGTTGCGAGAGATGATCGAGTTGTTCGACGAGGAGGCGACCAGGTACGGCGTCTACCCGCTCGACGATCGTCTCACCGGTCTGTTCTCGCCGTCCCCCCGCAAGCGAACACCGAGGGCTCGCACGTCGTTCGTGTACCTCCCCCCGCTCGATCACCTCATCATGGACGTCACGCCTCCCCTCGGCGCCCGCTCGTGGGACATGCGGTTCGACGTCACCCGCCCCTCCGAGGCGGATCATGGTGCGCTGCTCGCGATGGGAACTCCCAATGCCGGCCATGTCGCGTACATCTTCGATAACCGGCTCGTGTACGACGTCAACTTCTTCGGCGAGCACCAGATCGTGCGATCCGCCGAGCTGCCTGCGGGTCGGCACGTGTTTGGCGTACATCTCGAGCGGGTCCGGCGGGGGCCGGGACTGCTGCGCTTCACCGTCGACGGCGAGGCGATCGGTGGTGGTGGCACGATCGAGAAGTTCGCCGTGATGATCTCCTCGACCGGCCTCGACCTGGGTCGAAATCCGTCGAGCATCTCGCCCGACTACTCCGGACCGTTCGAATTCACCGGAGAGCTGCACCGCGTCGAAATCGATGTACGGCGTGCGCTCGATGCGGCATCGGTCCTCGACGAAGCGGTCATCGCCGGCCGCGCCGAAGCCGGTCGCGACTGAGCGCGAGCGAGCTCAGCCGTCGAGGCGGAGCACGTAGATCGTTTCGCCGGCGGATGGATCGGGCGCGGCACCGAAGCCGTTCTCGGTGAGCACCCGGGCCGAGGCGAAGTTGTCTTCGGCGACACCACCGGTGATCGTTCGGATCGACTCTTGGGTGCGGGCCCAGGCGACGAGCCCCTCGACGAGTTCGGTCGCCAGCCCTCGGCCCCACGCGGATTCGACGATGATGTATCCGACCCTCAGGTCGATCCCTGGCGGCGTATCGGCCGCGACCTCGCCCAGGATCACCAGACCGATCGCGTCGTTCGTGTCCCGTTCGACGGCGAGAAGGGTGGCCGACTCCGCGTCTCTCCTGGCGATCCACCGCCTCGCCCGACCCGATGTGAAGTCGCCGCTCCAGTCGGGTGGGAGCGCTGCCGTGGTCGTCTCGGTCAGTGCCGTCGTGACGAACGCTGCGAGGTCGATGCGATGCTCGTCGGCGATCGCGTGCCATTCGCCGACGGTCAGACGAGCGGTCTCGAACCCGCAGCCCCGGGTCACCTCGCAAGGTTCCACCCGATCCGGCGCCACACCGACAGAATGACACACCGGCAGAATGGCACACCGGCAGAATGGCAGACCGGCAGAATGACACGACGGTGCTGGGGAGTCGTGCAGGATGCCGCCCCGATCCTCCTCGTCGGACTCGTCGCGTCATCCGAGAATGTTTCGAAGAATACGACGCTCTCATCGACCCGAGGCGTGCGACGATGGCGTCGATGGCTTCCACGAATCGGGTGCGCCCGAGAGTTGCCGGGCTCACCCTGGCGATCGTCGTGGTCGCCGCGGCGTGCGGGGGATCCGACGACGGGACGAGCAACGAGAGCGCCGACACCTCGGCGGAGGTGGCGAGCGGCGATCCGGTGGGTACAGATCCGGCTGGAACCGAACCGGCGATCATCCCGGGGGAGTTGGCCGCCGGCGTGGTGACCCTCGACGGACGTACCGTCGACTACGTGACGGTGACCCCGGCCGGATTCGAGCGCGGTGACACAGCGCCTGTGGTGGTCGCCTTCCCTCCCGGCGGTCAGGACCTTGAACTCACCAGGTCGGTGGTCGAGGGGATCTACCGAGACGAGGCCCTCGCCCGCGGATGGGTGGTCGTCAGCCCGGCAGCGCCGCCGGACGATTCCCTGTGGTTCGAGGCATCCGAGGCAATGTCGTCGGAACTGCTCGACTGGGTGCAGGGATGGGTCGCTCCCGAGGGCGACGCGTTCCACATCATCGGGGTGAGCAACGGGGGCCTCAGCACGTTCCGGGTGGCCGGCGATCATCCCGACCGGGTGAAGTCGATCGTCGTGTTCCCCGGGTATCCGCGCTCCGACGGCGACCGCGAGGCGCTCGGCGGCCTCTCCGGAATCCCGGTCCGCATGTTCGTCGGCGGAGAGGATGCGACGTGGATCGGTCCGATGGAGGACACCGAGGCGGCGCTGCTGGCGCTGGATGGCGACGTCGAACTCGAGATCGTGCCAGGCGAAGGGCACATCATCGGCAGCCTGAGCGACGGTGTGCGGATCTTCGACGAACTCGACGCCGCCCGCTGACCAGCGCCCGCCCCGATACTCGTGATCATCACGCGTCGCCCGAGAGGTCGTTCCGACCGAACGGCTGGAGTACTTCACCGTGAGCGTGGAGGGCAGCGTCGGAGCGCGAGGTGTTGGGACCTCGCGATCTAGGCGCTGCAACCGAACGCCTGACCTGAACGACCGTCAGACATCCCGCGCGGCGGGGGTGGCCCGATGTCAGCCGACCTCTTCCGCTAC
>CBDUYD010000062.1:0-15903 GCA_965371355.1 uncultured Ilumatobacteraceae bacterium
TCCCGTCGAGCGAGGCGGGATCGGCCTCGAGCTGCGAGCCGAGCACCGGGAGGTCGTCGAGCGCGCCGTCGATGATCTCCTGCTGGAGTTCGGTGTTGTCCTGGAGGAGCAGACCGAGGGCCGTCGTGGCCGCGAGGAGCAGCGGGAAGATCGTGAGGAAGAAGAAGAACGAGAGAAGCGATGCGTTGCGCCCGGAGAGGTGACGTCGCCATCCGTCGAGCGTCTCGACGAGGACGTCGACCGCGCTGCTCTTGGTGCGCAGTTCGACGACACGTTCAGAGGTGGTCCAGGGCATCACACATTCTCCTGCATGAGGGCCCAGTCAACCGGATCGCGACCTGCGGCGCGAAGTGCGTCGTTCGTCCGACTGAACGGGCGGCTCCCGAAGAACCCGTTGTTCGCCGAGAACGGCGACGGGTGCGGTGACTCGATGATCGTGTGCCGGTCGCCGTCGATCAGTGCCTTCTTCCGTCTCGCGTAGTTGCCCCAGAGGATGAACACGACATGTTCGTCCTTCGCGGCCACGGCGCGGATCACCTCGTCGGTGAAGTCCTCCCATCCCTTGTTCTGGTGGGATGCGGCCGCACCGGCTCGGACGGTGAGCGTGGCGTTGAGCAACAGGACGCCCTGCTCGGCCCATCGCCCGAGGTTCCCGTGTTCGGGTATCTGGAGGCCGAGGTCGTCGTGCAACTCCTTGTGGATGTTGACGAGCGACGGTGGCACGCGCACGCCGCGCGGGACCGAGAAGCTGAGCCCGTGCGCCTGGTTCGCACCGTGGTACGGATCCTGGCCGAGGATCAGTACCTTCGTGTCGGCGCACGGAGTTCGGTGCAGCGCCGCGAACACGTCGTCGTGCGCCGGGTAGACGGTCGCTCGCGAACGCTCGGTCGCGACGAAGTCCTGGAGCTCGATCCAGTACGGCTTGTCGAACTCGGCGCGGAGCAGTGGGTTCCAGTCTGTGGTCGGCATGCGGGTACTTCTCTTAGCACCCGTCGTCCCACCCGTCGTGACGGTCGCGTATCATGCGGGAGTGTTCGATCACCTTCCGCGGTGCGAATTGGCGACGCTGCCGACGCCGCTCGAGCGAGGTCCGGTACTCGCCGGAGGTGGGCGCCTGTGGGTCAAGCGTGACGATCTGACCGGTCTCGGCGGAGGCGGCAACAAGGCACGCAAGCTCGAGTTCCTGTGCGGTGCCGCACTCTCCGACGGTGCTCGTTCGCTCGTCACCGTCGGCGCCGGCCAGTCGAACCACTGCCGGATGACCGCTGCAGCGGGCGCCCGCCTCGGGCTCGACGTGCACCTCGTGCTGTCGGGGGATGCGGGCGACGGGCCGGCGACGGGCAACCAGCTGCTGTCGAAGATGTTCGGCGCACAGCTGCACTTCACCGGAACCGACCATGCGCACTGGGGCGAACTCGAGATCGCCCGCGAGGCGCTCACCGACGAACTGGCCGCCGAGGGACTCGCGCCCGCCTCGATCCCGATCGGCGGAAGCACGTCGGTCGGCGCCATCGGCTACGCGGTTGCCCTCGTCGAACTCGTCGACCAGTGCGATGCGGCGGGCATCGAGCCATCGGCGATCGTCTTCACATCGTCGACCGGCGGGACCCACGCCGGTCTGCTCGCCGGTCGCGCGTTGCTCTGCGCAGGCGGGCGATCGGTGCCCCGGATCGTTGCGATCGGGGTGGCCAAGGGGGTCAACCTCGGGCATCCCGACGTCACATCGCTCGCGAATGAAGCGCTCTTGTCGATCGGCGCCGAGGTCACCGCCGGTGGCGTCGAGGTCAGCGCCGATGACGTCGAGGTCGATACCCGGTGGATGGGCGACGACTACGCCGTACCGACCTTCGCCGGAGACGAAGCGATCCGTTGGGCGGCAGAGACCGGAGGCTGGCTGATGGATCGCACATACAGCGGCAAGGGACTCTCGGGTCTGCTCGGTCTCGACCGCGAGGGTCGCTTCGAGGGGAGCGATGTCGTGTTCGTGCACACCGGTGGCTGGCCGGCGCTGTTCGCCGAGGGTGGCGTACCGACCGGGCTGTAGCGTCCGCTCCATGACGGGCGAACTCCTCGATGTCGACGAGCAGGGCCCCGACGCCACCGACGTCGCCGTCCCGTCCGTCGGTCCTGACACCGCTGGCGTCGCGGAGCGGTCGCCCGGACCTTCGCGCCGATCGACGGACGCGATCCTGGCGGTCGACATCGGGGCGACGCAGTTCCGCGCGGCCCTGGTCGACGCGAGGGGCGCGCTGATCGACCGGGCGTCGACGCTCGTGCCAATCGGGGAGGGTCCTGAGTCGCTCTACACCTCGTTGGCCGGTGTGGTCGACGAGATGAGCGGTGTCGCCGCCCGGCGGCAGGGTGTACGCGTGCGTGGAGTCGGCGTCGCGTGTGCGGGTCCGGTCGAGCGCGACCTCGAGGGGGTGTCGCCGCTCGGCATGTCGTGGCAGCGTTTCCCGATCCGATCGCGGCTGCGCGACCTCACCGGGCTGCCGGTGTTCGGCGACCTCGATGCGCGCGGGCTGGCGCTCGCGGAGGGCTGGCTCGGAGCTGCTCAGGGGCAAGCCGACTTCTGCTCGATCACGATCTCGACCACGATCGGAGGCGGGGTCGTGCTCGACAACGAACTACTCGATGGCGAGTCGGGCGCAGGTGGCCAGATCGGCCACATCATCGTCGAGCCGGGCGGTCGCCGCTGCATCTGTGGTGCGCAGGGATGTCTCGAGGCCGAGGCATCGGGGCTGGCGGTCGAGGCGATCACCGGGCGCCCGCACAGTGAGCCGACCTACGAGATCATGCAGCGAACCGGGCGGCTGGTCGGGCGCGCCGCGGCGGCGGCCTGCAACGTGCTCGATCTGTCGCTGGTCGTCGTCGGCGGGACGGTGGCGGTCGATTTCGCGGCGACGTTCTTCCACGCCGCCCAGCTCAGCCTCGACGAACACGCCCGGCTGCCGTACAGCCGCGGCGCCCGGATCACGCCGTCGCGGCTCAGCGAGAGCGGACCACTGCTCGCCGCAGGCGCCCTCGGCTGGCGAGGCGTCCGCCGCTCGATCCGCGACATCGCCGTATCCAACCCCGACACCGACACCGACGCCGTATCCAACACCGATCCCGACCCCCAACTCCCCGCCGACCCCGACGCCGACCGCGCCGCGCTCCCACCCGTCGATCGAGCGAGATTCTCGTGAGGATCTTGCGCTCCAGGGGCGCAACATCCTCACGAGCACGTCAGCCGCCGATCGCGCGGTAGAGGCGTTCGGCGGGGCCTACGCCGAAGCGACGGCTCCAGGTGACGGCGGCGATGATCCCGACGACCCAGAACGTCAGCGCGAACGTGAGCGCGAGGTCGAGTCCGGCGGGCCGGATCAATCCCCATTGGTTGACCGTGAACTCGTAGACGGCGACGTGCGCGAGGTAGAGCGTCAGCGTCATCTGTCCGGCGCGTTGGAGGGGATCGAGCGCGACGGTGAAACGTTCCGCCAGCCAGTCGATCACCGCGTACGCGATCAGCGCGGTGCCCAGCGCGCTAGCGACGTAGACGGCGCCACGATCGTACGGGTTGCTCGACAAGAAGAGCGTCTGGAAGTTCGTCGTCGCCGCCGAGTTGACGATGTTGGCCAGCGCGACGAGCGCGAATCCACCCGCCAACGCCGCGGCGCGCCACCAGTCGGTGTCGAACGCCCTCGCCAGCAGCATCCCGCAGCACAGGAACACCAGCCACGGGAACAATGGGTGCGTGCCGTTGACGAACAGGTCGTACGCGTAGCCCTGGACCTCGTTACTGCTCGGGTCGGTGAGCCATGCGGAGCTGTCGCCGGCCAGTTCCTGCTCCCAGCGCCACCATCGGATCGCCCACGCAGCGACGACGGCCCCGACGGCGATCGCGACGAGCCAGCCGCTGCGCAGCGTGAACATCAGCGCGGCGAGCACGAACATCGCGCCGTAGTAGGGGATGATCGTGCCCGGCCACACCTCCTCGAGCAGTAGCCCGCCGATGTACAGGGCGAGGCCGCGCCGCACGAGCCGCCAACGCATCTCGTCGATGCCGCGTCCGGTGGCCCTGCACCTGTTGGTCATCAGGGTGACCCCGACGCCGGCGACGAGCACGAACGTGGCGGCGAAACGCGTCGACATTGGTCCGGTCCACGGATCGAACAGTTCGGTCGCCCAGCCGCTCCCGCGATCGCCCCCCCGGATGATCAGGTAGCCGTGGAAGTTCATCAGGATCACGCCGGTCAGGGCGAGCGCCCGTACGACGTCGGGTCCGGGCAGCCGGGGCTTCGATCCGGCGGCGACGGACGTGAACGTCGGCTGGGCGACCGCCTTCACAGCCATCGGTACTCGTCGACCATGGTCATGTGCAGTGGGCGCTGGACGTCGACCCGGTCACCGGGTGCGGGCAGCGCCTCGCCCTCGGGGACGAAGAGCATCGACACGTGCATGTGAGGTGGCTCGAACAGCGCCAGCCGGCGTCGGTGGTGATGGAAAGGGCTTCGACCGTCGGCGAGCGGGCCGATCCCGTTGGCCGTTCCCGCTGCGACGATGAGCAGGTGGCCGTCACCGGGAGCGGGCGTGAGCCGGTAGCCAGCCCGCTCGCCGGCGCCGATCGGGCGGATATCGATCACGTCGGCGTCGAGGTGCAGCGCCGATTTGTCGCCGTGCCACAGCATCGTTCCGAGCCGGAGGCGGTATGCGTGCGTCGTCGGGAGCGACCGGTACGTGTCGGGGTCGAGATGGCTGACCCACACGGGAAGGTCGGGTGGGACATCCCGCGACGCCTCGACGACGTCGGCCGCGTGGTCGGTCATCGATCCGGCGAGCGGAGGGTGCACGCTGACGCCCTCGATCCGGAGGCCGGCTCGGCGGGCCGTCTCGATCAACTCGACCCCTCGACCGAATCGGTGCATCGTCGAGGCGAGCTTGACCAGCACGCGACCGCTCCAATCGCGCAACACCCCTATCTGCTCGACGCTGCCGACGGTCAGGATCGGTGACGTCGAGTCGGGCGCGGTCATCGTCGGGGTCAGCACGACACGATCGAGATCTCCGGGGATCGCGTCGAGTTCGTGGACGTTGCCGACCGCCACCGTGTCGGAGAACTCCGAGGCGATCGATGTGAGTCGGGCGCGCCCGAACCCGTAGCCGTTGCCCTTGACGACCGGCACCAGCCCGTCGACCGACGCGGCCACCTGCGCGACCTGACTCCGCCACATCGTCGAGCGAATGGTGAGCCGCACCGTCACCACAGCGACCGTAGTGGCGCGGCCGGGTCAGCCGTGGGCGCGGCGCGATCTCCCCGGCCACGCCGAGATCGAAGGGACGATCGGTGCGGCCGTGCGGTGCCGCAACATGCCCTTCCACACGCCGACGCCGTAGGCGAGGTCGCGCAGCGCGGTCGTCGGCGAAACGGCGACCGACGCCAGCGCGATCCACCGGGCCCGCCGCGAACGCAGCGCGGCGAGCGCCACGATCGGCCACCACACACGTCGCACCGCGGCGGCCAGCTGCCGCGACGCGCCGATGTGGCCGGCGAGGGCCAGCCCGGCCGCCCGGCGGGCCGGCACATCGGGCAGCTTCAGCGGCAGGGCGGCGGCGCTGCCGAGCGCCAGCGCAGCGGCGGGCAGCCCGTGCCCGAGGGACGCGAGCGTCCACACGCCGGAGGTCCAGCCGTTGGTGCGCACCGGCGCGAGCTTGCCCGGATGACGGATGGCGAGCGGCGCCGCCGAACTGCCGTAGTCGATCTGCTGCGCGAGCCGTTCGCGGAGCCCGGGCCGCGGCTCGTGCCACACCGTCACGGCCGGCTCGTAGCGACAGGCCCAGCCGGCCTCGTCGAGCCGCCAGACGAGGTCGACGTCCTCGCCGAACCGCAGCCCCTCGTCGAACCAGCCGATGTCATCGAGCGCGGCGACGCGCGCGATCACGGCGGCGGTCGGTACGTAGCTCACCCTGGTCCCCGCCCGGATGCGAGCGGGTTCGGCCCCCATGTCGAGGGCGGATCCGGGCTCGCCGAGCACCCGCGGCGCGACCAGCCCGACCGAGGGGTTCTCGAAGTGGGCCAGGAGCGGTCGCATCCAGGCTTGTGGTCCGCGACCGTCTCGATCGACGTCGACGTCCGCGTCGACGAACGCGACGAAGTCGGTCCGCACCATCGAGCGAGCGGCATTGCGCGCCGCGGCGGGCCCACGATTGTCCTCGAGCCGCACGGCGGCACCAGCGATCGGTGGCTGCGAACCGTCGTCGACCGTGATCCGTCCGTCGGTGCGAGCGGTTCCGCCGAGCTGTGGCGTGACGACGGTGACCGTGTCCGATACCCGATCGGAGGGGAACTGCGGGCCGACGACCGGGTGGATCGCGCCGGCGTTCAGCATCCTCTCGGTGATCTTCGACACCCTCACCGGCCCGCCGCGCTCGATCGTGTCGACGACCTTTGTGCCGGCTTCTGTCAGACGGAAGATCGTCAGCGGCGAACCGGCGATCACGACGGGGCCGAACCGTTGCCAAGAGCCGTCGAGATCGAATCGCACCTGCTGATCTCCCGGACTTCGGACGGCGGCGATCAAGCCGAAGGATCGATCGGTCGCCAACACTCGATCTCGTGTACGAGATCGTCGACGAATCCGGTGATGAACCGTTCGCCCTCCCCGCCGGATGCGCCGGAGGGGTCGCCGAGCACACCGCTCTCACTGATCGGCCGAACGCCGCGCTCGCGGAGCTCGTCGAGCGTGGCGTCGACGCCCGGTTCCGCCAGTTCGAGCCGTACCAGGCCAGGGTCGATCGCCAGCATGAGCGACGTCTCGATGCGGCCCGCGTGCAGATCGGCCGCGCCGCCATCGGATCGCCGAGGCCACTTCGGCCACCAGGCCATCGCTTTGCGATCCTCGGATTCCAGCTTGGCGACCGCTGAGGAGATCGGCGCGTGGTTCCCGCCGTGTCCGTTGACGAACACCAGCCCGGCGGCCCAGTCGGCGCTGCGGCCCAACTCGACCATCAGGTGATGGGTGACCGACGTGCCGACCGAGAGGGTGCCGGGAAACCCGGCGTGTTCTCCGGAGGCGGAGACCGCGATCGTCGGACCGATCATCAGCCCCTCGGTGTGATGGGTCGCCCGCTCGACGATCTCCTCGGCGATCAGCGTGTCGGTGGAGATCGGGAGGTGTGGCCCGTGCTGTTCGGCCGACCCGACCGGGATCAGCAGTATCGGGGTCGGGGCCGACGCGTCAGAGGTCTCGACCAGTTCGTTGATCTCGGTCCAAGTGGCATCGCCCAGCCGCATCATCTCCTCCGCTCGACGCGCGGTCGAGTCATGCGCGATCCGATCGGTCGAGGTAGCCCCACGTGGTCAGTTGGGCGATGATGCGAGCGGCAGCGGCCGCCGGATCGAGTGTCACCGTCTCGGCGTGGACGACGTCAGCGCCGTCGATGTGCAGCAGTTCGCGCACCCGGTCGAGCGTGTCGCCCGACGGCGCCGGCAGCACGCGGGGCCGTGGGCGATAGGGGCGCACCTCGATGCGCGGTGGTGCGCCGGTCGGGGGCGGCAGCACCTCGATCGCAGCGTCTCCCGACGCGAGCGAGGCGGCGAGCGGAGCGCGTCGGAGGCTCGCCGCGGCTCCCTCGACCGACATGACGGCGGGCAGCGGCACGTCCAAAATCTCGCGTCGTCCGCCGTCGAGTCGCCGGACGGCTCGGATCGTCGGACGACCCTCGTGGTCGTGCACGTCGGTTTCGACGCCGACGAGCCCGAGCGCCTGCGCGAAGCCGAGATCGGCGGCGATGAATGCGGGCACTGCACCGGTGCCGCGATCGATCGAGAAGTCGCCGGCGATGACGAGATCGGCGCCCGCCGCGGCGTCGGCCAGTGCCGCCGCGACCGTGCGTCCGTGATAGCGGGTCGGGCCGTCGATCCGCACAGCGTCGTCGGCTCCGGCCGCGAGCGCGTCTCGCAGGCAGCGCTCGGACTCCCGCGGTCCGAGCGTCAGCACGGTCACCCGCCCATCATCGCCGCGAAGTCGCAGCGCGATCTCGAGCGCGGCCCGATCACCGGCCGATACGCCCGCCCACCGGTGATCGGGGTCGTCGGTGGAATCGCGGTCGCGATCGACGGCGACCCACTTCCAGCAAACGGTGATCCTCATCGTGGTGATCCCGCACGCGGTGATCCCGCTCGCCGTCCGGTCATGTGCGCTTGAAGACGACGCCGTAGCCGCCCTCCGGGTAGGTCCAGGTGATCGCGCCCTCCCGGTTGCAGACCAGGTAACAGGTGCCGCACTCGAAGCACTGTTCGTAGTTGAACAGGATGCCACCGTCGCTCGTGAGGACGAAGAGCTTGGCCGGGCAGGCCACGATGCACTCCCGCGATGGACATCCTGCGCACACCGAGTCGTCGACCGTGATGTGGGCCTGTCCGCCGACGTCGAACCGGGTCGAGCCGATCAGGTCCTCGAACGAGACCTCGGGCCAGCGCTCGATGTTCATCCGCTCATCCTCATCCGCTCATCCTCCCGGTCATCCTCATCCGCGGGTCCTCATCCGAACGTCCGCATTCCGTCGAGGGCGTCGCGGGCGAGATCGCGGAGCCTGACGCCGGCGCGCCTGCGTTCATCGCGAAAGATCCGCCGCAGCCCTGGCTTCGGTTCGGGATTGTCGACGCGGAACATCCGCTCGATCGTGTTGGCGAGCATCTCGGGATACATGTGCTGCACGCGGTCGGAGAGCACCAGTGACGGCGCCCGCCGCAGCTTCTTGTGGTCGCGCAGGACGAATGTGTCGTTCAGACGGCGTTCGTAGCCGGCCAGACCCTCTGCGGAGGTGTCACCCGATTCGAGCGCTTCGACCACCGCCCGACCCGCGTAGATGCCGCTCGCCATCGCGAAGTTGACCCCCTCGAGCCAGATTCCCGCGGCGAGGCACATCGCCGCTGCGTCGCCGGCGACGAGCATTCCGTCGGTGGTCATCTTCGGCATCATCGCCAGCCCGGCCTCGGGGATCAGGTGGGCCGAGTACTCCTTCACCTCGCCTCCCTCGATCAGCGGGAAGATGGCCGGGTGCGACTTGAGGTCGCTGATGATCTTCTCCGGGCGGGTCTGCTGGGCGGCGAGCTTGGGCAGCTTCAGCACGACTCCGACCGCCACCGTGTCGCTGTTGGTGTAGACGAACCCACCGCCGTTGACGCCCGAGGTCCCACCGAGGATCTCGATGTCGACCCCCTCGTTGCCGCGGACCCCGAAGCGGTCGTCGATGACATCGCGGGGCAGGGCCAGCGTCTCTTTCACACCCACGGTGTAGTTCGCCGCGTCGACCTCGCCATACAGCCCCGCTTCCTTGGCGAGGAAGCTGTTGACCCCGTCGCAGGCGATGACCGCCCGCGCCCGCAGGTCGCCGCCCTCGCGGTCGGTGGTCACACCGACGACCCGTCCGCTCCCGTCGCGCAGCAGGCCGGTCGCGGTGGTCGAGCAGATCAGGCGTGCGCCGTCGTCCGTGGCCTTCGATGCGAGCCAATGGTCCCAATCGGGCCGGTAGGCGGTGGCGCCGTTGTACGGCGGACGGCCCCAGTTCTCCGACCGGAAGTCGACGGTGATCGCCTGTGAACCGGTGAGCAGCATCGTCGAGCGCCGGGTCACCCAACGCTGGATCGGAGCCTCGAGCCACCACTCGGGGTGCAGTTCGTCGAGGATCCGTGGATACACGACCCCGCCATACATGTTCTTCGAACCGGCGAACGGGCCGCGCTCGAGCAGCACGACCGATCGGCCAGACCGGGCGATCACCGTGGCCGCCGTCGCTCCAGCGGGTCCTGCGCCCACCACGATCACGTCGACGTCGGGCGAGCCCTCAGCCATCGGACCTCTCTTCTGCGGGCCTCTGTTCTGGCGGAGTCCTCATCGGTCAGACCGTTCGGCCGTCGCATCCTCGGACACGGCATCGACGATTGCGGCGTGCAGTTGGGCGAGCGTCTCGTTGGCGTCCGAGACGATCGCCAGATCCGACATCTGCATCATCGGGCAATGGGGGTCGGTGTTGACGCTGATGATGTGGTCGGGATCGCCGAGGCCGGCGGTGTGCTGCACCGCGCCGCTGATCCCGAAGGCGAGGTAGAGGTCGGGGTCGACGACGACGCCCGTGGTGCCGATCTGCTTGTCGTGGGGCACCCACGACCGGTCGGTGATAACCCTGGTCGCTCCCATCGAGGCGCCGATCGCCTCGGCGAATGCGATCAGCTGACCAAAACGCTCGGCGTGGTCGAGGCCCGCACCACCACCGACGATGCGGTGCGCCTCGGTCAGATCGATCGTGCTCAGGTCGGGTGGGAGCACCTCGACCACCCGCGCGTCGAGCGGCGCATTCGGGTTGCCGATCCCGGTCGCCTCCGGCACCGGCAACCCCCGCCGTTCGATGACCTCCATATCCGGATGATGGCCGCGAACGCCCGGTTGCAGGGTCGCCACGAACGGTTCGGTGGGATACATCGTGTGTTCTTCGTGACCGCCGCGCCTGATCAGCGTCACCCGCTCTGTCGCCACCTCGACAGCGGCCGCCATGAGCGGGCGGCGCATCGCCTCCGCCAGCCGTGGGGCGAGGTCGCGCCCGTCGGGCGAGTGGGGGAGCACGATCGCGTCGGCATCGGGTCGGTCGGCGAGCAGGCCGGCGAGCGTGTGGGACCATCGCCCGACCTCGTAGTCGCCGAGTTCGACCTCGGTGACGTCGCGGGCGATTCCGTCGAGGTCGGCGTCGGCGGTGCCGGACCCGACGATCCACCCGACGCCGTCGCATTCGGCCAGCGTCTCGTCGGCGCCGGCGGGCAGTTCGCCGTCACGAATGGGGATCACCGCGAGCATCGGGCCACAGCGTAGGTTGCGACCCGTCAGGTGGACGGATTGCCAGAATCGAGCCCGGAATCGATCGGATCGCCCGTCGATGCGTCGTCGCGGCTCTCCTGCTCGATGGCGGCGTCGACGTTTGGATGGCGAACCCACCGGATCAGCTCGATGATCGCGGTCAGGCCGAGCGCCGTGCCGAACGCGAGCCAGAACGCCATCGCGTGGTTGTCCTCGAAGGCCTGCCCGAAGATGAAGCCGAGGATTGCTGCGTAGGACGCCCAGACCAGTCCGGCGACCGCTACCCACCCCGCGAACCAGCGGCGTGGCTGATTGGTGATGCCCGACGAGATCGTCAGGATCGTCCGGCCACCCGGGATGAATCGCGCCGTGATCAGCAACAGGCCGCCGCGCCTGTGGATCTGCATCGCAGATCCCTCGAGCCGGGCGGAGCGCGCCGGTTTGCGCTCGGCCCACTCGCGCACCCGTCCCTCGAACTGGTTGCCGATCGTGTAGGCGATGTTGTCGCCGATGAACGCGCCGGCCGCGCCGGCGAGGATGACCAGCGCGAGGTTCTGGTTGCCCGTTCCGGCGGCGACGCCTCCGGCGATAACGGTCGTCTCGCCGGGGACGATCGGCAGGACCGAGTCGAGCAGCGCGACCGTGAAGATGACGAAGACGAACCACCAGTTGTCCGACACCTCGGCGATCCAGTCGGTCACCCCGGTGAACAGGTCGCCGAACCAGCTGAATGCACCGGCGATCAGCGTGGCGTACATGCGCCGCCGACGTTAGCCGTCCGATCCCCCGATCCAGCCCGGCGCCCGGTTCGATCCGGCGCCCGGTTCGATCCGACGAGCGTCACACGATCGTGATCCGCACGCGCGCCCGCTCGTCCTCGGCCGACGCTGCGACGACCAGGTCGTACTCGCCCGGCTCGACGACCCAGTCTCCGGCCGCGGGGTCCCACCGCCGGAACGCCTCGGGTCCGAAGTCGAGCGCCGCCTCCACGGACGCGCCGGGCTCGACGACGACCTTGCTCCACGCGCGCAACTCCTTGGGCGGTCGCACGCACCGCGGATCGATCGGGGCCACGTAGCCCTGGACGACGTCGGTGACTGCTCGGCCGCCGCTGGCGGTGATCTCAACCAGCATCTCGACCGTTCCGTCGGTCGCGATCTCGGTGCGATCGACCGTCGGGGCGCTCCAGACCGACGTGCCGTAGCTGAGGCCGTGCCCGAACGGGAACCGGGTGGGCAGCGACAGTGCGTCGTACGCTCGATAGCCGACGAACAACCCCTCGCCGTAGCGCTGGACCCCTCTGCCGTCGCCGTCGTGGTCGGGTTGGTGATGGAGGAACGCTGGATGATCCTCCAACCGGACCGGGTAGCTCGTCGGCAGCCGACCTCCGGGATCAGCGTCGCCGAACAGCACGTCGACCAGCCCCTCGGCCTGCTCCTGCCCGGCGAAGAACGACGTGAGGACCGCCCTCGCCGAGATCGGGGCCTCGTCGGCGGCCCAGTCCATCGTCACCGGAGAGCCCGCGTTGACGATCACGGCGGTGCGCGGATTGGCGGCGACGACCTGTCGTACGAGCTCGTCCTGTCGTCCCGGAAGGTCCATCGTCGTGCGGTCGGAGCCCTCGGTCTCCCACTCGTCGTTGGTCCCGACGACGAGGATCGCGACGTCCGCGGCGGCGGCAGCCGCGACCGCCCGCTCGAACAGGTCGTCGGGGTCGGGCTGTCGGAACCCGACGCGCACCGCGGCGAATCCGAGTGCCGCGCTGAACCCGATCGACAATCGGACCGGCTCGCCGGCCGTGCAGCCGATGGTGCCGATCACCTCGATGCTGCCCCTGCCGAAGAACTCCTCACTCCGCGGCAGCTGCGCCTCGGGATCGTCGACGATCGTGACCAAGGCGTCGCCGGTGCCCGCGGTCATCGTGATCGGTCCCGTGCCGACGATGCCGATCTCGTGCGGTCCGTCGACCTCGGGAACGAACGAACCCTCGATACGCGCCGAGAACGCTCCCGGGTCGACCCCGTCTGGCGCCGATCCGAAGAATCGGATGAGCGAGGTCGACGAGCGTTGTTCGACGACGACGTCGCCGTTCCAGTCGAGCCCGTTCACATACGAGATCCGCAGTCCCTCTGCTCCGTCCGGCTGACGCAGCTGTGAACCCCTCGCGATCGGCGTCAGCTTGTCGATGCGCACCCCCGGCTCGTGCACGATCGAGGCGTCGGTCGGCGTGCCGGGGCCGATCCGATCGGTCAGCGCGTCCAGCACCGTGCGCGACCGGAACGGCACCAGACTCGCCGAGCCCCCGCCCATCGATCGATCGATCGCCGCGTTCGGCCCGATGACGGCGACGCTCGAGATCGTGGTCGCATCGAGCGGCAGCAGCGCCCGGCCGTCGAGCTCGGCGTTGCGCAGGAGCACGGTCCCGGCGATCGCGGCGCGCCTCGTGAGCGCCCTCTCGGCGGGATCGTCGACCGACTCCTCCGGCTCATCCGCGTCGCGCTCGTCGGCGTGTACGCGCTCGGCGAGTACGAGCACCTCGCGGACGAGCGAGTCGACCTGTGACTCGGCGACGTCGCCGCGTTCGATCGCCGCCACCAGATCATCGCCGTACACGCGTACCGGTGGCGGCATCTCGATGGTGAGCCCGGCGTTCGCCGCGCCGACCGTGTCGTGCACGCCGAACCAGTCGGACACGACGAACCCGTCGAAGCCCCACTCGTCGCGCAGGATGCCGGTGAGCAGGTCGCGGTTCTCGGCGCAGTGCTCGCCGCCCAGGCGGCTGTACGCGCTCATGATCCCCCATGCGCCGCCCTCCTTCACCGCCCGTTCGAACGGTCGCAGGTAGAGCTCGCGCAGCGGTCGCTCGTCGACCTCGACGTCGACCGACAGGCGCTCGATCTCGGTGTCGTTGCAGGCGAAGTGCTTCACGGTTACCGCGACGTCGTTCGACTGCACGCCGCGCACGTAGGCCGCGGCCAGCGCACCCGACAGTTCGGGGTCTTCGCCATAACACTCGAACGTGCGACCCCCGACCGGGGTGCGGTGCAGGTTGACGGTCGGTGCGAGGAGGATGTGGGCGCCCTTGCGCCTGGCTTCGCGGCCGAGCAGCGATCCGATCTCCTCGAGCAGGTCGACGTCCCAGGACGCACCGAGCGTGATGCCCGAGGGCACGACGACACCCGGCGTCGCGGTGCCGCCGTGTCCCTCGCCACGCACGCCGTTTGGTCCGTCCGACATCTTGATCGCGGGAATGCCCGCCGCGGGAAATGCCTTCGTCCGCCACGTCGACTTGCCGGCCAGCAGCCGGCACTTCTCGGCGAGGGACAGTACGGCAAGTGAGGTTTCGACGTCGATCACGCCGGGAATCCTCGCACCCCGCGATCGTGACGCCACGCTCGGACCCCTCCTGGCCGATCAGGGTGCATCGCGTTCCGGCGTCCGGAACGGAGTCGCCCCAGATCGGGTAAACGATTCAGACGGCGGCGCCGGCGCGTTCGCCCTCGATCACCGCGCTGTGGGCGCGGCGCGGGGCGACGCAGTCGCCGACGCGCTCGACGCTGACCCCGGCCGTCTTCAGGTCGTGGTAAAGCCACTCGACCGGGTGGCCGGGGACGGCGAGCACGATCCAGTCGGGGCGCCGCGTCACGTCGGTTCCCGTCGGATGGTGCTGCAGGACGAGTTCGCTTCCATCCACGCGCATCGGCACGACATCGGTCGTCTGGACGATGCCCTTGTCGCCTGCCCGGATCAACCAGTTCTCCATGTCGAGCGTGATTCCGAGATCCTGACCGACGACCATTCCCGGCGTCATGATCTCGACGTTGCACCCCCGATCGGCGAGCACCTCGGCGGTCGATGTCGCCTGGTGGAATCCCAGTTCGTCGATCAGCACGACGTCGCCGAACGGCTCGGCTGAACCGTCGAGCACCTCGCGGACATCGGCCGCGTTCGTGAAGTCATCGGGGAGCCACCACGGTCGGCTCGGCTCGGCTCCCGTCGCGACGATGACGCGATCGGGCTTGTTCTCCTCGACGAGTCCGGGCCACACCGCGACCCCGAACTCGAACTCGACGCCGAGGCGCCGACACTCGGTGAGCTGATTGCGGATCATGTCGCCGAACTCCGCACGATTCGGGACCGATGCGGCGATCGAAACCTGGCCTCCGGCCTCGGCCTCCTTCTCGTACACGGTCACCCGGTGGCCGTTGCGCCGTGCCGCGATCGCTGCCTGGAGGCCACCCGGACCGGCACCGACGACCATCACGTCGCGGGGTTCGGGAGTTGGCTGGACCGTTCCGACACCGAGCGACTCGCGTCCGGTGCGCGGGTTCTCGATGCAGCCCAGCCAGCGATTGAGGCCCATCCGGCCGACGCACTCCTGGTTGCACGACAGGCACAGCCGAGCGTCCTCGGTGGCGCCCGCTCGCGACTTGGCCGCGAACGCGGCATCCGCGATCTGCCCCCTGACAACGCCGACGAGGTCGCAGTGACCCTCGGCCAACGCGCGTTCGGCTTGCAGCGGATCCTTGAACCGACCGACGCCGACGACGGGCAGTTCGACCGCCTTGCGGATCGCCGCCGGGATGAACATCGCGTATCCCGGTGGGACGTGCATCGACGCCTCGATCATGAAGAGGCTCGCCGTGGCGACACCGATCGAAGTGTTGATGTAGTCGACCTGACCGGTCGCCTCGACCATCTGCGCCACGGACACGGCGTCGTCGATCGTGGTGCCGTGGTCGATCAGCTCGTCGCCGCAGAGGCGGACGCCGAGCGCGAGGCCTGTTCCGATGACACCGCGCACCGCGGCGACGATCTCGATCAGGATCCGGGCGCGGTTCTCGAGCGAGCCCCCATAGCCGTCGGTGCGCCGGTTGGTGGCCTCGGAGAGGAAGCCGCGCACGATCGACGAGTGTGAGCACTGGAGTTCGATCCCGTCGAATCCGCCCTCGGCGCAGTGCTCGGCGACGATCGCGTACCCCTCGACGATCTCGTCGATGTCGGTCGCGGTGACCGCCTTGGGAACCTCCCGGAACAGCGGGTCGGCGACCGGTGACGGCGCCCAGACGGG
>CBDUYD010000063.1:0-15882 GCA_965371355.1 uncultured Ilumatobacteraceae bacterium
TCACGTGTGGCGGATCGTCATCCCGCCATCGACCGGGATCGCCGTGCCGTTGACGAAGCTCGACGCCGGAAGACACAGGTTGAGCGTCATCTGCGCCACCTCCTCGGGCTCGCCGTAACGACGCAGTGGCACCCGGCGGCGGGCATAGGTCGCCTTGGCGTCGTCGTCGATCACCGCTGTCATGCCGGTGTTGATCGGGCCCGGGCAGATGCAGTTCACGTTCACCCCGTGGCGCCCGAGTTCGACGGCGAGGCTCTTCGTCAGCCCGATCACCCCCGCCTTGCTCGCCGCGTAGGCCGCCATACCGGCGGTCGTGACGATCGCCTCGGTCGAGGCGATGTTGACCACCCTCGCGCTGTCGGAATCGAGCAGGTGAGGCAGCGCGAGGCGCACGAGCCGGGCGTGAGCGGTGAGGTTGACGTCGAGCGTCTGCGCCCAGTTCGACTCGAAGTCGTCGTCGGACTGGACGTTCGAGAACGCGGTGTTCGGCAGCGAGACCCCCGCGTTGTTGACCACGATGTCGATCGCCCCGGCCCACGAGACCGTGCGGTCGACCAGCTCGCGGAGCTGAGCGGGGTCGGCGACGTCGCACACGACGCCGATCGCCGCATCTCCAGCGTGCGCGGCGACGATCTCGTCGACCACGGCGGCCACCCGGGAATCACCGAGATCGGCCACGACGACGCGCGCCCCCTCGTCGGCGAACAGGTGGGCGGTCGCACGTCCCATGCCACTCGCCGCACCGGTGACGACCACGACGCGGCCCTCGACCGACCGCGACAGCGCGGTCAGCCGCGTCATGGCCGCACTTCGTAGAATGCGTTGATCGCGTGATCGACCTCGAGCTTGCGGAAGCGGGTGAAGCCCGCCCGCTCGGCCATCTCGCGGGCTCTCGACTCGGGCAACCCGAGTGTGCCGAGGCCGGCGCCCCCGGGCTCGGACAACGCCGACGACATACACGAGAGCACGCTGATCCCGAACATCAGGGCGGCCATCGGATTCGCGAGGTTCTCCGCCAGCGTGTCGCGGCCCTTGATGTCGACGAGCAGCCATGTGCCGTCGTCGGCGAGCGCGCCGCGGATCGCGTGCATCATCCCCTGCGGATCGGTCATGTCGTGGATGCAGTCGAAGGTGGTGACGAGGTCGACCGTGTGGTCGTCCGGTAACGGTTCGTCGCGGGGGTCGAGGAAGCGCACGTTGTCGGCGCCGCTCTCGAGGCGTCGTGACTCTGCCCGCTCGAGCGCGTGGCTGGAGATGTCGTACCCGGCGAAGGTGCTGTGCGGGAAGCGGTCGGCCATCATCAGCACGGCTCCTCCTGCTCCGCAGCCGATGTCGATCGTCGACACACCGGTCTCGAGCCGCTCGACGACACCGTCGAGTTCGGGGAGCACGGTGGGGATCAGGTGGTGTCGGTTCCAGGGCTCGAAGGCGCGCTCGATCCCGACCGCTCCCTCGGCTCCATGGCTGTCGTAGTCGTGCCCCATCCCGGTGCGGAAGCTCTCGGGCATCTCCTCGAGCGCCGCCATGGTGGCGGGGAATCGGTGGAACATGCCCATGCCGTACGCCTCGCTGTCGGGCGAAGCGAGCACGAGCGCTCCCTCGGGGGTCAGCGCGAAGCAGTCGCTTTCGTCGGCGGCGACGAGCTTGGCGGCGGCCTGGTTGCTCGCCCATTCGAGAACCCATCTCGCATCGAGTCCGGTCCGCGCGGCGAGTTCGTCGGCGCTCAAGGGCTCGTCGGCGTCGGCCAGCGCCGTGTAGAGGCCGAGCCGGTCGCCGAGGTGGATCATCCCGGCGGTCACCGCACCGCTCAACTGAGAGAACACGTTGAACGAGAACATCTTCAGTCGGTCGGGATCGGGTTGCTGATCGTGCATCACCAGACCGTAGATCGCAGCGCGCTCCCCCGCTGAGCCGAAGCGGCACCCGGTAGGTTCTGCGCATCGTGTCGAGCACATCGCAGGGCCCAGACGCCGCGCTGGCCGTGCCCGCGGGCTGGTACACCGATCCGTACGGGAGATTCGACCTGCGCTACCACAACGGCAGCGCGTGGACGGCCGACGTCTCGGTGGTAGGCGATCGCTTCGTCGATCCGATGGGCACCACCCCCGCGCCCGGCGACTCGGCACCGAATCCCAGGGCGACCACATCGATGGTGCTCGGTATCGTGGCGATCTGCATCGGGTGGTTCCCGTACGTGGCGGTCGCCGGCGTGATCTGTGCCGTACTCGCCATCGGGCTCGGACTCTCCGCACGACGACGGGGAGGCGGGCCGGGTTCGCCCGGCTCGAACCGGGCGCGCGTCGGCATCACCACCGGTGTCGTCGGCCTCGTCGTCGCCATGATCGGCCTCGCGTTCACCGTCGTCGTCGTCCGCGCGATCGATCGCTACACCGACCCCGAGCCGAACGAGGCGGTCGTCACCTCGTGCATCACCGATGGAGAGGGCATGGTTTCAGTCACCGGCGAGCTCACCAACCTCGGCGCTGACGGCGCCGATTTCACCGTGCGCGTCGCGGTGATGCGAGCAGGGACCGACAACGTGCACCGCACGGTGAGCATCGAACTCGACGATGTCGAGCCGACCGCGACGGTGGCGTTCGAGACGAAGGTGGCGGTCGCCCTCGCCGAGATCGACTGCGCCGTTCACGACGTCGACGGACCACTCCCCTTCGGGCTCGACATCCCGACCTGACCACGCCCGTACGGGCTCCGTCGATCAGCAGTCGGCAAGTGCCTCGAGCGCCGCGCCGACCTGTTGTCTCGCGGCGACTCCGAGCGTCCCCAGTCGCGATGTCAGAATCGACCTCGGGACCGCGGCGAGATTGTCGAAGCTGGCCACGCTGTCCCGGTCGACGCCTTGCTCGGGTCCGACCGGAATGCATGTCGGGATCTTCCGAATCGTGGTCGTCAGAGGGGCCACCACGAGCGTGTCGAGGACCGCGATCGCATCGCTGCGGGTGACGATGAGGACCGGACGGCGCTTGTCGTTCGGTGGCTCCATCAGCCATACGTCTCCCTGCTGAATCATGAGGGTTGAATCATGAGGGCTCGATCACCACGGCTCGGCTTCGCTCATCGCAACCGCGTTGGCCATCGCCATCTCCACATCGCCCCCGCTCTGCGGCCGGATGCGGTAGGAATCGGCGATCCTCCTACCGAGCCGGGCGCGCCGCTCGGCATCGTCGAAGTACTCGAGCGCCCGTCGGATCACGTCGGAGCGGTTCCGACCCGCGCCATGCGCCACCAGCCGATCGATCATCGCCAGTTGATCGTCGGTGAATCGGGTTGGTACGGGGGTCGTCATACGATTCAGTAGACGAGACGTAGCACAACGACTCCACGGCGATGGAATCCCGCAGCCATCTCAGTCCGACGACGCCACGATCGCCTCGGGCCCGGTAACGGCGGACGCCCTGTCGCCGGCGTCCTCGACCCCGATCGCCCCGTCGGCCCCGTCCTCCGCGTCCTCGGGGTCGTCGAGTATCCGCTGGAATCCGATCCAGATGCGCTCGATGGCGACCGCCGCGAGCAGCACGATCGCCGGCTCGACCGAGGCGCGGTAGCGGTTCTGGGCGAACGTGATCGTGATCGTGATGAACACCACGACCAGCGGACCGACGAGCGGCAGGATCGTCTCGCGGCGCCGGCGCAGGATGACGGCTCCGGCGATCGCGAGTGCCGCGGTCGGGTACCAGCTGGCGTATGCCAGCTGCGTCGCCCAGCGGTTGCGGTTGTAGAGGAACGCCTCGTTGCTTGCGTCGTCGATCGGCTTCCACAGCCCGGTGATCCGCATCCAGCGGGCGGCGAGCACGGTGGGCAGGCGCTCGATGTTGTCGCCGATGTAGTCGAACGTCTCCTCGATCAGGGCGGCGGCGCGCTCGGATTGATCGGAGTTCTGGTTGGTGAGTCCCGCATTGTCGAGGAACTGCACGTAGCACCCGAGACTCCAGTATCCGGTGAGGGCGCCGTAGTAGGTGTCGTCGCAGTTCGAGGTGGCAAGCGTGATCTCGTACCCCGCCGAGATGTACACGGGATCCTCGAACCGGGAGATGTTGAACGCGACCCACGGGGCGAGCAGCCCCGCACAGACACCACCGGCGACGAACAGCGCGCCGATGCGCCGTAGCCACGACCAGCTGACGACCATCAAGATCAACGGTGTGACCACGACGACACTCAGCAGCAGCAGCTCGGCGCGACCGTAGGTCGCGAAGGTCAGCGCAGCGCCCATCGCCGCCGCACGACCGAGTGACGGCGCGTGCCGGAAGCGGTAGGCGGTCCACACCACGGTGACCAACCCGAGCATCGCCAGCGGTTCGGACAGCAGCGTGCCCTGCCACACCCACACGTTCGGGTAGACAGCCACCGTGACGGCGGCGATCAGCCCGAGGCGCCGCCCGCCGATCTCGCGGCCGGCCAGGCCGGTGACGACGACGAGCGGCGCACCGATGAAGAGTGAGGTGAGCAACATCTGCGCGGCGACACCCGAGACTCCCAACCACGACCAGAAGCCGAGGAACAGGATGTACAGCGGTGGATGATCTGCAGCTTGCAAGATCTCGCCGGTCTGGTAGTACTCGATCGGGATGATCCAGCCGAGTCCGTCGGCGAGCAACCTGCCGCTCTCGAAGAAGAAGTAGGCGTCGCCCCACGGGATGTAGTCGTCGCGCCACACGACGATGAAGATCACCTGCCACAGCACAGCAGCCCCGGCGATCACCGACAGCCAGGTCTTGAACGACCAGCCGGCGGACGGCAGCCGCTCAGTCACCATCGCCTGCGTCCGGGTCTCGCTCTTCGGGTCGTCCCGGGGCTCCGATCGCCTCGTCCAGCCGTGTACCGAGCAGGGCGACCTCTTCGGCCAGCCGGCGGGACCTGACCTCGAGTCGTGACAGCTCCCACGAATACTGGATGGCGATCAGCAACAGCACCGCGCTCGCCATCATCAGCAGTAGCGCCGGGGTGCTCTCGACCCCGAGCCAGTCGGCCACCCGGTCGGAGATCCCCGGGAACGCGGCGATCGGCACGATGAGCACACCGATCAGCAGCCACAGCAATGCGTACTTCGAGCGCAGCCTGCGCTGCCCGACCAGCCGCAGGATGAATACGAGGATGATCGCCGCGACGACGAGTACGAGGATCCGCGCGGCGATGCTCATCTCGCCCGCCTCTCCGACCGTCCGACGAAGGCCGTGCCGATGATCCCGACGAGCAGCCGGAGGTAGTTGAAGAGCAGGATCGCGGAACGGCTGGACGGCAGGCCCGCCTGGCGTTGGCGCATCCCGACGGGCACCTCGACCACCGTTCGACCGGCGCTGCGGACGAGTACGATCACCTCGACCGTGTCGGCCAGGAACTCGACGGGATAACGGTCGGCGAGGAACTCGACCACCGGCCGGTCGAATGCGCGGAACCCCGACGTGGCATCGGTCGCCGGGAAACCCGTCGTCTTGCGCACCACCCAGTTCAGGAAACGCTGCGCGCGCCGGCGGGTGACCCCCATGTCGTAGTCGGGTGCCCCCGGGGCGAATCGGCTCCCGATCACCATCTCGGCGCCTTCGTCGAGCGCATCGAGGAGCATGTCGATGTCGGCCGGGTCGTGCTGTCCGTCGGCGTCGATGACGACGACCTGATGGGCGTCGTGACTCACCGCGTAACGCAGGCCGGTCCGAACGGCACCACCGACCCCGAGGTTGAACGGCAACTCGACGACGTGCGCCCCGTGGGCGCGTGCGATGTCGACCGTGCGGTCGGAGGAACCGTCGTCGACCACTAGGACGTGGAGCCGCCGATCCGCCGGGCGCGGGCGGGCCGCGAGCTCGTCGAGCAACGCGGGCAGCGCCTCGGCCTCGTTGAACGCCGGAACGACGGCGAGCACGTCGATCACGCTCGGCTCCGTCGTGATCCGGTCCGGTCCGAATCGGATCGCGCGCGGAGACGACGCCTGACCACCTGGGTGGCGGGCTCCTCGACGAAGCGGTGACTGACCCCGGCGATGATCGCGGATCCGATCGTCGCTCCGACGACGAGCACCACGAAATTGCTCGAGAACTCGGGCCAGTCGAGGAGCTGGTGGATCCACTTGAGCACGGCCTGGTGCCACAGATAGATGCCGTACGAGACGATGCCGAGCCACACGAGAGGCCTCGACGCGAGGGTCCGGAGGCCGATCGACGACTTCGACCCGCTCAGCACCACTGGTGTGATCAGGGCGAGCGCGACCAGCCCGTACAACGACTGGCGCATGATCTCGCGCTCGACTCCGGCCACCGCGAGACCTCGCTCGAGGTCGAGTTGTGTCGAGACGAACCAGAACGCGCCGACGGCGCCGAGCCACCACAGCCACACCCGGCGCGTCGCACGCTCGGTCGCCCGACGGATCATCGAGCGACGCTCTGCCCACGCCGACACCACAGCGAGCGCCATGCCGGCGGCGAACATGTCGAGGTACGAAGGCGTCCAGAGCCGCGACACCGCCCCCCACGACCGGAGCGGGTAGGGCGAGACCTTCGCCATCAACAGGCGGAACACGACGCTGAACACGGCGAGCAGGGCGCAGACGGCCAGTAGCCGCAATGCCTGCCGGTTGATCGAGCGCGCGGGACCTCCCGACTGCCGGCGGCTGTACCGGCGGGCACCAGCGGCGACGAATGGCAGCACGAGGTAGAAGCCGAGTTCCGTCGCCAGGCTCCATGACTGCGTGATGCCCGAGACCGCGTACGAGGGCACATAGACGTGGGTGAGGGTGAACGAGAGGACGAAGCCTTCGACGCCCTTGACCGTCACGGTCCCCAGGGCCAGGAGGGTCAGGAACGCGAACCAGTAGGCGGGATAGATCCTCACCAGCCGACGAATCCAGAACGGCCACCGCGGCGGTGGATCGGACCCGTCGAACTGCGCGACGACGAACGGCCGGTACAACAGGAAGCCCGAGAGTACGAAGAAGATCGACACCCCGATGTCCATGCGGCCGAAGAAGGTCCCGGCGAGCGGCCAGCGGAACGTCACCCCGCTCGAGAATGCGGCATGGTGGACGAGAACGAGGAACGCGGCCAGGAACCGGATGCCGTCGAGCCCCTCGAACCATCGCCGTTGAGTGCTCGCCCTCGATCTGACCGACGGCGTCGCCACCGCCATCAGGAGGTCGTCACCTTTGAGGTGGAGGCCTGACGACCATCAATCATCGAGATCGGACGATAGCGCCCGGTACGTTCTAGGCGGATGACGCGCCCGGTTCGAGCTGTGAGGTCGTGGTGCGCCCGCTCCCCAGATCGTGCGGCCGTCGTCCTGCTGGCGGTCGCCTCGTATCTCCCGATCCTGCTGACATCGCCCGGCCGGGTGAGTGCCGACACCAAGACCTACCTGACCCTCGATCCGGGTGCGGTCCTCGACCGGGCGCGGTCGATGTGGGACCCCTCGGTCGGCGCCGGAACGGTTCCACACCAGAACATCGGGTACCTGTTTCCGCTCGGTCCGTACTACTGGATCACCGAGCAGCTCGGCATCCCCGACTGGCTCACGCAGCGGCTGCTCTGGGGCACCCTCGTGTTCGCTGCGGCCTACGGCATGTTCCGCCTCGCCAGGTGGCTGGGATGGGCGGTCGCCGGCGCACTGGTCGCGGCATTCGCATACGGCTTCAGCCCGTACTTGTTGAGCTACCTCGCGCGCCTGTCGGTGATCCTCGGGCCGTGGGCGGCGCTCCCGTGGATGATCCTGCTCGCCGCCAAGGCGGCCAGAACCCGATCCTGGCGACCCGCCGCCCAGTTCGCGGTCATCGTGGCGCTCGTCGGCAGCGTCAACGCCACCGCGCTGGTGCTGGCTGGGCTCGGACCGGTGATCTGGCTGGTCTGCGACGTGCTGTCCGGCCGCGTCGCCGCCCGTGCCGCGATCGCCGGCGCCCTCCGGATCGGAGTGCTCGCCGCTGCTGTCTCACTGTGGTGGATCGTCGCACTGTCGGTGCAGGGCAACTACGGCATCCCGATCCTGCGCTACACCGAGACCTACGAGGCTGTGGCCGGCGCCAGCACGCCGGCCGAGATCATGCGCGGCCTCGGCTACTGGTTCTTCTACGGCGGCGATCAGCTCGATGCCTGGGTCGGCCCGTCGCTGCCCTACTACGACAATCCGGCGGTGATCGCCCTCGGCTTCCTCGTCGCCGGCGCGTCGCTGCTCGGTCTGCTCGTCGCCTTCGCCGGACGTGTCACCGCTGCGGTGATGCTGCTGATCGGGCTCGCGGTGAGCGTCGGCGCCGCGCCGCTCGGCAACTCGACCCCGTACGGCGCAGTATTCGAGTGGTTCGCCTCCGACACCACGGTCGGGCTCGCACTGCGCTCGACACCGCGCGCCGCTCCACTCGTGATCCTCGCCCTCGCGCTTGGCCTCGGTGCGAGCAGTGAGTGGCTCCGAGACCGTCTCGCATCGGCGCGCGCCGGGCGATCCGACTCGCCACGTCGGTGGGAGCTGATGATCCCCGCCGGTCTGATCGGGCTCGTCGTGCTCCAGCTCTTCCCCTGGTTCACCGCCACCTCGCTCACGCCGTCGCTGTTGCGCGACGAGGCACCGCCCTCGCACGTGACCGATCTGGCATCGTGGCTCGACGATGGGTGGGTGCCCGGCACGGCCGGCCGTGTCTACGAGGTCCCGGCGGCCGACTTCGCCAACTACCGGTGGGGCGGCACGGTCGATCCAGTCCTGCCGGGGCTGATCGATCGGCCCTACCTCGCCCGCGAGCTCGTACCGCAGGGCGGTGCGGCCGCCGCCGACCTGCTCAACGCCTTCGAGCGGCGGATCCCCGAGGGATGGTTCGAACCCGAGGCGCTGGTGCCGGTCGCCGATCGGCTCGGCGTCGACACGATCGTCGTGCGCAACGACCTCGAGCACGAGCGCTACCGGCTGGCGAGGCCGGGTCCCCTGTGGACCGATGTCACCGCGGCGCTCGGCGAGCCCGACCATGCCGGCCCGATCGTCGTCGATCGACCCGAGATCCCGATCGTCGACGAGCGAACACTCGCCGACCGGGACGCGGCCTCCAGCTTCCCCGTCGTCGCCGCGTTCGACATCGGTCGATCGCGTGTCGTCACGTCGGCCTCGACCGCGGAGCCGATCATCCTCGCCGGCAGCGGCGAGGGGGTCGTCGACCTCGCCGCTGCGGGCCTCCTCGAGCCTGACCGTCCGCTCCTCTACGCCGCCACACTCGCCGACCTCGCCGAGCAGGGAGACCTCGAACCGTCGATGGTGGGCTCCAACCCGTGGTGGGTCGTCAGCGACACCAATCGCCGGCAGGGACGCCACCACTCGACCGTAGGTTCCAACCTCGGCGCGCTCGAGGCCGACGGCCCGATCCAGCTCGACGACGATCCCGGCAACAACCAACTCGAGGTGTTCTCCGAGAACGTCGATCGGCAGACGATCGGTGTCCACCGCGGCGACGTGTCCGACATCCGTGCGAGCTACTACGGCAATCGTGTCGCGTACACACCCGAGGATGCTCCGTGGTTCGCGATCGACGGCAACCCCTCCACAGCGTGGCGCGCCGGCGTCTTCGAGAAGACGACCGGCCTGATCTGGGAGGTCGACCTGTCCGAACCCGCCGAGGCCTCGATGATCACGCTGCTCCAGCCGGTGACCGGCGCGGTTGGCCGGTTCATCACCGAGGCGCGCGTGACCCTCGACGATGAGACATCGTTCGTCGCGCAGCTCGACGAGCGCTCACGGACGATCCCCGGCCAGCCGATCGACTTGCCGGTCGACTCGTTCCGATCGATGCGCATCGAGATCCTCGCCGACAATGTCGGCGAATTGAGCAGTTACTTCGGACAGCCGGGCGTCGGCTTCGCCGAGGTCACGATCCCCGGCGTGGTCGACGATCGGGTGGTTCGCCTCCCTGCGCTCGACGACTTCGCGATCGTCGACGATCAACGAATCGCCGAACAGCGCCTCAGCTACCTGCTGACGCGGCAGCGGATCGACCCCGCGGTGCCCAACCGGTCGTCTCCCGAGCCGTTCATCGTTCGCGAGATCACCGTGCCCGAGCAACGCTCGTTCAACGTCACCGGAGAAGCCCGGCTCTCGGCCGAGGCATCGGACGCGACACTGCTGTCCGCCCTCGATGACCCGTCGATGGTCATCGCCGATCGCCGGTTGCGAGGCAGTCCGGATTCGCGCGGCGCGTCGGCCCTCGACGGCCACGGCGAGACCGCCTGGCAGACACCGTTCGACACGGTGGTCGGCGCGACGCTGACCATCGCTCATCCCGAACCGGTCGATGCCGACGACATCACTGTGAGCTGGCTCGACGACGGTCTTCACTCGAAGCCGACCGCACTTCTACTCGTCGGCGACGATGGTGTCCCGCACACGATCGACCTCGGTGGGGCCACGATCGACGACGGCATCGCCAGCGCGACGGTCCCGATCGACGCGTACACCTCCGTCAACTCGTCGATCACCGTCTCGGCGATCGCCGAGCGGACGACGCTGGCCGAACTCTCCGGTGTCGTACAGGTGCTGCCGATCGGTATCACCGATATCCGCTTCGGTGACCTCCCGAACCCATCCTTCGATCGCACGTTCCCGATTTCCGACAGCTGCCGAGAAGACCTCGTATTCGTCGACGAACGTCCTGTTCGGGTCCGTGTCATCGGTGACCGCGGGCAGGCGCTGACACGGTCGGAATTGTCGCTCGAGGCCTGCGACGGTCCGCTCGAACTGACTGCGGGGGCACATCGGATCGAGGCGGTTCCGGGCGCCGTATCCGGGTTCGACATCGATCGTCTACTGCTCGACGACGAGCCCGGCAGCACAACGGCGGGAGGGATCGAGGCGGCACCTTCCACCTCGCTGGTCGGGACCACCTCGACCGAACTCGACGTGGTCGTCGGCCCGTCCGCCGGCACGTCGTGGCTGATCCTCGGCCAGAGCTTCAACGACGGGTGGACGGCGGTTCTCTCAGACGGAGGAGATCTCGGGCGGCCGGTCCTGATCGACGGCTACGCCAACGGCTGGATCCTCCCACCGTCGACGGTCGAACGAACCGTCCATCTCGTGTGGACACCCCAGCGCTCGGTGCGGATCGCACTGTGGCTGTCGCTGGCGGCCGCGATCGGTGTCGTCGGCCTTGCGATCTTCGGGCGCGTCCGTGCGGCGCCCGCCGACGCGCGGGCTGCCGACCGGCGCAGCCGTGCCGCCGCCCGCCGGCGCAGCCCCCTGCTCGCGGCGGCGTTGGTCGCGGCGGTCGGCTTCGTCGCGGGGCCGTTCGTAGCTCTCTATGCCCTGACCGCGCTCGTCGTGATCCGACGATGGCACTGGTTTGCGCCTGCGACGGTGCTCGTCGCGGGCGCGATCGTGGCGGGATCGGTCGTCGCTTTCGAGTGGCGGTACGACTACCCGCCGGGACCCGATTGGCCGAGCCGCTTCGGCTGGACCAGCCCTCTCGTGTGGATCGCAGTCTCGACGATCGTGGTCGGAGCCATCATGCCACACGGGATCGCCCTTCGCAGGCCCCGTCAGACCGAGGTCGCGGACACCCACGCCTCGTAGAGCTTGGCGTAGACACCGCCCCTGGTGACCAGTTCGGCGTGCGTTCCGTCCTCGACCAGGCGCCCCCCGTCGAGCACCAGCACCCGATCGGCCCGCGCCGCGGTCGAGAGCCGATGCGCGATGGCGATCGTCGTACGCGTCAGGGCGAGTCGCTCGAGGGCATGAGCGATGCGCACCTCGGTGAGCGCGTCGACCGACGACGTCGCCTCGTCGAGGATCAGCACGTCGGGATCGGCGTACCCCGCGCGGAGCAGCCCGACGAGCTGTCGTTCACCGGCCGACATCGACTCGCCGCGCTCACCCACGATCGTCTGCATTCCGTTGGACAACGAGTCGATCCATTCGTCGACGCCGAGGTCGTCGACGACGCGGCGCACGCCGTCCGCGGTCCATTCGGGCCTGGCGAAGCCGATGTTCGCCTCGATCGTGTCATCGAACAGGAACGGTTCCTGCGCGACGACGATGACGCGACGACGTAGATCCTGGGGATCGACCGATCGGAGGTCGACGCCACCGATGTCGATCTCGCCGAGGGTCGGGTCGGCGAAGCGGGCGAACAATCGGCCGAGCGTGGTCTTGCCCGAGCCGGTCGCTCCGACCAGCGCGATGTCCTGGCCGGCGGGGATCGACAGGTCGATGTGCACCAGTACGGGCGCGTCGACACGGCCCCCCTCGTCCCGGCTGCGGTACGAGAACGTCACGTCGCGGACATCGATCGCGAGTTGGCCCTCCGGGAGTGGAATCGTCTCGGCGGCGGTCGGTGGCCCGATCGGCATGTCGAGCACCGACAGGACGCGCCGCAGTCCCGCGACCGCGGTCTGGGTCTGGTCGAGCACCTCGGTGAACTCGGCGATCGGCTCGAGGAAGCGGTACGTGAGGAAGATGAACCCGACGAGCGCCCCGGCGGTGAGCCCGCTGTCGGGTCCACGCAGCACCCCGACCCCGATGACCGCGGTCACGGTGAACACCGAGAACACCTCGCCTGACGGGTAGAGGAACGAGCCGATCAGGGCGGCCCTCACCTGGGCCAGCGCCTTTGCCGCGACCGTCACCTTGACCGTCTCGTCGAGCGCGGGACCGGCGTCGTACGCGCGGATCGTCGGCGCTCCCGTCACGACCTCGGCGATCGAGCCGAGCATCTCGCCGTTGCGTTGGCGCGCAGCGTCGTACGCGACCAGCAGCCGCGCCTGCACAGCGCGCAGCACGAAGACGAGCGGGAATGCGACCGCGAACGCGACGAGGGCGAGAATCCAGTCGTAGGCGATCATCACCGACCCGACGATCAGCATCAGCGTGCCGTCGAGCAGCCAGGCGAGCCCGCCCCACTGGAAGAACTGGGCGAGCGTCTCGATGTCACTCGTCACCCGGGCGACGAGACCGCCGCGCTGCTCCTCGCTGTGGTCGGCGAGGCTGAGGCGGTGGATGTGTCCGATCAAGCGGACTCGCAGGTCGTACAACGCCCGCTCACTGCGTTGCCCGAGCCTGAACGCAGCCTGCCGTAGCGCGACACCGGAGATCAGGACGGCGACGGCGCCGACGATCGCGAGCCTCACGATGAGATCGATGCGGACCTCGTCCTGGCCGACGATGCCCCGATCGATCGCCTGCTGGATGAGGATCGGCACGACGACACGACCGCTCGCCCCGATCGCCGCGAGCAACCACGTGATCGCGAGGCCCTGGCGCAGGACGGGCGCCGTCTCGAGACCGCGCCCGATCGTCCGCACCGCCGAGTCACTCGACGGTGCGGTGATCGATCCGGCGCGGGCGACGACTCGTGGATCGACGTTGGTCATGGCGCGACATCCGCAGCGTCGGCGGCGGGGGCGTCTGCGGCCGGCGTTTCACGGTCGGTCTCGAATGCCTCGACGAGCCGCCGGTACGGGGCAACAGAGTCGAGCAGTTGACGATGCGTGCCGTGCGCGGCGATCTCTCCCCCGGCCATGTAGACGACGTCGTCGGCCAGCGAGATCGTCGACGGCCGGGACGCGACGATCAGGACGGTCGTCGAGCCGAACGACGTCCGGAGGTTGGCCAACACACGCGATTCGGTCGCCGGATCGAGCGCGGATGTCGTGTCGTCGAGCACGAGCAGTCCGGGATCGCGCGAGAGCGCACGGGCGAGGGCGAGACGTTGACGCTGCCCGCCGCTCAGGCTGACCCCGCGCTCGCCCACAACCGTGTCGAGTCCGTGCGGGAGGAGGCCGACGAAGTCGGCGGCCTCGGCCAGCCCGAGCGCCTTCCACACCGCGTCGTCGCCGAGCCTGGTTCCGAGCTCGACGTTGTCACGGATCGAGCCCGACAGCAGGAACGCCTCCTGGAACACGATGCACCGCGTCGCGTCGGCCAGGTCGATGCTGCCCGACGTCGGTGGCACGAGCCCGACGACGAGATCGACGAGGGTGCTCTTCCCCGCGCCGGTGGGCCCGACGAGAGCGGTCACCGAGCCGCTCGGGAGCGTCAGATCGACATCGTGCACGGCCGGTCGGGTATCGCCGGGGTACGTGTACGAGACGTGATGCAGTTCGACGCCGACTCCCACCGGGGTGCGTCCGATCCGTCGACGCGGATCGGGTTCGATCGGTTCGCCGACCACTTCTTGGATACGCAGCCATGCGGCGCGCGAGCGGGGAAGTTCCGACAGCGCGTACCCGATCAGCCGGAGTGGGAACACGAGCAGTGTGAACAGGAAGATCACGCTCGCGAACTCACCGACGGTCAGGTCGCCCGATTCGACGCGGATCGCGCCGAGCACGACCAGTGCGATGTTGGTCAGCGACGGGATCACGTCGAGCAGCGCCTCGAACCAGCTGCGCACCGAGATCGCCTGCACCCTCGCGTTACGTACGTGCTCGGCGAGGCCCCCGAGCCGCACGGTTTCGCGCGCCTCGGCGCCGTACGCCTTCACCAACTGGACGCCCTCGAAGCTCTCGTGCACGCCGGCGGAGAAGTCGCCGAGGCGGTCCTGGGCGACCGTGAAGTGACCGGACACCAACCGCTCGTAGACCACGTTCGTGCCGATCAGCAACGGGAACACGACCAACGCGACCATCCCCAACCACGTGTCGAGGTAGAACAGCCAGGCGGTCGTACCGACGATCATCAACACCGTGCTCAGAGCGAACGGAATCGGTGCGAGCACGCTCACCGCCGATTCGGTGTCCACGCCGGCGCGGGCGACCAGGTCGCCGTCGGCACGGCGGCGATGCCAGGTGATCGGCTGGGCGAACAACTGGTCGAGTACCTGACCGGTGTACGACTCCGCCACGCGCCACATACCCATCGAGGCGAACGATCGACGGAAGATCACCGCGATCCCCCGCAGGATCCCGATGCCGATGATCATTGCCGCGCCCGTGAGATATGCACCCTGGACGAGATCGTCGGTCTCGAATCGGGGGAAGATCACCTCGTCGATCACCCACTGCACGGCGAAGCCCGAGGCGATCGTGCAGGCCGCGAAGACGGCTGCGCCGACCATCGCGATGGCGAAGTAGTCGCGGCGCAGCGCGAGCATCGATCGCACGACGCGGACGTTCAGGCGGACGCGCCCGAATCGAACCGGCGTCGGGGTTGCGGTCTCGGTCTCGGTCACCACGGGCGCGTTTCTACCAGCGGGTGAGCCCCGTAGCGTCGAAGGTTGTGACATCGACGGACGACCGCCCCGGATCGACTCCGCACGACGGCGACGACCCCGGGAACGATCAGGGGGACGACGAGGGCGGGAGTCTGGTACTGCGAATCCTCCTGGTCGTCGGCATCATCGCGTTCGCCTCGTTCTGGACGTGGGCGCTGTTCTTCGCTTCGAAGACGGCGATCAACAAGATCGATGACCGCGAGTGGGCAGCGCGCGCCGAACTGATCTGCGACGACGTCGAGGTCGAGCTCACCCATCTCGAACGGCAGGCTGACGCCGACCTCGACGTGCGGGCCGACCTCGTCGTGACGTCGACCGACCTGTTGTCGGAGATGCTCGACGAGCTCGAAGCGGTCGAACCGACCGACGAGAAGGGACGTTCGATCGTCCCCGACTGGATCGCCGACTACCGCACGCTCCTCCAGGACCGGTATCACTACGCCGAGCGCCTACGCGGTGGCGAGAACGTGCCGTTCACCGAGACCGCGGTCGACGGCGTGCCGATCACCGAGCGGATCGAGACGTTCGCGGGCGACAACGAGATGCCGAGTTGCGCGCCGCCGCGCGGATCTGTGCTGTAGCGGCCCGAAGCGCTCGAACGAGCGTCGCCGGCGATCAACGGAGAGCGTCGACCGGGCCCGTGAGTTCGTCGACCGTGTCACGTCCCGTGATCGCCATCATCAAGGCCTCCGCCGTCCCGCTCACCG
>CBDUYD010000064.1:0-15814 GCA_965371355.1 uncultured Ilumatobacteraceae bacterium
CCGGCGCTCGCGGCCACGGAGCGGTCGGCTCGACGCTGCTCGGTTCGGTCTCGACCTCCCTGCTGCACCGCCTCGACCGGCCGTTCGTCGTCGTTCCCGGCACACACGGCGATGGCGACGAGGACGGCGATGACGGAGAGGACGGCGATGGCGACTGACCAGGCCCGGCAGACGATCAAGGTCTTCCTGCTCGACGATCACGAGGTCGTGCGACGCGGTGTGGCGGCGACCCTCGACGCCGAGGACGACATCACCGTCGTCGGCGAGGCGGGTGCGGCGGCCGATGCGATCGATGTGATCCGTCGCTGCCGGCCCGATGTAGCCGTGCTCGACGTCCGCCTCGGCGATGGCAACGGGATCGACGTCTGTCGCCAGATCACGTCCGAGTTCGACGACATCGCGTCGTTGATCCTCACCTCGTTCGACAGCGACGCCGCCCTCATCGACGCCGGCCACGCCGGTGCGTCGGGGTTCGTCCTGAAGCAGATCCGCGGCAACGAACTGATCGAGGCGATCCGCCACGTGGCCGCGGGCCGCCGTCTGCTGGACGATGCCGAGGTGCGCCTGGCCGTACGGCGATTGCGCAACAGCGATGAGGGCAGGCTCTACGACCTGACCCCCCAGGAACGTCGCATCTTCGATCTGATCGGCGAGGGATGCACCAACCGGCAGATCGCGCAGGAGATGTACCTCGCCGAGAAGACGGTCAAGAACTACGTCTCGAATCTGCTAGCCAAGCTCGGGATGTCCCGCCGCACCGAGGCGGCGGCGCTGTCGGCCCGGGTCGAGGAGCGGAGCCGCTCGTATCGCTGACCGCTCGTCGCGACGCGGGCCGGGCGACGTCTGATCAGATCGGCACGCGCCAGCTGAGGCGGGTCCCGCTCGGTTCGTTGCGCTCGACCGTGCACGTGCCGCCGAGTTCGGCGGCACGCCACATCATGTTCGAGAGCCCGCCCTGGCGCTTGGGGTGCGGGGGAATCCCGATCCCGTCGTCGGCGATGCCGAGGTGCACCTCGGCGGACGTCGTCGTGATCTCGACTCGCGCCGCCGTGGCCCCGGCGTGGCGGGCGATGTTCGACAGTCCCTCGCGCAGCGTCGCGATCAGTTGGGTCGCGACGTAGTCCGGGAGCTCATCGACGTCTCCGGTGAGGCGGATCTCGGGCTCGAAGCCCAGGTGTTCGGAACGCTCGATGACGAGCTGCACGAGCTGTTCACCGAACGGTGGGCGCTCGGGTGGCTGGCCGAGGTGGAAGATCGTCGCTCGGATCTCACGGATCGTGTCGTCGAGATCGTCGATCGTGGTGGTGATCCGCTCGTCGACGAGTGCCCGGTCGGTCGAGCCGGAGACCGCCTGCAGGCTCATTCCCGCAGCGAACAGGCGTTGGATCACCATGTCGTGCAGATCGCGTGCGATCCGCTCACGATCCTGCATCAGCGCGACGCGGGCCTGGGTCTCCTCGCGCTCGGAGACGTCGCGCACGGTGGCGATCGTGTGCACGACCTCGCGGTTCGCGGCATCGGTCAGGACGACCGGGCTGAGGCTGATCTCGACCGGGAAGAGACCACCGACGGGATGCTGTGCGAACAGGCGCAGTCCGGTGCCCATCGAACGGCTGGCCGGATCATCTGAGTAGCGCCGTCGGAAGCCCTCGTGGTCGGGGCGCACCTCCTCCGGAACGAGATCCTCGACCGCCCTCCCGACGAGGTCGTCGTGCTCGAGGCCGAAGATCGTCGCCGCCGACGGGTTGGCGAGCACGATGATGCCGTCGGGGTCGACCAGCAGGAGACCGTCGGGGGACGACTCGAGCAGGGCGCGGGCGAGCCCCTCCTGTTCGAGTTCCGGCTCGCTTCTCTTCACGGCAGACCGAGCCTAGGTGTCAGACGTCGCCGACGAATCATCCACCGACATGTCGTGGCCCTCGACCGAGGAAGGGACGACGCGGACGAAGAACGGTTTCGAGGCGCCGTGCCAGGTCGTCAGGTCGAGGTCGAACGCGTCGACGATCTCGTCGTGGGCCTCGATCGACTCGGCGAAGCCGCGGGCGACGACACACCATGCCGTGCGGGCACCCGGGTCGCCACCGTCGACCTCGAAGACGACCTCGGGTCGGGCGGCGAGACCGGTCAGCTTGGTTCCCTGCGCGGTGCGGAGCACGATCGAGCCGCGGTCGACGACGAAGTTCACCGGAAAGACCTCGATGCCGGTCCGGTCGTCGACGTAGGCGATCCGTCCGATCGTCGCCGATCGGATTCGTCGCCAGCAGTCGCCGCTGCTCATCTCCTCGCGCTCGATCGGTGACATCAGGCCTCCCGTCGCCGGAATCGTCAGTTCGGTCTGAGGAACGGCTCGCCCGGGTGATAGTCGTCGCCGGGCTCGCCCTCGACTGCGATACCCGGCCGCTCCGCGGCGGGATCGGCCTCGTGCGCCCATCCGACCGACGCGTCCGGGCTGACCTCGTCGATCACGTGGAATCGCCGACCGGTGACGAGCACCGGGTCGATTCGGACGATGTTGGGCTTGACCGACGCGACCCAGGGGAACAGCGGGAGGTCTTCGGCCTCGAAGAGCTCTTGCATCTTCTCGACCTGGACGGCCCGGCCCTTGACAACGACGCTCCAGGCGGTGCGACCGTGTGGCTCGAAACCGTCGATCTCGAGCGCGATGTGTCCCATCAGCACCGCTGCAGCGAGCTTCGTGCCGGCCCCGCTGCGGAAGAAGATCGAACCCTCGTGCACGAGATAGTTGATCGGGAAGATGTCGGGCTGTCCGCCGACATCGACGGCCAGGCGGCCGACCGCCGCGCCGCGGAGGTATTTCCAGCACTCGTCATCGTCGAGGATCTCGGTCGGTGATCCGGTCGTCTCCATGGCCACACACAATCATACGCCGACCGGGGACGGTAGAGCAGAACGTCATCGGCCCGTGGCGGTCAGCCCGCCGAGGCGGTGCGGCTCTCCTGCACCGTCCATCTCAGTTGGACGTCGACGCCGTGGCCGAGTTCGTCCTCGAGGGTGCGGGCGAGATGGAACTCCGAGGGCGGATCACCGGGTCCCACGAGCACGACCTCGATCATCTCGCCGTCGATCGTGACCGATTCGACCTCGAACTCGGTCTCTTCACCGAGCCATTCGAGTACGGCCCGTTGCGCGTTGTTGCCGGCGAGGGCGTCGTTCGCGATCTGATGACCGTTGAACACGAGGGCGCCGATGACGATGATCGCGAGGACCGAGATGGCGGCCGCGGAGGTGCGGACCCTGAGCTGGTTCTCGGCGAGGCGTTTGATCGGCGCGATGCCCGTGAGGACGAACACGATGCCGCCGACGACGACGATCGCGACGAAGTTGGTGAGAAACAGCAGCGTCGTCCCGCGCATCTGATCCCAGGCCCGCGCGTGGGCGGTGATGCCGATCACCGACAGCGGCGGGACGAGTGCGATCGCCACCGCCACACCGGGGAGCGATGATGACAACTCGCGGCGCGAGAGTGCGTAGGCACCGGCCGCGCCGGCGGCGACCGCGATGATGAGATCACCGACCGTCGGCGAGGCCCGGGAAACGATCTGGGAGTTCGTGCCGACGTCGATGACGAGGTCGACGCCCCCGGCGAACATCCAGCCGGCGGCCACCGCGATCGTTACGCCGAGCGCGACGATGGCCGCGGACCGGCCGAGCCGGTTGGGCCAGCCCATCGTGAGCGCGAGGCCCATCCCCATCATCGGATTGATCAGCGGAGCGATCAGCATCGCCCCGATGACCACCGCGGTGGAGTCGGTGAGTACCCCCATCGCCGAGATGATCGACGCGAAGATCATCAGCAGGACGAAACCGGCGAGCTTGCGCGGCGCTCCCATCCCCTCGAAGTACACCTGGTCGTAGAGAACGCCCCGGTCTTCCTCGGTTCGGATCTTCGAGTCGAGCCACTGGAGCAGGAGCGATCGGTCGGGGTCGACGTCGAGGTGTACGAGCTGGAGCCGCATCGCGGCGCGCAGCACCGTTCGGGCACCCAGCGTGAAGACGATGAGCCAGATCGCGATACTGAACGCGATCGTCGGCAGCACGACGAAGCTCAGTCCGGCGATCGCGAACGCGATCGCCCTACCGTGAGCGCGTCGTACCGGTCCGGCATCGCGCAGGCCTCGGGTCCGCCATTCGAGCGAGACCGCCACGATCAGCATCGCGATCCCGGCGAGCCGCGTCATGGGCACCTCATAGCGCTCGGGTTCGATGGCGAACGCCAGTCCGATCAGCGCACCGATCGCAGCACCCAGGCCTTCGAGCCACTGGCGCCGAGGTCCGCGCACTTTCTGCCAGGCGACGATGGCGAGGTAGGGCGCGATCATGACGCCGGCGATCCTCGCCAGCAGGTGGCCGATCTCGGTCGAGGTCCGCAGCAGGACCCACGCGATCGCGGTGACCGCGACGAGTTCGATGGTGGCGATCGCCAGCTGACGCGGCGGCAGCGCTCGGAGCGAAGAGGTCAGTCCGACTGCATCGCCGGTGGCATCGGCCGGATCGACGAACGGGCGATCATTGGGGGTGATGTCGCTCTCCTCGATGAATGAATCATAGTTTGGGGTCGATGCACGCGTCCCGATTCCCGAATCCCTGTTCGAAGCCGACCCGAGAGAGCAGCTCCCGATGAGCACACGGCTGTTGGTCGTCGCATTCGCCGACCGTCGACGAGCAGAACACTTCGTCTCGTCGCTGACGCGCCTCGTCGACGAGCGAGCGCTCGTGATCGACGACCTCGTCTACGTCCACAAGGGCGAGGGCGGCGTCGCGGTGATCACCGAGACAAAGGACATCTCGCCGATGCGTGCGGCGACTGCCGGCGCCGGAATCGGTTTCGTGCTGGGACTGATCCTGGCGGCTCCCTTCGCCGTCATGGCGGCGGGAGCGGGTGCGGGCGCACTGATCGCGAAGCTGCGCGACACCGGCATATCCGACGAGTTCCTGCACGAGATCCGCGACGAACTCGACAACGGTCGCATCGCGGTCGCACTCTTGATCTCGCAGTCCGACGAGGAACTCGTCCGGGCGGAACTCTCCAAGCACAAGGGCGGCACCTACATCGCAGGCGATCTCGACGACGAGGCCGCCGCCGCGCTCCAAGACGCGCTCGACGCGGGCGACTGAAGTGACCGTCGATCCGGCAGGTCCGGGTCGGCAACCGCGGTCGGGTGGATCTTCGATCAGGGGGCCCGCTCGGTGAGCGGCAAGATCCACTCGCGGTGGCCAATCCACGCGGTTGGTTGCGCGGCGAGGTCGACGCTCGGATCGACGATCGGCTGGTGCGGCCGCCCGTTGAGTGAGACCCGGCTGTCGACGCGCACCTCGGCGCCGTCGTACATCGACGAGAGGTGCCGCGCGAACTGCACCAGCCGTTGTGGGTGGCCGACGATGTGCTCGCTCTGCGCGGCCGACAGGTGATCGCGTGGATCGACGATGATCACGCCACCGCTCGTCTCGACCTCGAAGACGGCGGTGCCGGTCTTGTTGCGCAGCATCATGTGCCACGCGAACCGGTGGCCTTCCTCGGTCCAGTTCGGATCGCCGGCGATGACGAGATGGCGCAGCGGAAACACGAGCTGTACTACCACCCAGGCACCGAGAACGACCGCCAGGAGTGGGCCGGTCCTCGATCGACGCTGGGCAGGGGTCGCGGCGGCGCGGAGATCCTCTGGTCCGACCCGGTCGGTGAAGAGGCGCCCCCGCATCCGGCGCGCGAGCGCGAGCGGCCAGTCGGGATCGAAGAAAATCGTGGTCGCCGCGATCATCAGCCACGGGAAGACGTAGAGGCCGAACAGCCAGGCGTTCGTCAGGTGGAAGACGACCGCGACCGCGAAGACAGCGAGCCTCGTGCGACGCCACAGCAGCAAGGGCACGATCACCAGGTCGAAGGCGAGGGCGCCGAATGTCATCAACCAGACGACCGACGAGTTCGTCAGCAGCGAATGGAGCGGCTCGATGTCGGTCCGGTTCGCCAGCCAGCCGCGGAGCGGCTCTCCGCGGAACCAGTCGCCGTTCAGCTTGGCGAGTCCGCCGTAGAAGTAGGGGATCGCAATCTGGAATCGCAGCATCCAGACCACCCACACGGGAATCGTCGCCCGCGCGATCCACGGCCGTCTCGCGGCGTCGACCGACCAGTATCGGTCGAGCGGCATGAAGAACATCAGCAGCGCGAGCAGCGAGATCAGGTACTCGTGGTTCTGGTAGTGGGTGGAGTCGAGCAGGAAGACGTACGTCGTGAGCACGAAGAACGTTCCGATCGCCAATCGGTAGCGGTAGCCGAACGCGACCGCGGCGCCGCACAGCACCATTCCCGCGTAGACGGCGTACATGCCGATCGCCGGAGCGGGCTCGACCCACGAGAATCCGGCGTACGGGAAGTGGAAGGCCGGATCGACGTAGTACTCGCCGACGAGCCTGGGAACGTACAGCAGGGCGTTGACGATCATCGCCGTTCCGAACGCGATGCGGAAGACCGCCGCGCTCGCCGCGCTGACCTCGCGTCGCAGGACACCGCCGATCGTGGTCGTGTCACGTCCCGCTGCGTCAGCCGCGTCGCGTGACGCGCTGTCGCGCGGGGCGAACGTCGAGGTAGTTCCGCTCACGAGCGGCTGGTCGCCGGTCATCCCGACCCGCGACCGTATCGCAGATGCCACAGGCCGATGAGTGCCGCGTCCAGAAGCGGGGGTGCGATGCTGGAGGCGATGTCAGCCGATGCGGAAACGCTCCAGTCCGCGTCTGAGGGACTGACCGCGGCGCAGGTGGCAGACCGCGTTGCCGCCGGCCGGACAAACCGCACCACATCTCACACCGAGCGGTCGGTCGGCCAGATCATGCGGGCCAACATCTTCACGCCGGTCAACGGCATCATGGTCACGCTGTTCGTGTTGATCATCGTTGCCGGCTTCTGGCGGGACGCGCTCTTCATCGGTGTGGTCGTCAGCAACAGCGTCATCGGCATCGTCCAGGAGCTGTCGGCTCGGCGCGAACTGGCCCGTCTCCGCGTGCTCAGCGCGCCCAAGGCGATGGTCGTCCGAGATGGCCGCGAGCGCGAGGTGGCGGCCGAGGATGTGGTGATCGACGACCTCGTCGCGCTCAGGCCCGGCGACCAACTGGTCGTCGATGGCGAGATCGTCGCCGCGGGCGGCCTCGAGATCGACGAGTCGCTGATCACCGGGGAGTCCGACCCCGTGGCGAAGCATCTCGGCGACGACGCCCGCTCGGGCAGCTTCGTGGTGTCGGGGAGCGGGAGGTGCGTCGCGACGGCGGTCGGGGAGGACAGCTATGCAGCCGGCCTCGCGGGGAGGGCGCAGGAGTTCTCGCTCGCCGACTCCGAGCTGCAGCGGTCGATCAATCTGATCCTCAAGTGGCTCGTCCCGATCATCCCGGTCGCCTCGGCGCTGCTGTTCTGGTCGCTCTACCAGGATGCCGATCGGTGGCAGGATGCGATGCAGGGCACCGTGGCCGCGGCGGTGGCGATGGTCCCCGACGGGCTCGTACTCCTGACGAGCCTGGCGTTCGTCGCAGGTGTACTCGAACTCAGCCGCCACAACGCGCTCGCCAAACAGCTCGCGACCGTCGAGATGCTGGCGAGGGTCGACGTGCTGTGCCTCGACAAGACGGGCACGATCACGACGGGCGACCTCTCGCTCGCCGATGTCGAGGTGCTCGACGGCGACCAAGACGTGCGTCCGGCACTCACCGCGTTCGCCGCGTCGGATCCCGCACCGAACTCGACCACGATCGCGATCCGCGCAGGTCTCGGCGAGCCCCCCGACTGGCCGGTGATCGCAACCGAGCCGTTCTCGAGCGCCCGCAAGTGGTCGTCGACGACGTTCGACGGTCACGGCACCTGGGTGCTGGGCGCCCCCGATGTGCTGCTCGACACGATGGGGGAGGGCGGCAGCGCAGATGGTGGCGACGTCGCGGGGCGGGTGCGCGATCTGTCGCAGCGCGGGAGCCGGGTGGTGATGCTCTCGCGCAGTGCGTCTGCCGTCATCGAGCAACGCCTGCCCTCCGAGCTGACACCGGCGGCGCTGGTCGTGCTCCGCGACACGCCGCGCGACGACGCGACCGAGATCGTCGGCTACTTCCGCGAGCAGGATGTCGAGCTGAAGGTCATCTCCGGCGACAACGTCGAGACGGTCAAGGCGGTCGCCGACCAAGTCGGCATCGATTCGCTCGGTCCGGGCACCGATGCGCGCGGGTTGCCGTCCGATATCGAAGGGTTGGCCGATGCGCTCGAGGCCGACACCGTGTTCGGGCGCGTCGTTCCCGAGCAGAAGCAGCAGATCGTGGCGGCGCTGCAATCGCGCGGTCGTGTCGTCGGGATGACGGGCGACGGTGTGAACGACGTGTTGGCGCTGAAGGACGCGAATCTCGGCATCGCGATGGGAGCCGGCAGTCCGGCCACCCGGTCGGTCGCCGACCTCGTACTGCTCGACAACCGGTTCTCGACGCTGCCGGTCGTCGTCGACGAGGGGCGCAAGGTGATCAACAACGTCGAGCGCGTCGCCAATCTGTTCGTGGTCAAGGCCGTCTATGCGGTGCTGTTGACCGCGATCGTCGGCCTCGCCGGGGTTCCGTTCCCGTTCATCCCGCGCCAGCTCACGCTGATCGGCACGTTCAGCATCGGCGTTCCGGGGTACATTCTCGCGCTCGCCCCCGAGCGAGGGCTCGTGCGGGCCGGCTTCCTCGAACGGGTGCTGCGGTTCTCGCTGCCCGCCGGCATCATCGCCGGGACGACGACCTACGTCGTGTACGAGTACGCCCGCCGTCGCGTCGACGTCGAGCTCGTCGAGGCCCGGACCGTCGCGACGATGACGTTGCTGTCGATCGGGTTGGTGATCCTTCTCGTCGTCAGCCGGCCGCTCACCCGGTGGAAGATGATGCTCACCGCCGCGATGGCGACCTCGTACGCCGTGATCAGCCTGATCGAACCGCTCCGCGAGTTCTTCGAACTGGTGTTCACCGACGTCGCCGAGGTCTGGGCGGTGGCCGCCACCGGAATCGTTCTCGCCGGGATTGCGGTGGCACTGGTGCCGAGGGTCGTGCCCGGACTCAGATCGCGGAGCGAGGATGTCGCCAGGTCATGACCTCCGGCCCTGTGATGGCGGCGGGAATCGGAGCATGATCGACTCATCGGCACGTAGGTGCCATGATCCTGACCCCAGCAAGCAACAGGAGACAATCCAGTGAACCTCAAAGTGCTCATTATGATCCTCGCCCTCGTCGCCGTGGCCGCCGGGGCGTTCAAGATCCTCTCCGCCGACGAGACCGATTCGCCGGTCGCCTGACATCGCCGCCCGGCGTCAGGCCCCGAGTCGGGCCGCGGTCCTCGGTCGGCGTGTCCAGGGTTGAACTATGATCGGTCTCGGCGATCCAGGGGGCTCTGATGGCCGTGATCTCAACCGAGGCACAGGCGCTGTTCGGTTCCGACGCGGTTGCGCACGTCTGGACCACCAACCCCGACGGCAGCCCCCAGGTGTCGGTGGTGTGGGTCATCGCACACGGTGACGAGATCCTGTTCGGAACCGACTCCGAGAGCCGGAAGGCGAGGAATCTCCGACGCGACGCACGGATCGTGATGTCGTTGGAGGATACCGAACGCAACGTGCGCGGCTACCAACGCCATCTCGTCGTGCGCGGGACGGCGACGATCGAGCCGGGTCCCGCTCCCGAGCTGATGGACGACCTCGCCCGCAAGTACACCGAACTCGAGCGCCATCCGCTGGCACTGCGCGATTCGGCGACGAGTGTCGTCGTCCGCGTCGCGATCGATCGCATCAGCGGCGTCGGCCCCTGGATCGACGACTGACGACGACTGGCGACGACCTTCAGACGTCGTGTGAGTTGCCGTCGTCGGGTTCGTCGACCGGTGAGTTCTCCGCCGCGCGGGCGCGGTCGACGGCTCCGTCGAGTGCGTCGTCGGCACGGGGTACCTCGAGGACGCCGCCGTCGAACGAGCGGAGCCGACCGACGAGCTGCTCGAGTTCGGTGAGGCCGATCGGTTCGCGCCACTCCGCGACGTGCCCGCGCAGCACGACCCGGCCATGATCCACGTCGATCGCGTGCACGCGGTTGTGGAGTGCCTCGGGCAGATCGACACGGAGGCGAGGGAGCGCACCGAGCCCGCGCCGGATCCGCACCCGGTCGGCGGCGTGCAGATGCGTGACGATCAGATTGACGTGGCGCGGCGCCGGTTCGAGCACAACATCGATGTGGCCGAGACGGCGGCCTCGGACGGGTCGGATGTATGCCACGTCGTCGGCAAGCTCGATCTCGACGCGCTGGCCGATCCTGCTCGACCGCGTGAGGTGGTGGACCGTGCTCTCTCCGATCGCGAACTCGAACTCGATCGGGGCGGCGATCAGCACCGGCGTCGTGCCCGGCTGTATGTGGACGTTGCGGAGGCGGGCTACGGCGTGCTCGACGTCGATCTCGTTCCACCGCAGGTCACTCGCCTCCAGCTCGACGTCGCCGAGCTGGCCGAGTGCGGGTCCCATCGTCGTCGAGTCGACGGCGATCTCGCGGAGCACGAGCGAGACCGGGCTCGTGCCGACGTCGAACGCGACGGGCCGATCGATCAGCCGCCTTCGGGCGGTCGACACGATCTCGCGGAGTATCGCCGAGGGCGTGAATCCGAACGCGTCGGCGAGCTGTCCCATCCCACTCGTGTACGACCCTGCGAGAGGCAGCGTGTCGCGCCACATGCCCATGCTCTCGCGGAAGAACTTCCCGCCGATCCAGTCGTCAGCCATCGCCGCTGCCCCCGGTGCACGGTCGTCGGGCCATGTCGGCCACGATATGTGAGTCCGACACCGCCTGGTGACGGCTGGATGGTCGGCCGCTCGATCGCTAGGAGTCGGACTTGAGCACGACGAGGCGGTCGCCGGCAGCGAGGCCGCCGGTCAGTTGGTCGGGGCGATGGTGATCGCCGTCGCGGAGGACGGCGAGCACGCTGGTGTCTGCCGGCGCACCGAGCGAGCCGTCGGACTGTTCGACCGGATCGCATTCGACGACGTCGAAGCCGCTGCCCGGTAGCAGGAGGTCACCGATCACGCCGGCTACCGAGGCGGACGTGGTCGCCAGGCCGAGGAGCCGGCCGACAGCGTCGGCGGAGTGCATCACCGAGTCGGCGCCGCTCTGACGCAGGAGGTGGAGGTTCTCCGCGTCGCGCACGCCGACGACGATCGTCGCTTCCGGGTTCGCCTCGCGGACCGTCAGCGTGATGAGCACCGCGGTGTCATCACGGTTGGGGGTGACGATCACCGCCCGGGCGCGCTCGACGTGCGCCTCGGCGAGGATGCCCTGGCGCGTGGCGTCGCCTTCCACGACGACCAGTCCGTCCGCCGCGGCACGGGCCGCGGCCTCGGGGTCCGGTTCGATCACGACGAACAGCTCGGGCTGGATTCCTTGCGCCCTCAGCGCGCGGACCGCGCTCTCACCGGTCGAGCCGTAGCCGCAGATGATGTAGTGATCGTGCACGTTCTTCCTCCAACGTCGGGCCGCGAAGGCTTGGCGTGTCTGACCGGTGAGGACCTCCATCGTCGTCCCCACGAGGACGACGAGAAAGGCGATCCTGGCGGGTGTGACGAGCAGCACGTCGACGGTGCGAGCCGATGTGCTGACCGGTGTGATGTCGCCGAAACCGGTCGTCGTGACCGACACGGCGGAGTAGTAGACCGCATCGACGACGCCGACCCTGCCGTCGCTGGCGTCGCTGTATCCGTTGCGCTGGATGAGCACGATCACCGCGATGAAGATGATCAAGCCGACCGCAAGGAGCAGCCGCCGCCTGATCTGGATCAGTGCGGGAATGCGTCGCGACGGCATCCGGATCGTCGCGCCCGGTTCGCCCTGGTGTCCAGAGGTCGGGTCGGGCATCTCCGCGCGTCAGTCCCACTCGATGTGGAGCGCGTCCGGGCCGCGGAACGTGATGTTCGGGAAGTAGGTCATCGTCTGGTCGGCCACGAGATGCAGCGACGGGAGGCGTTCGGCGAGCAGCTCGAGCACGATCCGCGCCTCCATCCGGGCGAGACCCGACCCGAGGCAGAAGTGGATGCCCTTGCCGAAGCTGATGTGGCGGTTGGCGGTCGAACGGTGGATGTCGAACGTGTCGGGGTCATCGAACAGGTCGGGCTGCCGGTTGGCCGCGGCGAAGTTGAGGAACAGGCGCGTCCCGGCGGGCAGGTCGACGCCGTCGAGCGTCGTCGGTTGCGTCGTCACGCGTCGCCAGGACACCTGGCTCGATTCGTATCGCAGCGTCTCCTCGACGGCGTTCTGTGCGAGCGAGGGATCGGCGACGAGGCGATCCCACTGGTCGCGGCGGGGGAGCAGGCAGAGAAGTGTGTTGCACAGGAGCGCCGTCACTGGATCGTGGCCGGCGAAGCTGATGCCGTAGACGACCGACTCGACCTCGCGGTAGCTGATCCCGGTGCCGTTGGCCGGGTCGGGATCGGCGTCGTGGGCGTCGAGTAGTTCGGAGCAGAAGTCGTCGGCGCGCCCATCGCGTCGCCGGGCGACGAACGCGCGGCAGTAGCGCCAGTACTCGAGCATCCCCTCGGCGATCTCGACCTGCTCGCGTGCGGTCGGCTTCCCCCACGAGAACGCACGGCGGTTGACGCACCACGACTTGATCATCAGGTCGTCCTCGGGCGGGAATCCGATCAAACGGAACACGATCTCGGCGGGCAGCGGGAATGCCAGGGCGGCCACGTACTCGGCGGGTGAGCCGTGAGCGATCATCGCCTCGAGCACGTCGGTCGCCCGGCCGCGCATGTAGTCCTCGAGTGATCTGAGACGCCGGTTGCCGAACCCACCGCGCGTGTAGACCCTGATGCGGGCATGATCGGGTTCGGGCCGATTCGACATCACCGCGATCGGGTCGAAGTCGTCGGCGGAGAGGACCTCGGCGGCCTCGGGTGCGAGCGGGAAGATCGGGTCCTGGACGTTGGTCGACGCGTAGACGTCCGGGTTGGTGAACACGGTCTCGAGGTCTTCCATGCGGGTCACGACGACGTGGCCGAGCGCGTCCGAGTAGAACACAGGGTGGTCGTCGCGCAATCGCGCGGCGATCGGGTAGGGGTCGGCGAGGTAGTCGGCGGACAGCGGCGACCAGCCGTGGTCGACGGGACACCCGGAGGGCGCGGCGGCGATGTGTTCGGGTGCGTGGTGATACGTGTTCGCGCTCATCGATTTCGGCTCCCTCGGTCCACCCTCATGATCGCACACCATGCCGGACGCGGCGCCGTGGTCACCGATCGAGGCTGCGGAGGAACCGGCCGACGATCGCGTTCCACACCTCGGGATCCTCGAAGTACGGCGAATGGCCCGAGCCGGGGATCTCGGCGACCCGCGCGTCGGGGAGCAGGTCGGCGAGGGCGCGTACGGCTGCGGGGGCGAACAGCGGGTCGCGGTCGCCGACGACGCACAGCACCGGACACGTGATCGCCGCCGCTTCCTCGGCGGTGTGGGTGTGTGCGAGGAGGCGACCGATCAGGGTCGGCGTGTCGATCGAGCCGAAAGCCCCGATCATCTGGTAGAGGTGGGCGCGAGCCGGGTCGCGCTCGGCGAGCGATCGATCGATGGCGGGGTGCAGTCCCAGCGTTGCCCCGTCGAACACAGGTGGGCCGTCGGTGTAGCTGTCCATCGCACGCTCGATCGCATCGGTGACGATCCCGCCGAGCGTGTCGGCGAGCACGATCGATCTCGCCAGCCCCGGCTGGGCGAGCGCGGCTCCCACGGTGGTCCAGCCGCCCATCGACTGGCCGACGAGATCGGCGTGATCGATCGCGAGCGCAGCGCAGATCGCCAGCAGGTCGCCCGGCGCGACGAGCGGACCACTGGCATCGGCGTGGTCTGTCGAACGCCCGAAACCGCGGTGGTCCCACGTGACCACCATCCGATCGGTCGCGAAGTGGGCGACCTGCTGGAACCAGATGGCGTGGTTGCCGCCGGCGCCATGCGACAGCACGAGCGGTGTCGCACGGTCGCGGTGCTCCTCACCGACGACCTCGACGAACAGTTCCTCGCCATCGTGCTCGACGACGAGCGAGCGCCGGCTCGGCAGTGAGCGCGCAGGGCCCGGCGTCGAGCGGGCGGCGGGTCGATGGGCGACGCAGTCCATCTCGACTCGGGCGTCGAGGGCGAGTGCGCAGCCGCCGACGGTGATCCGCGCGGGCGGCACGATGTCGCCGAAGAACTCGGAGTACGCCGCGTTCATCGCGGCCGCGTCGGCGATGTCGGCGAGGAACACGTCGACCTTGGCGACGTCCTCCCAGCCCGCGCCGTCCGCCTCGAGGATCGTCGCCATGTTCTCGAGCGTCAGCGTCGTCTGCGCGGCGATGCCGTCGGCGAGCGTGAAGCCCTCGATCGTCCCGAGCGTTCCGGACACGAACAGCAGGTCACCGGCGCGTGCGGCGTGTGCGAACTGCGGCAGCCTCCCGAGGCCGTCGACAACGATCCGGCGTGTTCGTGCGTTCATTCCGTCGAACGTACCGTTGCGAGCAGTTCGGCGATCACTTCATCGAGCGTTGCCGGCTCGTACTTGAAGCGGGCGAGCGACCGATAGGTGTCGGCCGCGGCGTGGTGGAACCCGTCGGGCAGGCCCGCGGCGGCGAACGTCGCCGCGATCTCCTCCATCTCACCGGCGAACCTCCACGCCTTCGGCGCGACGCCGACGGCCGTCGCCGCCGACCGGTCGGTCAGGCCGGGCTGCGAGATCGCCCACTCTTCGGCAAGAGCCGTGTCGACACCTTCGGCGTCGGCGAGCGCGTTGACCGCGAGCAACAGCGCCGCGCTGCCCTTCGTCCACGCCGCGAAACACATCTTCAGCGCCGACGCCGCGCCGGGTCCACCTTCGATCGGGCGGGCGTCGACGATCGAATCGGCCCACAACGCCGCCGCCCGGTCTGCCTCCGGCCCGGATGTGTAGAGCCGGGTCGTCCCGGCGGTGACCGGCGGAAGTCCGATGACCCCGCCGTCGACGAATCGCGCGAACTGCGAACCGATCGTGCGCGCGCTGCCCGGTGAGATCGCGTTGGCGTCGACGTAGAGGCCGTCGAAACCGAGCGCGGCGACCTCGCCGGCGACTGCGAACGCCTGGTCGGGCGGGCAGATCGAGATGATCGTGTCGGCCTGTTCGACCAGCGAGCCGAGTGTGCCGACGTCGGTGATGCCCGCATCGTCGGCCCGCGCCCGCGTCGCCGCCGACCTTCCTTCGCCGGCCCAGATCCGCGCACCCGTGCAGGCGCGAGCGAGTGCTGCACCCATCGCGCCGGGGTGCAGGAACCCGGTTGTCATCCCGGCTCCACGACCACCTTGATCGCGCCCTCGCCGCGGTCCGCAGCGGTTGCGAACGCCTCGGCCGCGCGCTCGATGGGGTACCGGTGCGTGATCAGCGCCGCTGGAAGATCCGGAAGGCGCCCGAGCACCTCGGCGGCGACGTCGGTGTCCCGGCGGCCGTCGTGGCACCCCCAGAAGAGCGACGGTCGCAGGGTGACCTCCTTCAGGCAGAGCGCGAGACCGGGGAGCGTCGTCGATTCCCAGTAGATCGCCGGGCTCACGACGGTTCCGCCAGGGCGCGCGAGGTCGATCGCCCGGGCGAGTGACGCATCGGTGCCCGCCGCGTCGAACACGACGTCGTATCCCGCCTTCTCGCTGGTCGACAGCGAGCCGAGTCCGAGCCGCTCGGCGACGGCTCGCTGGACGTCGTGGCGAGCCGAGATGTCGACGTCGCTGCCGCGCTCACTCACGATCGCACCTTCGAGCAGGCCGATCGAGCCGGCTCCGATCACCGCTACCC
>CBDUYD010000065.1:0-15648 GCA_965371355.1 uncultured Ilumatobacteraceae bacterium
AACGGGTGACCGAGAGCGCTCAGGGGCGAAGGTCGGCGGCTTTGGTATCGAGGGCGGCGAGGAGCTCGTCGAAGCTCTTCTGGAAGCTGCTGACGCCCTCGCGTTCGAGTCGGGCCGCCACATCTTCCATGTCGACGCCGACGTCGGCGAGCCCCTGCCAGACCGCCCGCGCCTCGTCGAGATCGGCGTCGACGCGGCGGGCGAGCGTGCCGTGGTCGGCGAACGCGGCGAGCGTGTTGTCGGGGAGGGTGTTCACCGTGTGCGGCCCGATCAACTCGTCGACGTAGAGCGTGTCGGGGTACGCCGGATTCTTCGTCGACGTCGAGGCCCACAGCGGTCGCTGCACGCGTGCGCTTCGTGCGGCGAGAGCGTCCCAGCGCGGGCCGGAGAACGCCTCGGTGAACAGGTGATAGGCGAGCTTGCCCTGGGCGACGGCGGCCTTGCCCCGCAGGGCGAGCGCTTCGTCGGTGCCGATCGCCTCGAGCCGGCGGTCGACCTCGGTGTCGACCCGGCTGATGAAGAAGCTCGCCACGCTCGCGACGCGTGAGAGGTCGGCGTCGGGGTCCTGGGCGAGCCGTTCGAGTCCGGCGAGGTACGCCTCGATCACGTTCGTGTAACGGTCGAGACTGAAGATCAAGGTGACGTTGATGTTGCGACCTTCGGCGATCATCTGCTCGATCGGCGCGAGACCCTCGGCGGTGCCGGGGATCTTGACCATCAGGTTTCGACGTGCGATCCGTTCGTGCAGCGCGCGGGCTGCGCTCTCGGTGGCCGGACCCTCGTGGGCGAGGCCGGGGTCGACCTCGACGCTGACGTAGCCGTCGACGCCGTCGGATGATTCGTACACCATGTCGAACACATCACAGGCACCTTCGATATCGCGGATGACGAGCGCCCAGTAGTCGTCGATGATCGGGCCGTCGTCGGCGGCGATCGCGCTGAACTGTTCGTCGTAGTCGGCCGAACCCTGGATCGCCTTCTGGAAGATCGAGGGGTTCGAGGTGAGGCCCCGCACGCCACTGTCGCGGATCTCCTCGAGCTGGCCGCTCGTGATGTAGCCGCGCTTGAGATTGTCGAGCCACGGGCTCTGGCCCTGCTCGGAGTAGAGGGCCTGGATGCGGTTCTCGCTCATCTGTGATCCTGACTGGTTGGTCGCGGGCGTTCAGTCGATCAGGGCGCGGGCCCGTTCGACAACGTGATCGACGTTGATGCCGAGCTTGTCGAGTACGAGCGCGCCCGGTGCGCTGGCGCCGAACCGGTCGATGCCGATCGAATCGTCGGCCCATCGCTCCCACCCGAACGTGACCGCCGCCTCGACGGAGAGCGTCGGGATGCCGGGCGGCAGCACATCGTGGCGGAACTCGAGCGGCTGCTCGGCGAAGCGATCCCAGCTCGGCAAGCTCACGACCCGTGCGGCGATGTCGTCTGCGGCGAGCCGCTCGGCCGCCTCGACGCACACCGCGACCTCGCTCCCGGTGCCGATCAAGACAACCTGCGGCGGATCCGCCGGATCGACGACGACGCCGCCACCGGTGTAGACGGCCTGGCCATCGGTGGTGACGGGGATGTTCTGGCGACTGAGGATCAGGGCGGTCGGGCCATCGGTCTCGACCGCGTCGACCCAGGCCTGGATCGTCTCGTTGCCGTCGGCGGGGCGAACGACGTGCAGGCCCGGTAGCGCACGGAGTGTGGCGAGCTGCTCGACGGGCTGATGGGTCGGGCCGTCCTCGCCGACGCCGACCGAGTCGTGCGTGAAGACGAATACCGCTTTGGCCCCGGAGAGGGCGGCGAGCCGGATCGGTGGCCGCATGTAGTCGGCGAAGACGAAGAAGGTGCCGCCGACCGGGATGGTGCCACCGTGCAGTGCCATTCCGACGAGCGCAGAACCCATCGCGTGTTCGCGAATCCCGAAGTGGAACTGGCGGCCCGCGGGGTTGGCTGCGGTGTGTGCGTCGAACGAGGCGACCACCGTGCCATTGCTGCCGCTCAGGTCGGCCGAGCCGGTCATCAGACCCGGAAGCGAATCGGCGGTGGCCCCGAGCGCCGCGGCGATCGCCTTGCGCGTCGCGAGTGAGTCGCCGATCTCGTAGGTGGGGAGATCGCGACTCCATCCCTCGACCCCCGTAGCGGCCCACGCCGCCTGCCATTCTGGCGTCTCGACGACCTCGGCGCTGGCAACGCTCCACGCCTCGTGCGCTGCGCGGCCCCGGTCGGCGCTGTGCCCGCGGTAGGCGGCGACCAGCTCATCGGGAGCCCAGAACGGCTCATCGGGGATCCCCATCACCGCCTTGGTGCGGGAGACGTCCTCGGCCGAGAACGGGTTGCCGTGCGCGGCATGGTCGTCGACGTAGTCGGGAGACGGGTAGCCGATGTGTGTGCGCAGCACGATCAATGTCGGCCGGTCGGTGCTCTTGGCCGCTTCGAGGGCGGCCTCGATCGCGCCGAGGTCGTCGCCCACGTCGCCGAGCTCGACGACGTCCCACTGGTATGCCCGGAAGCGGGCGGGTACGTCGTCGCTGGTCGACAGGCTCGTCGGTCCGTCGATGGTGATCTTGTTGTCGTCGAACACGCATATCAGCCGCGCGAGACCGAGGTGGCCGGCGAGTGATGCGGCCTCGTGGCTGACGCCCTCCATCAGACAGCCGTCGCCTGCGATCACGAATGTGTGGTGATCGACCGCGTCGCTGCCGAACCGGGCGCGGAGATTGCGTTCGGCGATCGCCATTCCGACCGCGTTGGCGAAGCCCTGCCCGAGGGGCCCGGTGGTGACTTCGACCCCGGCGGTGTGGCCCACCTCGGGGTGGCCCGGCGTGGCCGAGTCCCACTGGCGGAACTGGCGGAGGTCGTCGAGTTCGAGGCCGTAGCCGGAAAGGAAGAGCTCGGAGTACTGGAGGATCGAGACGTGACCGTTGGACAGGATGAACCGATCTCGGTCGGGCCACGAGGGATCGGAAGGGTCGTACTTCATCACCCTGCTGAAGAGCACGTGGGCGAGCGGGGCGAGCGCCATCGCGGTGCCCTGGTGGCCGCTGTTCGCAGCGAGCGGTCCATCCATCGCCATTCCGCGGATGAGCGAGACGGCCTGCGAGTCCTGTTCCGGGGTCAGCGACACGCGGGCGACAGTACCCGACCCGGTCGCTACTCGCCCCAGGTTCGCCATGCCGCCACCCATCTCGACGCCTGACTTCGTGAGGATCTTGCGCCCCATGTGCGCAAGATCCTCACGAGAACGAAATGGCGTGTGTCTGTCAGTCGACCGGGGGGAGGAGGGCGAAGGGCACGATGTGCCAGGGGCCCTTGTCGACGCGGCAGTGGGCGAAGACCTGGCCGTAGTCGGGGAACTCGAGTTCGCCGCGCACGAGGCGGTAGGTGAACTTGCCGGGCTCGACCGTGAACGGGCTGACGTTGCGGGCGACCTGCTCGCTCGATTCGTCGACCCCGCGCCTGAAGATGACCTCGAAGACCCCGGTGCCCGATTCTCCCTCGGGGCAGAAGATCAGTGCGACGAGATGCGGTGTGATCGTGAGCGGCGCCGGCGACGGAGCAGCCTGGGAGAACATCACGCCGGTCATGTCGATCCGCGTCGAGGGCCCCGGCGCCTCGCGCATCTCGAAGTTCTCGACGAACAGCGCTGCCACGATCTGCATCGATCCGAGGGTATCGGCGACCGCGAACCGACCGCCCCCTGCACGAGGAGAGGCTCAGCCGATCGACGCGAAGCGGATGCGGCGGTTGTGTTTGCCCTTGTTCTCGATCTTGGTGATCTTGAACGGCGGCGACTCGGCGGTGTTGGAGAGGTGCGTGCCGCCGCAGGCCTGACGGTCGAGGCCGTCGATGTCGATCAGCCGCAGGCGTCCGTCGGGGGTCGGTGGGGGAGCGACCGACAGCGACCGCACCAGACCGGGTGTCGACGCCGCCTCGTCGGCGGACACGTAGACCGCCTCGACCGTGAGGCCACGCCCGATCACGTCGTTGACCGGTGACTCGAGCGCGCGCAGCCGGTCGTTGTCGATCGCCGAGAGGTCGAAGTCCATCCGGCCGGTGCCGTCGCCCTTGATCTGTGCGCCGGTCACCAGCGATCCCTCGAACTCCTCGAACACGAACGCGTTCAGCACGTGGCTCATCGTGTGCAGCGACGCCACGCGGTGGCGGTGCTCGACGTCGACGCGCACGACGACGTCGCCGTCGAGGGGCGAAGCACCCGCCTCGGGGTCGGAGAACACGTGCCACCACAGGTCGCCATCGGGAGCCGGTTCGACCTCGATCCCGGTGACGAGCACGACCGTTCCGCCCGATTCGATCGTGCCGATGTCGCCGACCTGCCCGCCTCCGCCCGGATGGAACGCCGAACGATCGAGCGCCACCGCGCCGGGGCGGTGTGCGACGACGTTCGCCGAGTGCTCGTAGAGGTCTGGCTGCTCGTGGCAGAGGTAGATCGCCATCGTCCGATCGTAGGCCGGCCCCACATCCAACGCCGGGCTCACATCGAGCGCCGGCTCACATCCAGCGGCGGGGCACGCGCACGGCCACGCGGTACGAGCCTTGCACCGGCAACGGTCCGAAGGTGCTGGAGTCGGTCGTGTCGGCGGATCGGTTGTCGGAACGAACCGACATCGTCCCGTCGCCGAACACCCGGTCGACGCGTTTGACCAGCCAGAATCCGGGGCGGTCAGGGTGCTGGACACAGCGCAGTTGGCCCACGACCGCTCGCCTGGAACGCACGGCGAGGAGTCCCTGACCGTCGGTCAGCGCCGGCTCCATCGAGCGATCGGAGACCACGAACCGGCGGGGGAGCGGGATCCAGGTCGTGAGGCGCACGGGAGGGAAGCATCGTCGACGCGACGCGGGCGCGGCGACGTGGATGAGTGTAGGTTTCGGACGCACCGGACACGTTCCATCCGACGCTCCGCGATCAACCTTCCAACAAGGAGACACACATGCTCGGCAAGCTCTTCTCGACGGCGACCGTCGCCCACGCCCACTGCGACCTCTACTGCGGGGTGTACGACCCGGCGCAGGCCAAGATCGAGGCGCTCTCGGTGCTCAAGACCGCCAAGAAGTACCACGAGTCGGACGACGAGGTCTTCCGCGCCCGCTGCATCTCGATCAAAGAGGAGCGTGCCGAACTGACGAAGCACCACCTGATGGTGCTGTGGGCCGATTTCTTCGCGCCGCCCCACTTCGAGGAGTTCCCGCACCTCCACGAGCTGTTCTGGAAGGCGATCCACCAGGCCGGCGAGGCCAAGAAGTCGATGGATCCCGCCGTCGGCGAACAGCTCATCTCCTACATCGACGAGATCAGCGACGTGTTCTGGAGCACCGAGAAGGCCCAGGCGATGGGCGTCTACCCGCCGTCCTGAACCAACGGGCAGCGTTTGTCGAATCCGGGCTAGCGTCGGGCTTCTATTATGCCCGCGCCCGTGCACGACGCAGCTGAAGTGCGCTCGACGCGTGATCAGATCATCGACGCCGCGCGGTCGTGCTTCGCCCAGGCTGGATACGACGGCACCTCGCTGAACGACATCTCCGCAGAGGTCGGTATCCGCCGTCCGAGCCTGTTGCACCACTTCGCGTCGAAGGAGGCGCTCTACGGCGAGGTGTTCGAGCGGCTGCTCTCGGACTGGTTCGCCAGGCTCGCCGACGCGATCGACTCGCAGGCGACCGGGTGGGACAAGATCGAGCAGGTACTCAACGCCGGGTTCGACTTCTTTGTCGATAACCCTGCGTTCGTCACGTTGATGCGCCGCGAGGCGATCGACGGGGGATCGCACCTCGGAATCGATCTGGCCGCGGTGATGCGTCCCCTGTTCGACGAGGCGGTCGCCTTTCTCGGCAGGGAGATGGAGGCGGGCAACTTCCGTCGCCAGAACCCGACCCAGCTGCTGCTCACGGGATACGGCGCACTGCTGAGCTACTTCTCCGACGCGCCGTTCCTCGAGGGGTTGCTCGACGAGAACCCGTTGACCGAAACCGCCCTCGACGAGCGCCGCAGCCACATCATCGAGTTCTTCCGGGCCGCCCTCGTTCCCGACTGAACCGCGATGACCGGCTTCGTCACCACCCGCGCCGACCACTACGGCCCCCTCGATGAGGAGTCGAGGGAGCGGTGGATGCGGTACGGCCGCAGCGATCCGACGATCTTCCCGGCCGTCATCGGGCTTGTCGTCGAGGAAGTGCGCGTCGACTACTGCCGGATGCGGATGCCCTACAAGCACGAGTTGATGCAGGCCGGCGGGGCCATGCACGGCGGCGCGATCGCCTCGTTGCTCGACGCGGCCGCCGTGCCGGCCGTCGGTGGCGTCCTCGAGCGGGGAACACCGTTCTCGACGGTCGACATGCACGTGCAGTTCATCAGCGCGATCGCCGGGGGCGACGACGCGCAGGATGCGGTCGCCGAGGGTTGGGTCGTGCGTCGCGGGCGCCGCACGGTGTTCTGCCAAAGCGAGGTGTTCGGCGCGAGCACCGGGCGTCTCGTCGCGAAGAGCGTGCTGACCTACAACGTCGTTCCGCCCCGGAACTGATTCCCGAGGCGATCTGAAGCGGCGACGATCTGAGGACCGAACCCGGGAGCAGCGGGCACAGCCTCCCCCGATCCGGGGCCGGGCGACAGTACCGTTGCACGGCGATGTCGACCCGCCAGGCCCCCTCATCCGGATCAACCCTGTCCGAACGCGACTCCAAGGCGCTGCTCGCCGAATACGGCGTTCCGCTCGCCGCGGAAGAGGTCGTCGATGCGGCGAGCGCGGCGGCGGACGCGGCCGAACGGATCGGGTTTCCGGTCGTCGTCAAGCTCAACGGCGATGCGATCGCCCACAAGACCGAGCGGGGGCTGGTGCGGCTCCGTCTCGCCGATCGCGCCGCGGTGGAAGCGGCCGGCGCCGAGCTTCTCGCCGCGGCGACGGCACACGACGGTGCCGTGTCGCTGCTCGTCGCTCCGATGATCGGCGGCAACCGCGAGCTGATAGCCGGACTCGTGCGCGACCAGCAGTTCGGTGCGACCGTAATGCTCGGGATCGGCGGCATCCTGGCCGAGGCGGTCGCCGACGTCGTGTTCCGACCTGCGCCGCTCGACGAGGTCACCGCGGCGGACATGATCACCGACCTCGCGACGCAGCGGTTGCTCGGCGAGTTCCGCGGCGAAGCCGCCGTCGACCGTTCGGTGCTCGTCGACATCCTCGTCGGCCTCGGACGTCTGTCGGTCGATCGGCCCGACGTGGCGAGCGTCGACATCAACCCGCTGATCGTGCAAGCCGACGGCGCGCCGATCGCTGTCGACGGTCTCGTCGAGATCGCGGACCCGTCCGAGTCGTCGGCACCGGCGGCCCGGCCCCGACCGAGCGACGAGCAGTTCGAAGCACTCTTCGATCCCCGCGGCGTGCTCGTCACCGGCGCCTCGTCGCATCCCGGCAAGTTCGGATTCGTATCGCTGCACAACATCCTCGCCGGCGGATACCAGGGTGGGGTCTACGGGACGAATCTCAAGGGCGAGGAGGTGCTCGGCATCCAGACCGTCGCCGACATCGCACAGCTCCCCGACGACGCGATCGACCTCGTCTTCGTGTGCACCCCTGCGGCGGCGAATCCCGGCCTCCTCCGGGCCTGCGCGGCGAAGGGGATCAAGGCGGCATTCCTCACCTCGGCCGGGTACGGCGAGGCAGGTGAGGCGGGGCGCGCCGCCGAGCGCGAGCTCGTCGCCCTCGCCGACGAACTGGGCATCCTGCTCGCGGGCCCCAACGGCCAGGGCGTCGTGAGCACACCGGCCAAGCTCTGCGCACAGATCGTGGCGCCATATCCGCCCGAGGGCCGCATCGGCGTCGCCAGCCAGAGCGGCAATTTCGTGTCGAGTTTCCTCAACCTCGCACGTGCATCGGGGGTCGGCATCAGCCGCGCTGTCTCGGCGGGAAACGCGGCGGCGGTCACCGTCGCCGACTACCTCGACTGGTACGGCGACGACGACGCGACCGCGGTCGGGCTCGCCTACGTCGAGGGCATCACCGACGGGCGGGCGCTGATGGAGCGACTGTCCGCGGCCGCCGCCCGCAAGCCCCTCGTGCTGATCAAGGGCGGCGCAACCGAGGGTGGTGCCGCGGCTGCGGCGAGCCACACCGGAGCGCTTGCCGCGGACGACAAGGTCTTCGACGGGGCGTGCCGCGCCGGCGGCATCACACGAGCAGCCAACGTGAGCGAGGCGTTCGAGGCGGCGGCGACGTTCGCCACCCAACCGCTCCCGTCGGGTCCCAACACGGTGGTCGTCACCACCGCGGGGGGATGGGGGGTCGTCACATCCGACGCGATCGCCCGCGATCCCGACCTCGTCCTGATGCCGCTGCCCGACGACCTTCGCGCGGCGATCGATGAGAAACTTCCACCCCGATGGAGTCGGAACAACCCGATCGACTGCGCTGGCGGCGAGACCCGCGACACGATCCCCGAGGTGCTCGAACTCGTCGCGTCCCATCCCGACGTCGACGCGGTGATCTATCTCGGACTCGGGATCCAGTCGAACCAGGCCAGGATGATGCGCTCGGGTCGCTTCTATCCGGACCACGGTCTCGAACGGATCGTGGCGTACCACGAGCGCCAGGACACCCGGTTCGCGGAGGCCGCGGCCGATCTCAGCGCGAGCACCGGCAAGCCGATCCTCACCGCGACCGAGTTGGCGGTCGCGGACCCCGACAATGCCGGGCCGGCGGCGGTCAGGGCGAGCGGACGCCTCTGCTACCCGAGCGGGGGACGCGCGGTCACCGCGCTCGGACACCTCGTGCGGTACAGCAACTTCCTGAGGGCGCGCTCCTGAGCGGGCACCGATGACCGATCCACTCGTGCCCGCCGCACAGGAGTCGACCGGTGCACGCCGTGCCGCCGCCCCGGGCGGACGTCGAGCGCCCCGCCGACGACGACGCGGACCCGGTCCCTACATCGTCGTCCTCATGATCGCGCTCGTCCCGGCGATCGTCTTGTTCAGCGGGTTCCGATGGGCCGACGGACAGGTCGTGGACGACACGAGCGCGCCCGTTCCGTCGAGTACCGTCGTCGCGCCGCCGGCTCCCCGTCCACCGCTGAGCACGGGCCTGCTGTCGGTGCGTCGCTTCCCGACGATCGCCTCGCGCAGCCTCAGCATCGAGACGTTCGAGGCCGAGGCGGTGCCGTTCTACGCCTCGGTCAACGACCGATCGTGTGTGGCGTTGTCGGTGGACGGTGTCGATGTGGGCGCGAAGAACGACGACATGCCGGTGGTCCCGGCGAGCAACCAGAAGATCGTCGTCGCAGCGGTCGCGATCGAGGAACTCGGCGAGGATTTCCGCTACGAGACGACGGTGGCGGTGGCCGCGCAGCCAGTCGATGGTGTCGTCGACGGCGACCTGTACCTGATCGGTGGAGGCGACCCGCTCCTGTCGTCGGACTGGTACGCAACCTCCAACCTCGAACGGTACGCGGTCACGACGCCCACCTCGCTCGACAGCCTCGCCGACTCGGTACAGGCGTCGGGCGTAGTCTCGGTCACCGGCGCGGTGGTCGGCGACGGCAGCCGCTATGACGACGAGTTCTACGCGCCCGGATGGGGAACCGGGGTCGCCGGCCTCGAGGCGGGCCCCTACGACGCGCTGATGGTCAACGACTCCCGGGTGCTCAACGACCCGCTGCGGGCCAACGACCCCAACGAAGGAGCATCTCGCGAGTTCCTCAGGCTCCTCGACGAGCGGGGGATCACCGTCGTCGGCGGATCCGCTGTCGGGGTCGCTCCGCCGGGCACGGTCACCGTCGCCTCGATCGAGTCGGCGCCGATGACCAGCGTCGTCGCCGAGATGCTCGGCACCAGCGACAACAACACCGCCGAACTGCTCGTCAAGGAGATCGGCCTGGCCAGCTCCGGCGATGGTTCGAGGACCGCGGGGCTCGTCGCGATGGAACAGCAGCTCGCCGCATGGTCGATCGACACGACGGTGATCGTGCTCGCCGACGGCTCGGGACTCAGCCCCGACAACCGCCTGACCTGTGCTGCGGTGCTGTCGATCCTGAAGCGGTACCCGGCCGACGGCCCGATCGGCGCCGGTTTGGCGGTCGCCGGCGAGAGCGGCACGCTGTCGGAGATCTTCACCGATCACGAGATCGCCGGCAGGCTGCTCGGCAAGACAGGAACGCTCGACAACCCGCCGTTCAACCAGGATCCGCCGGCGGTCAAGGCGCTCGCCGGATACGTCGTCGTCGAGGGTGGCAGCGCGGTGGAGTACGTTCTGATCCTCAACGGACCGACGATCTCCGACCAGAGTGAGTACCGCGAGATCTGGTACGCGTTCGCCGATCTGCTCGCCGCCTACCCGTCGGGTCCGACCCCGGCCGAACTCGGGCCGAGGTAGCCCGGGCAGAGGGAGCAGGGCGTCGGGATGCCGGTAGGCGAGCACGAGCACGGGATGCGGGTCGATCTCGTCGCCGCGCCCGCCCGGTACCCGCGGATGCCGTTGCTGGCGCTCCTCTTGGTCGCGGTCATCCCGGCGATCGGGCTGCTCGTCCTGCATCGTTGGAGTGACGCGGTCGCCGACGACTACGACCTGGCCGAGCAGAGCGAGGTGGTCTACGAGTCGAGTCTGACCCCCGAGCAACTCGGTCGGGCTCCGTCACCCGAGCTGTCGACGGGGATGTTCGACTACCGGCGCACTCCCGGGGCGTTGTCGTCGGTCGCCTCGGTGAACCGGCTGAGCGACGACATGCAGCCGCTCTATGCGTTCGTCAACGACACCTCGTGTGTGGCGATCGCCGTCGACGGTCTACCGATCGACGGTGTGAACGAGAACGTGCAGGTGATCCCCGCGAGCACCCAGAAGCTGCTCGTCGCCACCGTCGCGCTCGAACTGCTGGGACCGGATTACCGGTACACCACGACGGTCACGGCGACCGGGATCGAGGACGGCGTCGTCACCGGCGATCTGTACCTGGTCGGCGGCGGCGACCCGCTGCTGACGAGTGACGAGTACCCGATCGAGGACGATGCCGAACCGGCCTTCAACACGACCTCGCTCGACGCGCTCGCCGACGCGGTCGTCGCAGCGGGCATCACTCGGATCGATGGAGCGGTGATCGGCGACGGCACCCGCTACGACGACGAGTGGTTCGTCGACTCGTGGGCCCCCGACGTGCCCTACGTCGAGGCCGGACCGTACGACGCGCTGATGGTCAACGACTCGCGCGTCCTCTACCGGTCGAGTCGTCAGGACGATCCCAACGAGGCCGCCGCCCGCGAGTTCACCCGATTGCTCGCAGATCGCGGCGTCGCGCTCAACTTCGCCTACACGGCGGGCGCCTCTGACCCGTCCGCCACGTGGGTCGCGTCGATCGACTCCGAACCGCTCTCGGCAATCGTCGAGGAGATGCTGGTCGTCAGCGACGACAACACGGCCGAGATGATGCTCAAGGAGATCGGATTCGCCGACTCGAACGACGGGTCGCGCATCGCCGGCCTGAACGCGATCGACCGCACGCTCCGCACATGGGGAGTGGCGGCCGACGACATCAGGATTGTCGACGGATCCGGGCTGAGCGCCGACAACCGGCTCACCTGTGGGGTGCTCGTCGACGTGCTCATCCGCGGGCGGGCGCTGGGTCTTCCCGCATTGTTGCCGACCGCCGGAGTGTCCGGCACCCTCACTGCCGAATTCGTCGGGACCCCGATGGAGGGTCGTCTGCACGCGAAGACCGGCACGCTCGGGAATCCGCCGTTCGACACCGAGCCCGACGCGGTCAAGGCCCTCGCAGGGTATGTCGACACCGATACGCGCGCGGTCATCGAGTTCGCGATCGTGTTGAACTCGCCCGACATATCCGTCGACCGCAACTTCGAACCGCTGTGGTTGGCGTTCGCCGACCGCGTGGCGACCTACCCGGCCGGCCCGGAGGCGTCAGAGGTCGGACCGCGCTGAGCGGCGGTCGAGCGACCGGCCCGGAAATATCCCATAGCTTCGCGGGCCGAATAGGTTCGCGGGCCGAATAGCTTCGCGGGGATGGACCCGATGCCGATGTTCCCGCTCGGCACGACGCTGCTCCCGGGCTCGGGCCTGCCGTTGCACGTGTTCGAGTCGAGATACCGGCAGATGGTCGTCGACGTCCTCGCCGCGGACGGGTCCCCGGAGTTCGGCCAGGTGTTGATCACCCACGGTCACGAGGCGGGCGGCGGCGATCAACGTTCGAGCGTGGGGACAATGGCGAGAATGGCCGACATCCAAGCGATCGGCGAGGGGCGGTACGCGTTCGTCGCCGTCGGGACCGAGCGCATCCGCGTCATCGAGTGGCTCCCCGACGATCCGTACCCGCTCGCCCGGGTCGAGGCGTGGCCCGACGAGGAAGCGGCCGACGGCGGCCCGCCGACCGCCGAGATGATCGCCACGGCGGTCGAACGTGTCGGACGGGTTCTCGGCCTCGCGGCGCGACTGACCGCACCCGAGAAAGCCGAAATGGCCGAGTCACCCGAAGCACCCGGGATCGGTGTCGGGGCCGACGATGACCCTTCGGTCGCCTCCTACCGTCTCGCCGCGATCGCACCGCTCGGCGCGGCCGATCGTTATCGGCTCCTGGCCGCGCCGGGGCCGCGAGCGCGCCTGGCCGCGCTCGACGAGGTGCTCGACGACGTCGAAGCAATGTTGAAGTTCAGGCTTTCGTGATAGAAACCATGTCCGTGTCACCCAGCGACGACCCCAGGCCCGGCAGCGGGAGTACCGACGACGGCTCGATCGGCGATGTGGTCGAGTACATCAAGGCCTATGCCGAGCAGCAGACAATCGGGCCCCTCAAGGGTGCGGGTCGCTGGCTGGGTTACGGCGCGGCAGCCGCACTAACGCTCTCGATCGGGCTGATCATCCTGCTGCTCGGTGTGCTACGACTCGTCCAGACCGAGTGGGATCGCTCGTCGACCGGCTCGCTCTCGTGGCTCGCCTACCTGATCACCCTCGCACTGTCTGTGCTGCTACTGGTGTTCACGTTGTCGCGAATCAAGAAGGCAACCCTCAGCAAGGAACCGAAGTAAGGAGTCGCGTCGATGGCCAAGAGTGAGACCGACGACACACCCGGCACGATCACCGAGGACGACCTGCGCAACAAGCTCCAGGCGTTCCAGGATCAGGTTCAGGGCAAGGTCGAGGAACAGAAGTCGACGATCGCGGCCACCGTCGCCGGCGTCGGGGTTGTACTGGCGATCGTGTTCTTCCTGCTCGGTAAGCGAGCGGGGCGCAAGAGGAGCACCATCGTCGAGATCCGCCGGGTCTGATGGCGCTCATCCCCTACCGCTACCGCCCGAGGGTCGTCATCCGACGACGCGTGATCAGATACGCACGCGGTGGCGGCTTGCTCTGGAGGGGGCTCGCCGTGTTCATCTACGGGAGCAGGACGGCGAAGAGATTTTTCGGCAAGCACCCCGAACCGATCGCCACGATGCGGCTCGGGCCGAACCAGTTCCTCAGCATCGTCACCTCCCTGCCGCTGAGCAGGCGCCAGCAACGCCGCACGGGCATCACGAGGGCAACGCTGCGGCGACAGGCTGTGGCCGACATCGAGGCGATGCAGCGCGGGTCGTGAAGGTAAGGCTCCGGAATCCCACGCGGGATGTGGAGATGCGAGGCGCGCTGACGGTCAACCGGTTGCTCGACGACCTCGGGCTGAACCGCGAATCGCACCTCGTGATCTGCAACGGAACACTCGTGCCCGGGGACGCCCGCCTCGACGACTCCGATGAGGTCGAGGTCCGGCCGGTGATCTCGGGCGGCTGTGCCGAGCCGGTGACGCGATGAGCAAGTGCCGATCGTGTCGCGGACCTGCTGTGATCGATCTGCCGAGGCACAACGCCAACTTCTGCGCCGAACATCTCCAGGAGTTCTGCCGGCGCCAGATGGTCAAGGCGATCGACGACTTCGAGATGCTCGCTCCCGGTGATCGGGTGATCGTCGCGGTCAGCGGTGGCAAGGACTCGCTGGCGGTGTGGGACATGCTCGTCGAGGCCGGCTACGAGGCCGACGGCTTGTACATCGGGCTCGGCATCGGCGAGTACTCCGACGCGAGCGGCGGGTACGCCAGGCGGTTCGCCGAAGAGCGCGGGCTGCGGCTGACGACGATCGATCTGCGCGATGAGTACGGCTACGACGTCCCCACCGCGGCGAGGGCGACCCGACGTGTGCCGTGCTCGGCATGCGGGCTGTCCAAACGTCACCTGTTCGACCGCGCGGCGCGCGACGGCGGCTACGACGCGGTGGTCACCGGGCACAACCTCGACGACGAGGCGGCGGTGCTGTTCGGCAACACACTGCGGTGGGACATCGAGTACCTCGCCCGGCAACTTCCGGTGCTCCCAGCCGTGAACGGTTTTCCGCGCAAGGTCAAGCCTCTGGTCCGGCTGACCGAGCGCGAGACCGCGGCGTGGTGTCTGGTGCGCGGCATCGACTACCAGGTCGAGGAGTGCCCGATAGCGGCCGGCAATCGCCATCTCGGGTACAAGGAAGCCCTGAACTCGATAGAGAAGCGCTCGCCCGGATCGAAGGCAGCCTTCTATCTCGGTTTCATCGACCGCGTCGCGCCGCTGCTCGCCGACGCCACCGTTGCCGCCGCCGGGGGACTCTCCGCGTGCGACGTCTGCGGCGCTCCGACAACGGGCACGACGTGCGCGTTCTGCCGGCTCGTCGAGACCGCTGCGGCCCATGAACCCGTGCCGGTCGATCTCGTCGTCGGCTCACGAAAGGGACGATAATGACCGATTCGCCGATGACAGACCTACCGATGAACGGCTCCGGTGACGAGCGGTTGTTCAAAGAGGGTGACAAGGTGCTCCTCCTCGATCCGAAGAAGCGTCGCTACCTCATCGACCTCGCTGCCGACGGCGAGTTTCACAGCCACGCCGGCTTCGTGACCCACGGCGACATCATCGGGAGCCGAGAGGGCATCGTCGTGCGGTCGACGAAGGGTTCGGAGTACACCGTGGTCCGGCCGACGCTCGAGGACTTCGTCGTCGAGATGCCGCGCGGCGCCCAGGTGATCTATCCGAAGGACCTCGGACCGATGTGCATCCTCGCCGACCTCGGGCCCGGCGACCGCGTGTTCGAGAGCGGCGTCGGGTCGGGAGCGCTGTCGATGACGATGCTCCGGTACGGCGTCGACATCGTCGGCTGCGAGCTCCGCGAGGACTTCGCCAACCGCGCCCGCACGAACGTGCGCAGCTTTCTCGGCGAGGAGGCGCTCGGGCGCTATCACGTGACGCTCGGCGACGCCTACGAGGGCATCGACCCGGCGCACGGGACCTTCGACAAGGTGATGCTCGACCTGCCGGAGCCCTGGCGCGTCGTGCCCCATGCCGAGGGTGCACTGCGGGCGGGGGGCATCCTCGTCGCCTACACGCCCTCGATCACGCAGGCCGCGCAGGTGCGCGAGGCGCTGAAGGGGAAGTGGATCGACGGGCGCACGATCGAAGTGCTGCACCGGGGCTGGCACATCGACGGTCAAGCGGTGCGGCCCGACCACCGGATGGTCGCCCACACCGGGTTCCTCAACGTCGCCCGCTTTCTGGGCCGCAACGGGTGACGCCGCGGCGCGCACCCCGTCACCGCGCGGCTCAACAACTATGTGACACCCCCCATCTACCGTGGTGCGTACCGACTCCCTCCTGATCAGAATCTC
>CBDUYD010000066.1:0-15352 GCA_965371355.1 uncultured Ilumatobacteraceae bacterium
CGTTCCGCCCCGTAGATGTCGCTGATGAACTTGGCGGCGCAGTTGTTGCGGTCGATTCCGGCGGCGCGGCACCAGTTCAGGGCGCCATCGGAGCTGAAGAACGGCTCGGCGACGAGCGTGATGTACCAGCCGGCCATCTGCTCGTCGTCGATCTCGAAGTTGTACCTACCCCCCTCGACGAGAACGACGTTGTAGTACGAGCGCAGGAACTGGTGCTCGGACCAGATCTCGGGATATCCGTAGATGACCCCCTCCCACGGCGTGCCGAGCTGCTTCGCCGACAGCTGCGGCACCCACGACTCGAGGATGCCTGCCACGACCGGGGTGTCGGCGGCGACCTGGTCGTTCAACGACGTGAGCGCCAGCAGCGAGGGATTGGGTGGCGGTGCGGTGGGCGGCGGTGCGGTGGGCGGCGGTGCGGTGGGCGGCGGCGCGGGGGATGGCGGCGGCGCGGAGGTCGTCGGCGGGGGCGCGGTCGTCACCGCCGCCGCGGTTGCCGGAGGATCGGTCGCTCGAACCGTTGGTGTGGTGGCAGGAGATGTCGCCGCGACGGTTGCGGGAGGAGCGGTGGCGACGTCCTCGATGGCGGCCGCCCCTGTCGCCGCGGTCGCCGCGGTGACGGAATCGTTCGCGCCCTCGTCGGACTCGGCGCCGCCACCGGCGAAGAGCAGCAGCCCGCCGAGACCGAGGGCGACGAGCACGACCACCGACAGCAGCACCAGCGACATCGGGCGCCTTCCACCCGCCGGTTCGGTCTGCGGGGTGACGGGTGGCGGCGGATCGCCGGTGATGGGAAGTGGCGGAGGCCGCACCTCGGTGTGTGAACCGGGTGGGATCACAACCGGCGGGGGTGGTGGCCCGGAGGTGTCGGCGAGGTCGAGCAACGCACGTTGCGCGGACTGTGCAGATGGCCGTAACGCCGGTTCGACCTGCATGCAGTTGTCGATGAAGGCGGCCATTCTGGCGTCGGTCGGGGCCGGGTGGCCTCGATCGGGGGTCGGCACCGGTTCACCCGAGCGGCCTGCACGGAACGACGGCGGCTTGCCCCTCCAGAGGTGGTAGAGGGATGCGCCGAGCGAGTAGATGTCGGTCGGCGGGCCGATGTCGGGTGCCTCGTCGAGCTCCTCGGGGCTCGCGTACTGCACCGACAGCGAGGTCGTGCGGGTGGCGAACTCGGACGACTTGACGATCGCCGCGATTCCGAAGTCGCACAGCTTCACCTGACCGAAGCTGTTCTTCAACATGTTCTTCGGCTTGACATCGCGGTGGACGATGCCGACGTCGTGTGCCGCGGCGAGAGCCGAGGCGATACCCGCACCGATCGCTGCCGACTCCACCGCCGACATCGGGAGCGTGTCCGGTCCGACGACAGTCCCGCCGTCCATGAACTCCATGACGATGCCGGGACCACCGGGCGTGGAGACGACCTCCTCGACCTGGACGACGTTCGGATGTCCCTTCAGCTGGACGAGCGCGGCGATCTCGCGGCGCAACCGGCGTTCGAGCAGCTCCGCGTCGCCGCCGGCCTGCGCCGGGTCGAGCACCTTGATCGCAACCACCCCACCGGTCGATGAACGGGTGGCGCGGTAGACCATTCCGAATCCACCGCGATCCAACAGCTCGAGACCCTCGAATCCATCGACCTCCAAGAAACCACCCCTGACCTCCAGAGCATGCCACGCGCGCCATCGATGAGATGAAGGCGATGAGATGAAGGCGGTCGGGATCCGCTAGCGCATCGAACTGGCGCAGACCCTGCAACCCCCGGTGTCGTGGCCTGCGAGACTTGGCCGATGGGCCCTCCATCCGCTTTCGTGATCTCGCTGTCGACCGGCGCGATCGGTGTTGGTGCGTTCCACCCGGCCGGGGGAGACTTCGCTCATGTCGGCTGAACTCGCGACGCCCCGAGGCGCATTCCCACATCTCCGCGAGAGCGCCGGATTCGTCTTCGTCTCGGGAACCAGTGCCCGCCGGCCGGACAACACGATCGCGGGGGCGTCGGTCGATGAGTTCGGCACCGTGTCGCTCGACATGGCGACGCAGGCGGCAGCGGTTCTCGACAATGTCGAGAACGTCCTGTCGACCGTCGGCCTCGATCGTTCCGACATCGTCGACGCCACGGTCTTCCTCGTGAACATCAACGATTTCGGCGTGTACAACGCGGCGTGGGCCGCCTTCTTCGAGGGCGTGCGTGCGCCGGCTCGTACCACGGTGGCGGTCCATCAGCTGCCCCATCCCCAGCTGCTCCTCGAGATCAAGGTGACCGCAGCCCAGCGGGCCACCCGATGAGCACATCTCCCGAGAACCCGAAAGAAGGACCCACCGTGCAGCTTCCGTTCAGCCTCGCCGGATGGATCGACGACAACCGGGCCGACCTCCGTCCGCCGGTCGCCAACAAGCAGATCTGGATCGACGACGACATGATCGTGATGATCGTCGGCGGCGGCAACGAGCGCACCGACTTCCACGACGACCCGTTACCCGAGTTCTTCCACCAACTCGAAGGCTCGATGGTCCTCACGATCATGGACGAGGAGGGCAGCCCTCCTCGAGATGTTCCCATCGATGCGGGCGAGGTGTTCCTCCTCCCCCCGCACGTGCGCCACTCTCCCCAGCGAAAGGACCCGGACGGCATCGGCATGGTCGTCGAGATCGGCCGCAAGGAGGGCCAGCTCGACGGCTTCGAGTGGTACTGCCAGGATTGCAACCGCGTGGTCCATCGGGTGGAGGTGCAGCTGGCGTCGATCGTCGACGACCTCCCGCCGCTCTTCGAGGCGTTCTACGCCGACACCGACGCGCGGACGTGCTCGAACTGCGGCGCGGTGCACCCGGGCAAGTCGTGAAGGTCGACATCCACGCACACTTCTTCCCCGAGATCTCCAGGGCCGATCGTGCCCTCCTCGGCGAGGACGACGCGCCGTGGCTGCGCGACGACGGCGACGGAACCGGTTTCATCATGGTCGCCGACACCGAGTTCCGGCCGGTCGCTGCGCCGCTGTGGGATCCGGCGGCCCGCCTGGCCGCGATGGACGAGCACGGTGTGGCGGTCGAGGTGATCTCCGCCACACCGATCCTGTTCGGCTACCACGCGTCGGTGGCAGCGGCCGTTTCGTGGTCGCGGTTCGTCAACGACCGGGCGGCGGAGATGTGTGCCCACGATCCCGCCCGGCTCCGACCGCTCTGCCAGGCGCCGCTGCAGGACATCGATGCCGCGTGCGCCGAGGTCAGCCGGGCCCGGGACTCGGGCCACGTCGGGGTGCACATCGGCAACCATGTCGGCGACCGCAACCTCGACGATCCCGGGCTCGTGCGATTCCTCCACCATTGCGCCGACGAAGATATCCCGGTGTTCGTGCACCCGTGGGACATGATGGCGGGCGAGCGCATGCCGAAGTACATGCTCCAGTGGCTGGTCGGCATGCCCGCGGAGACCCACCTGGCGATCCTCTCGCTGATCCTGTCGGGTGCCTTCGAGCGCCTTCCCCGCGACCTGAAACTCTGCTTCGCCCACGGCGGTGGCAACTTCGCGGCCCAACTGGGCCGGGTCGACAACGCCTGGCACCGGCGCGACATCGTGCGCGCCGACTGCCCCGATCCGCCGTCCAGTTACGCGGAACGCTTCTCGGTCGATTCGGCGGTGTTCAGCGAAGATGCTCTTGCGCTGCTGACCACGGTGATGGGGGTCGACCGGGTGATGCTCGGTTCCGACTATCCGTTCCCGCTCGGCGAGATCCGTCCCGGGAAGGTCATCGACGACGCGCCGTTCCTCACCACCGCCGACAAGCGGAGACTTCTCGCCGACAACGCCGCTGCGTTCTTCGGCCTCGACCTCGACCTCGACCCACACCTCGCTTCGGCCCCGGCGAACAACTGAGCTTTCGGGCGTTCAGAACTGGGATCTCACGGCCCACAGATCGGGGAAGACCGGGCGGAAGAGCGTCTCGCGGAGGTAGGCCGCGCCGGGGGACCCTCCGGTTCCGATCTTCGCGCCGATGGTCCGTTGCACCATCATCACATGGCGGTAGCGCCACTCCTGCAAGCCCTCGTCGAGATCGGTGAGGGCCTCACACAGCTGGGTCAGAGCCGGGTCGGTCCTGTACACCTCGACGAGTGCGGCCTGGACGCCGCTCGACTCGACGACCGGTCGGGTCACATCCCGCTCGAGAACATCCGCCGGGATGTCGAATCCTCGCCGATCGAGGAATCGGACGAAGGAGTCCCACAGCGTCGGGTCGTGGTAGCGGCGGGTGAGCCGGGCGAACTCGGACGGGTTCGGCTCGAATCGGTCGAGGTGATCGGTCGTCTTCTGACCGAGCAGGAACTCGACCTCGCGGAACTGGGCGGACTGGAAGCCGCTCGAGTTGGCGAGGAAGGAACGGAACGAGGAGAACTCGAGCGGCGTCATCGTCTCCAAGACGTCGAGCTGGGCAACCAACGTCTTGAGGATCTTGAGGACCCGGTTGAGACGGCGGCCACCCTGGGCGGGCGCGTCATCGTCGAGCGAGCGGGCGAACGCGTCGAGTTCGTGCAGTACCTGCTTGAACCACAGTTCGTAGACCTGATGAATGATGATGAAGAGGGTCTCGTCGTGTTCGGGCTCGCCGGTCTCGGCGTCGCGTGACAGGCACTGCTGAAGCCCGAGCAGCTCATCGATCTTCAGGTATGTGCCGTAGGTGAGCCCGTGGGGTTGGGCCGTCGGGTCGGTCGTGGGGTCGGATGTCATGGGTCTCCAGCTTCAGGTGACGGAGAGGGCGTCGGGGCGGGCCATCGGATCGAGGTCGGGGAGCGGCTCGAGTTCGGCGATCAGCGACGCGGCGAGGTCGTAGTCGACCTCTGCGAGCGAGGTGGCGTCGCGGGTGAGTTCCGCGAGAATGCCGGCCTGCCGGGCAGCGCGGGCCCGCACCTCGGAATACGGCATGGTGGAGAACATGACCATGTTGTAGCGGGGGCTCCATCGGTCGGGGTGCCGCCGTTCGAGTTCGAGCGCCAACTCCCTTCTGATCACGTAGCCGGGGTCGACGACACCGGAGCGCATCTCCAGATAGTTGTCGAGCGCCATGTCTGCGATCGCATCGGAGTTCGGCTTGCGCTCGCGCTCGAACGCGGTGAAGGCGGCCGCCAGATCGTCGGGTCGGTCGTCGAGGTGGCGAGCCAGCGCGCGGGCCGACTCCATCGCCAGGTTCATTCCCTGTCCGTGGAACGGCACGATGGCGTGGGCCGCGTCGCCGAGCACCACCGCTCGGTCGCGGTGGCTCCATCCCGTGGTGCGCAGCGTGGCCAGGCGGCCGGTCGGGTTGTCGAGGAACCGCTTCTCGAGATCGGGCATCATCGCGGTGAAGTCGGGGAACTCGTGTGTGAAGAAAGAGCGCACGTCGGCGCCCGATGTGAGTTCGCCGAATCCGCCGGGCCCCTCGTTGGGAGCGAAGAGCGTGACGGTGAAGTCACCCCCCGGGTTGGCCAGCGCGATGAGCATGAACTCGCCGCGGGGCCAGATGTGCAGCGCGTGGGGATCGAGGAGAAAACCGCCGTCCTCGGCGGGGGGGAGGGTCAGCTCCTTGTAGCCGTGGCCGAGCTCGTCGATGTCCTCCGCGCCGCCCATCTCGAGAATCGCCTGTCGAACCACCGAACCGGCGCCGTCGGTGCCGAAGACGACGCCGAACGACTCGTCGTGGGTGTCTCCGTCGGGACCGCTGAACGTGAGCGTCGACCGGTCGAAGTCGACCCGCTCCAGGCGCTGCCCGAACTCGATCCGTACCCTGCCGGTGGCCTCGGCCGCGTCGAGCAGGATCGCGTTGAGATCGCCTCTCGAGATCGAGTGGATGACCTCGTGTGGATGTGTGCCGTAGGGCTGCAGCGTGACCTCGGTCGAACCCTCGGCGTGGATCATCCGGCCCTTCATCGGGATGGTGATCGCATCGACCCGCTTTATCACCCCGATGTCGACCAACGGCACGATTCCCCGCGTGGCCAGGGCGAGGTTGATCGAGCGGCCCGCCGAGATGTCGACCCGCCGGATGTCGGGTCGGCTCTCGTACAACACGACGTCGTTGCCGGCGCGCGCGAGATAGGTGGAGAGCAGCGAGCCGCAGGGTCCTGCGCCGACCACGGTGACCGGGCCGCGCCCGTCGCCGGCGCTCATCGCGTCTCGGCTCGGTCGAGCAGCCGGTCGAGGATCCCGACGAAGCGGTGGATGTCGCCAAACGAGTTGTAGAGCGGAACCGGCGCAGCCCGGATCACGTCGGGGTGGCGCCAGTCGCAGGCCACACCGGCAGCCTCGAGTTGTTCGTAGATCGCGCGGCCGGTGAATTCGGGACGGGTCACCCGCAGCGCGAACTGGCAGCCGCGGGCATGCATCTCGTGCGGTGTGAGGTTCTCGATCCTGCCGCGGAGGACACGGTCGAGGAGGAAGTCGAGGTACTCGATCTGGCGCTCGGACTTCGCCCGCAGCGCCGTTATCCCTCCCGCTTCGTCGATCAGATCGAGCGAAGCGCGAAGGGCGGCCATCGACAGGATCGGTGCGTTGCTCAGCTGCCATGACTCGACCGTCGGAATCGCCTCGAAGTCGGTGGACATCTCGAATCGCGTCGACTTGCGGGTGCCCCACCAGCCGAGCAGCTTCGGGAGGGTCGGATCGGCGACGTGGCGCTGATGGACGAACGCGCCGCCCACGGCACCCGGCCCGCCGTTGAGGTACTTGTAGCTGCACCACATCGCGAAATCCACGTCCCAGTCGTGGAGTTCGACGACGACGTTGCCCGCCGCGTGCGCCAGGTCGAAGCCGACCCGCGCGCCCACGGCGTGCCCGGCGCGGGTGATCGATGCCATCGGCAGCACCTGGCCGGTGAAGTACTGCACGCCGGGGAGGAGTACGAGGGCGAGTTCGTCGCCGTGGGTGGCGATCGCTGCCAGGATGTCGTCGGGATCGAGGACTTCGGCGCCGGGTCGGGGGCCGATCGTGACGAGCGATGTCTCGGGCTCGAATCCCCGCTGACGGATCTGGGACTCGACGGCGAAGTGGTCCGATGGGAACGCGTGCTCCTCGATCAAGATCTTGTGCCGTTGCGGCGTCGGCTCGTAGAAGCTGATCATCAGCAGGTGCAGGTTGACGGTCAGCGAGTTCATCACCACGACTTCGTCGGGCTCGGCACCGACGAGGTGTGCGATCTGTCCGGTGAGGAGCTCGTGATAGGGCTCCCATGCGGTCGCTCCCGTGAAGTGGCCGGCAATGCCGAGCTCGCCCCAGCGTTCGAGCTCGCTCGCCACGTACCCGGCGGTCCGCGCCGGTGCGGCTCCGAGCGAGTTGCCGACGAGATAGATCTGTGGCGTGCCGTCGTCGGCCGGTGGGATCCGGAACTCGGCCCGGAACCCGGCCAGCGGATCGTCGGCGTCGAGGGCGGCCGCCGTCTCCGGACCGGGTGTGAACTCGAGGGTCATCGGGCCGGCTCCGGACGCGCCGCATCGGCGATGAGCGCGGGTTCGGCAAGGAGTAGCGATCGTGAGGCGGCGTGGGCGAGTTGTGGGGTGATCGCCTCGGCGAGGATGTCGGGGAAGACGCGGCCGGGTCGGCCGGGTGTTCCGTACTTCGCGAGGGTGCTCGCGGCCTCGGCCTCGAGGGGCGCGAGGTCGATGTCGTCCGCGATGACGCCGCCGACGCCCTTGCGCCGGCACAGCAGGAACGCCAGCCGGGCTTCGCTCACCGTGCCCACGCAGTCGGTCGGCTTGTAGCTCTCGAGGCCCAGCATCTTGAGCAGAATCGTGCGGTTCTCGGGCAGGTCGAACAGGTTTGCGCTGAAGGTGTCGGCAACCACCGACTCGGGCAGCCAGGCGACGTAGTTCATCCACACGTAGATGCACTTGGCGCAGCGACAGCACCAGGGCTTGATCTGGGCGCACGAGTGCGTGTCGGGGACGGCCTCGAGGCGGTCGTTGAGGAGCGTGAACACGGTGATGTCGTACATCGGCCGCAGGATGTGGAACGTCGCCACGTTGCTCACCAGTTTGGTCCGGATGTAGTCGTGGAGCAGCTCCTCGGCGCGGCTGCTCATCCCCCACAGGTAGTTGACGTCCTCACCGGTGCGGTCCCAGGTGAGGTTGTGTTCGTCGGTGCTCTTGGTGATCCCGAGCGCCACCTGGGTGTAGCCGTGTTGCAGGGCTACGGGGAGCGCTGTCCAGTAGGAGCTGACCGTCTCGGCGGCGATCATCCGCTCGATGCCGAACTCGGGATGGACCAGGGCGGCGGGCGAGTCGATGGCGTCGTCGATGACCCACCCTCGATGGAGCCGGCCGTGGGCGCAGTGGCGGAGCAGGCCGTCGATGAGATCGTGCTGGTGGCTGCCGCGCCCGTAGGTCGAGTGCGAGTAGACGAACGCGTCGTAGTCGACGCCGCCGCGTTCGAGCAGGCTCATGCCGACGAGGCTGTCCTTGCCACCACCGCACAACATGAGCGTCTCGGTGCGACCCGGAACGACCGTGACCGGGCCCGCGCCCGTGCCGCTCACCGGCAGGTCGGGGCGGGGGAGGCGGTAGTCGGGCAGGTCGTTCTCGAAGCGCCACACAGCCCACACGTTGTGGAAGATCGTCTCCCAGAGGTTCCAGAAATCGTCGGTGACGAGGTCGGCATACGGCCCGAAGTCGATCGCGTCGGGCGCCAGGCTGGCCGCCTTGTTGGCCTCGAAGGCGAGGATGTGGAAGTCGACGACTCGCATGAAGGCGGGCCCATAGCGCTCGTCGAGCTGGTGAAAATCGACCGTGTCGTACCAGTACGAGGTGCTGAAGTGCATCTCGCCGACCCGGTACCGCAGCACGATCTGGCGCTGCGATCGCTGCACCGGTTCGAACACGAGGGTCGTCATGGCCCAACGCTACCGGCGGCGGGACGAGCGCTGGTCGTGGTGCACCGGCCCGAGTCACCGGCCCGAGTCAGCTGAGGATCAGCCCACCGTCGACCTCGATGGACTGGCCGGTGAGATACCGGGCGTCGTCGGACGCGAGAAAGGCCACCACGCCGGCGATCTCCCAGGGCTCGGCCAGACGCTCGAGGGCGGTGTCGTCGGCCCGCATGGCGAGCCATTCGTCGGCGGTCATGCCGAGTGTCGCACCGACCTCACCGGCCACGGTGTGCACCATCGCGGTGAGGGTGTTGCCCGGACACACCGCGTTGACGGTGATGCCGTGGGGGCCGAGCTCCATCGCCACAGACCGGGTGATGCCGATGACGCCACTCTTGGTGGCGGAGTACTCGGCGGAGTTCGGCCAGCTGGTCTTCGCCGCCATCGAGGCGATGTTGATGATCGAACCAGCACCACGAGCGATCAGGTGGGGGGCGGCCAGCTGGTTCGAGATCAACACGCCGGTGAGGTTGGTCGCCTCGATGTCGCGCCAGCGTTCGAGGGGAATGTCGGTAAGGGCAGACCCGACGAAAATGCCGGCGCAGGCGACGAGAACGTCGATCCGTCCCCATTGCTCCACGACTGCGGCGAACGCGTCGCGTTGGGACTCTTGTGAGCGCACGTCGCACTCGAGTGCGACGGCTCTACCCCCCTGGGCGGTGACCTCGGCGGCGGTGGCCTGGTTCTCGGCCGTGTTGTAGTCGAGGCAGGCCACCCGGGCGCCCTCTGCGGCGAGGCGATGGGCGATCGCTTCGCCGATTCCGGTGGCCGAACCAGTGATGACGGCGACCCGGTCGGTGAACCGCTTCGATGTCGGCATCTGATCGTTCATCGCCGGCCTCGATCGTCGTCCCGCGCTCGCCGTGCCTCGAAGATCATCTGCGGGCTGACCGGCATCGACGTAAAGGTCGGCCCCGCGGGTCCGAGCGCGTCTTCGATCGCCGCCACGATGGCGGCCGGCGGCCCGATGATGCCTGCTTCTCCGGTGCCCTTCATCCCGCCGGGGATGATGGGAGACGGGGTGGTCATGTGGCCGAGACGGAAGTTGGGCACCTCGACCGCGGACGGGATGAGGTAGTCCATGAACGTCGTCGTCATGATCTGGCCGTCGTCGTTGTAGACGATCTCCTCGTGGAGTGCGGCGGCGACTCCCTGCGCGACCCCACCGTGGATCTGTCCGTCGACGATCATGGGGTTGAGAATCGTGCCGCAATCGTGCATGACCGCGTAGTCGAGCAGTGTGACCGCCCCGGTGTCGACGTCGACCTCCACGACCACATGATTGAGCCCGTAGGGCCATGCCTGATCGGGCGGATCGTAGACCTCGATGACCTCCAGGCCCGGTGCCATCCCGGGCGGCAGATCGATGGCCCGCAGGTAGGCGGCGCGGCCGATGTCGGACATTGTGATCGAACGGTCGGGTGAGCCGATCACCGAGATCGTGCCGTCCTCGATCACGAGATCCCCGGGTGCCGCTTCCAGCATGTGGGCGGCGATCGTCTCGATCTTCTCCCGCAGCGCGGCCGACGCCTTGAGCACCGCGGCGCCGCCGATCGCCGCCGATCGGCTAGCCCCCGTGCCGTGGCCGGTGTAGGGGCAGGCGTCGGTGTCGCCGGTGATCACCTCGATCTGATCCGGGTGGACACCGACCGCGTCGGCGCACAGCTGCGCCAGACCATTGGTGAATCCCTGCCCCATCTCGCACAGCCCGGTGAAGATCGTGATCTCTCCGCCGGGCTCCATGCGGATGTTGGAGATGTCGTAGCCGCCCTGTTCGAGGCCGCCCTGGTTCATCTTGCAAGAGGGCCCGAGCGCGGTGTTCTCGACATAGAACGAGAGCCCGATGCCCACCTGGCGGCCCTGGTCGCGGGCGTCTGCCCGGTAGGTGAGCCATTCGTCGTGGCGACCCAACTCGAGGCCGCGATCGAGGCACTCGGCGTAGCGCCCGCTGTCGAAGGTGTGGAAGAGGCTCGTGTAGGGGAATTGGTCGGGTGGGACGAAGTTCCTGCGCCGGATCTCGGCCCGGTCCAGCCGCAACTCCGTCGCGAGGAGATCGACCATGCGTTCGACGACGAAGTTGGCCTGGGGTTGGCCCCAGCCGCGGTAGGAGCCTGACGGAACCTTGTTGGTGACGATCGCTTTCAGTCGGGCCCGGGCGTTGGGGATGACGTAGGCATTGGTCATCATCACCGAGGTGAGCCAGGCCGGGCCGTAGCTGACCATGTGCATGTAGGCGCCCATGTCGGCGAACAGTTCGGCCGCGATCCCGACGATGGTGCCGTCGCGGTTGCCTGCGATGGTCGCGTCGATGGTCTGCTGGCGGGCGTGCACCGAGGCGACGAACGATTCCGACCGTCCCTCGAGCCATAGCAGCGGTCGATCGAACATCGGGGCGAGTAGCGCGACCATCGACTCCTCGCAGTAGTAGTGGAACTTCGTGCCGAACCCGCCGCCCACGGTCGGCACTCGCACCTGCACCTTGTGCTCGGGAAGTCCGGTGATGTCGGCGACGAAGTCGCGCACGATGTTGGGACTTTGGGTGGAGGTCCACAACTCCAACCGGCCGCGGCTGGAATCCCACTCGCCGAGCACACCCCGCGGCTCGATCGACGCGCCGGTCTGGCGTCCGATCGACAATCGGGCGCGCACGACCACGTCGGCGGACGCGATCGCCGCGTCGACATCGCCCATTTCGACGTCGAAGGCGCCGGCGATGTTGTCGGGCCAGCCCTCGTGGATCCGTGGCGACTCGTCGTCGAGCGCCGCCAGGACGTCCATCACCACGTCGAGTTCGCGATAGTCGACGATCACGGCGTTGACGGCGTCGACCACCACGGCCTCGGTGGTGCCGACGATCACCGCCACCGCCTCGCCGACATGGCGGACCCGATCGTCGGCCAGCGCGTGATACGGCGTGGGGCGGGTGCCCAGCCGGTGGGTGCTCGGTTGCGGGCGCAGGTCCGGGAAGTCGGCGGCGGTGAACACCGCTTCGATGCCGGGCATCGCAGCGGCCTCGGTGATGTCGATCGACACGATCTCGGCGTGGGCGAGCGTGCTGCGCACGAAGCCGACCCGTAGCGTGTCGGCGGTGGCGAGGTCGGCGATGTAGCGGGCCGCGCCGGTCAGCAGGGCGGGATCCTCCCGGCGGGCGAGAGGCGCGCCCACCCAGCGTGGTGCTCGGTCACCGATCACGTCAGACCCTCTCCATCACGTCGGCCACCTCGGTCATCAGCGTTGCCGCGGCCTTCATGTCGGCCACGACGAGCATGAACTCGTCGAATCCGTGCAGGTGGAAGAGCCCGCGCAGTTCGGCCGCACACTCGTCGATCGAACCCATGATGACGAACGGCTCGATCCACTCGTCCGGGATCAGCTTGGCCGCCTCGTCGAGGCCGTGGGTCATCGCCTCGCGGATCGCCGCGGTGTGCTCGTCGGTGATGCCGAGGGCCTCTTTCACCGCCACCGGCGAGTCGACGAGCCGGTAGGTCATGTGGGGGCGGACATCCTCGATCCGGTCCGGGTTCGTGATCACCATCGTGGAGTAGCACATGATCGGGTTGTTGCCCGTCGTGGCGGCCCCCTGACGGACCGTGTCGACGAAGGTCCCGAGCGACGGCTTGTGGAGGAACTCGAGAAGCACTCCGTCCACGATCGCGCCCGCCTGACGGAGCATCTTCGGTCCGCGGCCGGCAAACCAGATCTCGATGTCGGGCCGGCCGTAGTCGAGTGATGCGGCCGAGAGCGAGAGGGTCTCACCCCGGTAGTCGACCACCTCGCCGGAGAACAACGCCCGGGTGGCCTCGACAGCCTCGCGGACATGGACGACGGGACGGGGTCGTGCCACTTCCAGCGGACCGAGTGTGAGGCTGCCTCCGGCGCCGATACCGAGGAAGGCGCGCCCCCCTGACAACTCGTCGAGCGTCGCGATCGCGGCCGCGGTGAGCGCGGGGTGACGGCTGTAGGGGTTGACGATGCCCGTGCCGATCTCGATCGATTCTGTGGCGGTGGCGATCGCCGCCATCGTGACCATCACGTCGCGGGTGGCGAGGCCCTCGTCGGGGACCCAGACCCGCCGGTAGCCGAGCGCTTCGGCCTGCCGGGCCAGCTCGACCGCCGTGGCGACCGGTACATCGGTATGGAGCATGACCGAACCGGAGATCACGACGGGTCGCCGGTGATCGTGAAGAGCGTGACCGTGAGGTTCTCGGGCCCGGTGAGGGTGGCGTTGCGGTGACCCCACGGCTGGTCGGTGGGGGGTGAAACGAAATCGACACCGGCGGCCTCCAGCCGGTCGCACCACTCGTCGATGTCGTCGACCTGCCAGGCCAACGCAGCTCCGCTCATGGTCGAACTCGTCGCGTCGCCGGCGAAGATCTCGATCTGTCCTTCGCCCGCGGCCGAGATGATCGTTCCCCTCCCGTGGTCGTCCCAGCAACGCAGTACGGCAAGCCCCATCGTGTCTGTGAAGAAGGCGACCGTGTTGTCGTAGTCGGCGGCGGTGAACAGGACTCGGAACTCGGACACGGCTGAATCGTAGTGATCGGTCGTCTGGTCGATCTATGTTTCGCTGATGCGCGTCGTCGTGCTCCAGTGCCATCCGCTGCGAACCAGCTACAACGAGGCGTTGCTCGACCGCGCGCTGGCGGGAATCCGGGCCGCGGGGAGTGAACCGGATCTGTACCGGTTGGCCGAATCGGCCGGGCCCGCGCCCGCCGACCTCGATGGGGTCGACCTGTTGGCGTTCGTCCATCCCGTCTGGTGGGGGGGACATCCCGCTCCACTCCTCGGCTGGGTCCAGCAACGTCTCGGCCCCTGGATCGACGGTGCCGAGCCCGCGGACACCTCGCCGCTGCGGACGGTTCGGGAACTGCTGACGGTTACCAGTCTTGGCTCGTCACGGATGGTCAATCGCCTCCAGGGCGAGAACGCGCGTCGGCTCATGTCGCGCACCGTGCTGCCACTGTGCGCCCCCGGTGCCCACCATCATTGGACGGCGCTCTACAAGCTCGATCGTGTCGACCGGTCCGAGCTGACGGCGTTCCTCGACACGGTTCATGGCGACGCGCGAGCGGCCGCCGACCGCCTCACCACCGGGACAGGCGCCGATCGATCAGAGAGCGGTCGACGGCTCCGGTGGGCATTCCCACGAAGGTTCGCCGACAGGAACGGGCGCAGCTGAGCCGTAGGGCTCGGAGGATGGTGGCCCGGCCTCCGTCGCGGGCCCTTGCCATCGCCAGTCGACCGTGCGGCCGAGTGGTGACCACCCCGATGCGTTTGATGTGGGTCATGCCCGGGGAGACCCGCCCGGCCGAGTCGAAAACGAACGCCACTCCCGGGAGGAGAACTCGCTCGAGCCATGCCTTGAGAATCTGCGGCATCGTGAAGGTGGTTGTCGGATAGCAGAACAGCAGGGCGTCGGCCCGGGCGACGAGATCGGCCGATCGCCGCACTTCTTGGCTGACGATGTTCTCATCGTCGTGATAGGCCTCGCGTTCGGCGCCGCTCATCGCGGGTGCGAATGCCTCGGTGACGAGCTCGATCCGGGTAACCTCGCTACCCGTTCCCGAGAGTGTCGCGATCGCTTCGTCGACGGCGATGCGGTCGGGGTCGTCGGGACGGTAGGCGTCGATCACCAGCACTCGTTCCACCGTCAGGAGAGTAGGGCACGACCCGGCGAGACGGGCGTGTCGGTTGTCTAAGGTGACGGTATGCGAGTCGGGACCTTTCTGTTCGGTGGAGTCGAAATGGACGATGTGGGGGCGGGCCCGCCGGCACCGTTGGACCGCCGTTACGACAACGCCGCGATGTGGGCGGCGACCGAACGGATCATCGACATGGGGGTGTTGTCGGATCAGCTCGGCTACGACTCGTTCTGGCTGACCGAACATCACTTCCAGTACGAGGGGTACGAGGTGGTCCCCAACGGCATCCTGCTCGGGACGATCATCGCCGAGCGCACCGAGAAGATCCGGATCGGGATGGCATTCAACATCGTGCCGCAGTGGCATCCCCTCAAGCTCGCCGAGGATTTCGCCACCCTCCACAACATCTCCGGCGGCCGCGGCATCCTGGGGGTCGGGCGGGGCACGGTGCCTCGGGAGTCCGAGGTTCTCGGGTCGAAGATCGGAAGTTTCGACAATCCCGATCAGCGCGCCGCCGACGAGCACAACCGCAGGCAGTTCGACGAGGCGATGGCCGTTCTCCGCATGGCGCTGGATCAGGAGACGTTCTCCTTCCACGGTGAGATCTACGATTTTCCCCCACCGGGAATCCCGGACCGCGGCGGCTTCGTCGAGGAACTCACCCTCGTGCCGCGGCCCCTCTATCCCTACGAGACCTGGCAGGCGATCACGTCGCCGCCCACTCTCGAAGCCGTTCCCCGGTCGGGCTGGGGCGGCGTGTTCTGGAACAACCATCACTCGTTCGTGAAGATGCGCTGGGAGCGGTTCGCGGAGATCTACGAG
>CBDUYD010000067.1:0-15342 GCA_965371355.1 uncultured Ilumatobacteraceae bacterium
GAAGAGGGGATTGGATGAACGAGATCGTGGTCGGTGTCGACGGCTCCGAGACCGCTCGCCGCGCGGCGACCAAGGCGGCAGAACTCGCGGTGACCTGCGGCGTCGGTCTGCACTTGGTCACGACGGTTCACAGCGCCCGCGCTGCGGGCCGCGGCGGCGGCGAGAGCTGGTACATCGACACGCTCGGTGCCGGTGAACAGCTCCTCCAGAGTCTTACTGTCGCGCTGCCCGTCGATGCGATCACAACATCGGTCCAGATCGGCGACCCGGCAACGGTGCTGTGCGACGAGGCCGATCGCCTCGACGCCCGCATGATCGTGGTCGGCAACCGGCGGCTGCATTCGGCCAGTCGAGTCCTGGGTTCGGTCGCCTCGCAGGTCGCCCGCCACGCGAACTGCGACGTGTACGTCGTCAACTCGATCGTCGAGCCCGACCTCGGCGACGAATCGAAATGAGGGATCCGTGAAGTTCTCGATCTGGCCCAACCCGGCGCGTTCGATGACCGAGGTGATCGACCTCGGGAGGCTCGCCGACGACGAGGGTTGGCACGGGATCTGGTACGCCGACCACTACATGCCCAACACCGGGGGAGACGACGTCGCGTCCGGTGACGTGTTCGAATGCTGGGCGGTGCTCGCCGCGCTCGCGGTCGCCACGAGCCGTGTGCGTCTCGGGTCGCTCGTCTCGCCGACGTCGGTTCACCATCCAGCGCTCCTCGCCAACCGCGCCGCGACGATCGATCACCTCTCCGACGGGCGTCTCGTCCTCGGGCTCGGCGCCGGGTGGCAGATCAACGAGCACCGCGCCTACGGGATCGAACTCGAGCCGCCCGGGCCGCGGGTCGGCCGGTTCGAAGAGGCGATCCAGATCGTCCGCTCGCTGCTGGCGAACGAGCGGACGTCGTTCAACGGAGTGCACTACACGTTCACCGATGCACCCTGCGACCCCAAGCCCGTCCAGTCGCCGCTCCCGATCCTCGTCGGCACCTCGAGCCCGCGCATGTTGCGCATCACCGCCCGCCACGCCGAAGAGTGGAACACGTGGGGTGCCCCCGAATTGGCGATCGCCAACCTGGAGCAGTTCTCCCAGGCGTGCAGCGCGGTCGATGTCGACCCGTCGTCGAAGTGGCGCTCGGTGCAGGCGCTCGTCTTCATGACCGAAGATCAGGACATGGTCGACGGGGTGCTGGCGGGTGAGATGGCCGACCGTTCGATCGCCGGGCCGATCGATCACATCGTCGAGCAGCTCGGACGCTACGCCGAGGCCGGCTTCGACGAGTTCATCGTTCCCGACTTCACGCTCGGGCGAACTACCGAGGAACGGTTCGAGAGCCTGCACCGGTTCACCGCCGAGGTGGCCGGTCAGCTCCGCTGACCCCGAACGCACGATGGGATCGAGCGGGCTCCCCCGCCGTGGCCGGTGCCGGCCGGCGCACGCCGCGGGCGGAGATAGCGCAGCGTGCGACCGCAACGCTCCGCTCGCTGATCGACGACCTCGATTGATCGCCCACTACGGTCCCTGAGATGTGGGGGATCACAGCGGGTGCTGTGTTCGACGGCGAGCGCTTCGCCGAGAGGCCGACCATCCTGATCGACGGCGACTCGGTCGTCGCGGTCGGTGAGGCCATCCCGGAGTCGATCCGCGAGCGGGGCGAGGTCGTCGATCTCGCCGGCTCGACGCTGCTGCCGGGCTTCGTCGACTGCCATCAGCATCTCTGCTTCGACGGTGTCGGCACCCTCGACGAGCAGGTCTCCCGGGTCGACGACATCGCGCTGACGGTTCGGGCGCGCGCCGCCGCGCGAACGGCACTTCGAGGCGGGGTCACCACACTGCGCGACCTCGGCGACCGGTCGTTCGTCACGCTCGGCCTGCGCGATGATTCCGACCTCCCGACCATTCTGGCCGCCGGACCACCGATCACACCACCGCTCGGTCACTGCTGGTATCTCGGCGGCGAGTGCAACGGCGCCGACGAGTTGCTCGCCGCGGTGCGCGAGCGCGTCGAGCGCGGCTGCGACGTGATCAAGGTGATGGTCACCGGTGGAGCGATGACACCGACCTTCCCGCTGTGGAAGGCACAGTTCAGCGAGGACGAGGTGCGGCTCGTCGTCGACGAGGCGCATCGCTCCGGGTTGCCGGTGGCGGCTCACGCCCACGGTGTCGAGGGAATCCGGATCGCCGTCGACGTCGGTGTCGACACGATCGAGCACTGTTCGTTCATGACCGAGTCGATGGTGTCCGCGGCGCCGGACGAACTGCTCGACGATCTCGCGGCCTCCCGCACGGCGATGTCCGCCACGCTCGGCCGGCTGCCGGGCGCGCAGTATCCGCCCGTATGGGTCGAGGCGAGCAAGCGGATCCGCGAGGCGATCGGGCAGATCCACCGACGCGGGGGAGCGGTCGTGGTCGGCTCCGATGCCGGTATCAACGTCTGGAAGCCACATGACGTGATGCCCCACGCGATGGAGCCTCTGCTCGTGGCCGGGATGACACCGGTCGAGGCGTTGCGGGCGATGACGAGCCGTGGAGCCGACGCGATCCGGGCGTCGGGCAAGGGTCGTCTCGTGCCCGGTGCCGATGCCGACATGGTCGTCGTGGGTGGCGATCCGATCACCGAACCAGATTCGATCACGCGTATCGAGCGCGTGTGGAAGGCGGGGGTCGAGGTCGTCTGACCCGTCCCGGGCCCGGCCTCGCGCCTCAGACGAGTTCGCGGATGCGGGCGAGCAGCATTTCGAGCGCCGGCCGGTTGAGGCCGCCCTCGGGGATGATCACGTCGGCATGTCGCTTGCTCGGCTCGACGAACCGCTCGTGGGCGGGCCGCACGGTGGCGAGGTACTGCTCGATAACGCTGTCGGGTGTACGACCGCGTTCGGCGACGTCACGCCGCAGGCGCCTGATCAGCCGGATGTCGGCCGCGGTGTCGACGAAGATCTTGAGGTCGAACCGCTCGCGCAGGGCCCGATCCCACAGGACGAGGATGCCGTCGACCACGACGATCTTGGCCGGCGCGACCATGCGGGTCTCGCCGGTGCGGTTGTAGATCGCGTAGTCGTAGATCGGCACCGGAACGGACGCGCCGTTCGCCAGCGCCGCGATGTGATCGTTGAGCAGCGGCCAGTCGAAGGCGTCGGGGTGGTCGTAGTTAACCTTCATCCGCTCTTCGAGCGAGTCGTCGCCGGCGTCGAGATAGTACGAGTCGAGTTCGATCCTCGACAGGTGTTCGTCGCCGATCAACTCGACGAGGCGCTCGACGATCGTGGTCTTGCCGGAGCTGCTACCGCCCGCGACACCGATCATGAACGGTCGTTCCATCACGCTCGATGAAGCTATCCCGCCACGGCCAATCCGGAGGGTGCTTGTAATCCCCGGTCCGTGCAGGCCAGGCTGGAGCGATGCTGAGCGAACGTCATGCCGCCATGCTCGACTTCGAGCGATCGTGGTGGAACGACGACGATCCTCGCGATCTGGTGATCCGCGCGCGCTTCCAATGCTCGCCGGAGGAATATCATGCAGAGTTGACAAGGGTGCTCGACGACCCGGCCGCGATCGATCACGACCCGCTCGTGGTCCGTCGTCTGAAGCGGCTGCGTCTGCGGGCCCGTAAAGCTCGTCAGGACGGCGTCGTGTCGGCCGGCGCAGGAGAGGGACAACACGCATGAGCAACGAAGATCCCACCGGAGGTCAGGGCACGCGGCGCAGTCCGCGGCAGGGCGTCGGCGGCTCCCCGGTCGGGTCGACGCTGTCGATCGTGCTGGCGGTCCTGGCGGTCGTCGCCGGCTTCCTCATCCTGCGCAACATCACCGACGACAACGATGCCGGTGGAAGTGCGGCCGACTCGGGTTCGGGTGCCGCCGTCGATGCGCCTACCACCACCGTCGACCCGCTCGGCACCACGACTGTGGTGCCGACCACGACCATCTTCACGCCCGTGACCGAGGGTGCGACCGTCGTCGTCGCGAACGCCAATACGGTCGGTGGCTCCGCAGGCCGGATGGCCAAGACCCTCGAGGTCGTCGGCTTCACGATGGGTGAGTCGGTCAACGCAACCGAGACGCTCGAGGACAGCATCGTGTACTACGACACCTCGGTCGCCGCCGCCCAGGCCGTCGCCGAGTCGGTGGGTGTCGTTCTGGGAGGAGTCGTCGTCGAAGCGGTCCCGACCCCGCCACCGACCGCCGACGGAACGATGGGCGACGGCAGCGTGCTGCTGATGCTCGGCAACAACGAGGCCGACAAGACCCTCGAAGAGCTAAACCCCGAGGCCAACACCGCCTCCACCGGAACGTCCCCCGACCCCTCCGACGGCGCGACCACCACCACCGCAACCACCACCGGCTGACACCCGCCCCCCGAAACTTGTACCGATCTTCCCGGTGAGCGGGAACCTGCGCACACATTTCGGATGGTCTGTCGTCGATTGCCGGAAACGTGTACCGATCTTCCCGGTGAGCGGGAACCTGCGTACAAGTTTCGGTCAGGGCGGGGCGAGGAGGGATCGGGCGGCTCGTTCGACCGATCGTTTCGGTTCGCCGAAAGCCATCACCTCACCGAATTCCGCGACGAGCGAGATGACGGTGAGGTCGGGATGGGCGCGGAGATCGAATCGGTCGTCGATCGATCCGACGATCGCGGCCGTCGCCACCCCGGCCTCCCGGGCGATCGCGTGGACACCTCCGACCACCTTGCCGCGGAAGCTGGTGTCGTCGAGCCTGCCCTCGCCGGTGACGACGACGTCGGCGTCACCGAGGTGGTCGTACAGGTCGAGTTCGTCGGCGACGAGTTCGAAGCCGGGGAGCAGCGTCGCCCCGAGCGCGGCGAGTGCACCCCCGAGACCGCCCGCGGCACCGCCACCGTCGACCTCGGTGACATCGGTGTCGAAGTCGTCGAGGAACATCTGTGTGAGCCGATCGAGACGGCCGCCGAGCATCTTCACCTGCGCCGGCGTCGCACCCTTCTGGGGTGCGTACACGGCGGCCGCATCGCGGAATTTCGTGGTGACGTCGCACGCCGCGAGCAACTCGACGTTGCGAAGGCGAGCGATGGCGTTGATCGAGCGGATCGCTCCGAATCCTCCGTCGGTGGTGGCCGAGCCGCCCAGTCCGACGACGATCCGGCGCGCTCCCGCGTCGAGCGCGTGGTCGATCAACTCGCCCGTTCCGGTGGTGGTGGCCGCCATCGGATCGTTGTGCTCGGCACCGCCGAGGAGGGCGAGGCCACTGGCTCTCGCCATCTCGATCACCGCGGTATCCCCGGACATTCGCCACGGCGCGACGACCGGGTCGCCGAGTGGACCGGTCACCGTCGACGTGCGGTTCGCACCCCCGAGCACGTCGAGCAGCCCGTCGCCGCCGTCGGCCATCGGCACCTCCGCGCACTCGATGCCGAGTTCCCAGCACGCGTGGCCGATCGCCTCGGCGACCTCACGTGCCGACAGCGAACCCTTGAACTTGTCGGGTGCGGCGACGACGCGTCGGATCGGCACGGTCGCAGAGTAGTGCTCCGATTCCCGGGCGCCTGCCGCCATTCCCGACCCGGCCGGTAGGGTTTAGGGATGGCTGTCACGATCCGCATCCCGACCACCATGCGTCCGCTCACCGGGGGCGATCGCCAGGTCTCGCTCGATCCGGGCACGCTGTCCGAGGTCATCACCGCTCTCGACTCGGTGCATCCGGGAATGGGCGATCGCCTGCTCGACGAGACGGGTGATCTGCGCAAGTTCGTCAACGTGTTCGTCGACGACGACGACGTCCGTTACCTCGACGGGCTCTCGACATCGGTGTCCGACGGGGTGACCGTGTCGATCATCCCGGCCGTCGCCGGCGGCTGATCCTGCCGTGAACAGCGTCGGGGGATGAGCGTTCTCGTCGAGGATCTGGGCGCGGTCCGGATCGTCACGATCGACCGGCCCGACGTGCGCAACGCGGTCGACCGGGCGACGGCGCAGGTGCTCTACGAGACGTTCCTCGAGTTCGACGCCGACGACACGTTGTCGGTCGCCGTCATCACGGGCTCCGCCCAGACGTTCTGCGCGGGCGCCGACCTCCACGCGATCTCGTCGGGTGGGGGCAATGTGGTGCTCGATCCGCCGGCGGACGAGATGGTCGGTGGTCTCGGCCCGATGGGGCCGACCCGGCTGCTGCTCGACAAGCCGGTGATCGCCGCCGTCGAGGGGTACGCGGTCGCGGGCGGCCTCGAACTCGCGTGCTGGTGCGACCTGCGAGTCGCCGCGTCTGATGCGGTGTTCGGCGTGTACTGCCGCCGGTGGGGTGTCCCGCTGATCGACGGCGGCACGCTGCGGCTGCCCAGGCTGATCGGCCATTCCCGGGCGTCCGACCTGATCCTGACCGGACGAGGCGTCGACGGTGTCGAAGCCGAGCGGATCGGTCTCGCCAACCGGGTAGTCGATCCGGGCCGGGCGCTCGAGGCGGCGATCGCGCTGGCGGACGAGCTCGCGGCGCTTCCCCAGCGCTGCCTGCGGTCTGATCGACGCTCGTCGTACGACCAGTGGGATCTCGAACTGGGCGAGGCACTGGCTCGCGAGACCGCGCTCGGCCTCGAGACGATCCGCAGCGGTGAGACGCGCGAGGGAGCGAAGCGGTTCGACGAGGGCGCTGGTCGCCACGGGGTGAGCGCATCGCGCGATCCGAGCGATTGACCAGCTTCGCCCTCACTGGTTGTCCCGCTGGCAGTCTCGGCCGTAGAGTGCCAATAACCGTACGCCGAGACCGTCCAACGGAGGACAGACCATGGTGAAACTGATCGCATATGACAACGAGGCGCGGCGCGCACTCGAGTCCGGAATGAATCAACTCGCAGATGCCGTCCGGATCACGCTCGGACCGAAGGGCCGCAACGTCGTGCTCGACAAGAAGTGGGGTGCACCGACGATCACCAACGACGGTGTCTCGATCGCCAAGGAGATCGATCTCGCCGATCCGTACGAGCGCATCGGCGCCGAGCTGGTCAAAGAGGTCGCCAAGAAGACCGACGATGTCGCCGGCGACGGCACCACCACCGCCACGGTGCTCGCCTGGGCGATGGTCCACGAAGGGATCCGCAACGTCACCGCCGGCGCCAACCCGATGAGCCTCAAGCGCGGCATCGAGGCCGGGGTCGAGGCCGCGGTCGAGTCGATCGAGGCCAGTTCGATCGAGGTCGACTCCAAGGAGCAGATCGCCCAGGTCGCGGCGATCTCCGCGGCCGACGACGAGATCGGCGAGAGCATCTCCGCGGCGATCGACAAGGTCGGCAAGGACGGCGTGATCACGGTCGAGGAGGGCCAGACGTTCGGGATCGAGATGGACCTCGTCGAGGGAATGCGCTTCGACAAGGGCTACCTGTCGCCGTACATGGTCACCGACTCAGAGCGCATGGAGGTCTCGTTCGACGACCCGTATCTGCTGTTCGTGTCGTCGAAGATCTCCTCGATCCGCGACCTCGTGCCCGTGCTCGAGAAGGTCATGCAGGGCGGGCGACCGCTGGTCATCATCGCCGAGGACGTCGACGGTGAGGCGCTCGCGACCCTCGTGGTCAACAAGATCCGCGGCACGCTGCAGGCCGCCGCGGTGAAGGCACCGGGCTTCGGCGACCGCCGCAAGGCGACGCTGCAGGACATGGCCACGCTCACCGGTGGCCAGGTCATCAGCGAGGAGGTCGGGCTGAAGCTCGAGAACGTCACCCTCGACCTGCTCGGCAGCGCCAAGCGCGTCCTCATCACGAAGGACGAGACGACGGTCGTCGAGGGTGCGGGCGACGCCGACGACATCGCCGGCCGAATCAATCAGATCAAGGCCGAGATCGACAATACCGACTCCGACTACGACCGCGAGAAGCTCCAGGAGCGTCTCGCCAAGCTCACCGGCGGTGTCGCCGTACTGAAGGTCGGCGCCGCCACCGAGGTGGAACTCAAGGAGAAGAAGCACCGCATCGAAGACGCGGTGTCCACCACCAAGGCAGCGATCGAGGAAGGTGTCGTCGCCGGTGGCGGCGTCACGCTCGTGCGTGCGCAGGCCGCGGTCGAGTCGGTCGCCGCGACGCTCCCCGACGACGAAGCCACCGGGGCCCGCATCGTGGGTGCGGCACTCGCCGCACCGATCCGCCAGATCGCCGAGAACGCCGGTCTCGACGGTGGCGTCGTCGTCAACAAGGTGCAGTCGCTCTCGGGCAACGAGGGCCTCAACGCCGCGACCGGCGAGTACGAGGACCTCGTGAAGCGGGGCGTCATCGACGCCGCCAAGGTCACCCGCTCGGCCCTCCAGAACGCCGCATCGATCGCCGCGCTCTTCCTCACGACCGAGGCTGTCATCGTCGACAAGCCCGAGGACAACGCGATGCCGATGCCCGGCGGTGACATGGACTTCTGAGTCGGCGACGACTCCGGGGCAATAGCGTGCGGGCATGGCCCGCAGTCGATCAGAACGCAGGATCGTCACGCGCGTCGACGGCGTCGGCGCGGAACGGACCGCTCGCCGATCGCCCGATGACCTCATCGTCGAGGAGCCGCTGTCGATCCAACTCGACGGCGCGCTCGTCGCGACGACCATGCGCACGCCCGGAAACGACTACGAACTCGCCGCCGGCTTCTGCTTCACCGATGGCATGCTCGGCGGGGCGTCGATCGTCGGCGTGCGCTACTGCGCCGGCCGGAGCGCGGTCGACAGCGAGTTCAACGTCGTGACGGTCGAGACGGGAGGGTTGGCACCCGTGCCGACGCCGCGCCTCGGCAACGTCGCATCGAGCTGCGGGCTGTGCGGGAGCGAACATCTCGACGCGCTCACCGAACAGCTCCAACCGCTTCCCGAACCGCCGTTGCCGTTCGACCTCGACGTGCTCGCCGAGATCCCCGGTGGTGTCGGCGAACGCCAGCAGTTGTTCGACTCGACCGGAGCGGTCCACGCCGCAGCAGCGTTCGATCCCGGCGGGCACATCCTCCTCGTGCGCGAGGACGTCGGTCGCCACAACGCCGTCGACAAGGTGATCGGGGCGATGCTGCTGACGCCCGAGCACGACCTTCCCGCGACCGGACTCGGTCTGTTCGTCAGCGGGCGGGCGAGTATCGAGATGGTGCAGAAGGCCTGGTCGGCGGGATTCTCGACGCTGCTCGCGGTGAGCGCGCCGACCACGCTCGCCGTCGATGCGGCCAGGCGGGCGAACATGCTGTTCGCCGGGTTCGTGCGTCCCACCGGCTTCAACGTGTACTCGCCCGAGCGACTCGTAACCTGAAGCCATGCGCATGGAAACCGGCCTCAGCGTCGTGCACCTCTTCTGCTCGGTTACCGCCGACGTCGATCGCGGGGCGGTGCTTGCCGCGATCAAGGCTGCAGAAGCCGCCGATCACCAGGTGCTCACGGCGGCGACGCTCGGCCACAAGTCCGATCTCGCGGTGATGGTCCTGGGACCCGACTGGTCGACCCAACGAACGCTGCAGACAGCGCTCCAGCGCGCCGGCCTCGACGTGATCGACAGTTATGTGTCGATCACCGAGGTCAGCGAGTACGCGAAGGGCATGCCCGAGAAAATGCTGCAGGCACGGCTGTATCCGCAGCTCCCGCCCGACGGCCTCGACACGTTCTGCTTCTATCCGATGAGCAAGCGCCGCGAGGGCCACGCCAACTGGTTCGCGACCCCGTTCGACGAGCGCAACGAGATGATGCTCGAACACGGCAAGAGCGGCCGCACATTCGCCGGCCAGGTCGTGCAGCTCGTCACCGGCTCGACCGGCCTCGACGACTACGAGTGGGGCGTAACACTGTTCGCCCGCAACGCCGAGGTCGTCAAGAACGTGGTGTACACGATGCGCTTCGACAAGGGATCCGCCCTCTACGGCGAGTTCGGCACGTTCTACGTCGGCTACCTCGACTCGATCGAGAACATCATCCAACCCGAGTGAGCTGACAGAAGCCGTCAGATCTCGACGATGAACGAACTGTCCGACACGTCGCGGCCGGTCTCGTCGAACGAGAAGATCTGGAACAGGCCGCGCTTGGGATCGCCCTGGCGAACCATCAACTCGGTGACGCCGGAGGGTCCGTCGTAGTCGAAGTCGAAACCGTTGGCGAAGACGGCTGCGCAGTCCTCGAAGGTCCCGCACTTGGCGCCGCCGGCGCTCGCCGAGGCCATCTGGCCGGCGATGTCGCGGGGAGCGTCCGAGTCGATCCGCAGCGCCGACAGGGCGATCAGGTTGACGCAGTCGAACGCGTTCACCGCGAAGAAGCCCGATGGCTCGTACGGGTTGGCCTCGGTCGGGGAAGCCTGCGGCGCGACGCCGACCAACTTCTCGCGCAGGTCGGCATCGAGGCCCTGGATCACCTGCGGCGATGCCGGCGTTCGCATCGCGTCGTTGACGACCACCGCGGCGAGCGATTCGTGTTCGACCTGGTCGAGTGCGTTGACGAAAGTCATGCCGTCCTGGCCGTCGGCGAGGATCACCACCGCCTGGGCTCCCGACTCGATGCTCGTGCGCGCGTCGTCGACGAGCTCGTCGTCGCCGCCCCTGAAGCCGAGAGTCTCGACGACCGTGATGCGCCGCGCGGAGAGCGCATCGGTCACCGCTTCTGCGAACGGCCGTCCGTAGGCGTCGTCGATGTGAACGACGGCGACGTTGGTGACGCCGGTCCGGTCGACGATCCGGGCGATCGCCTCGGCCTGCATCGAATCGCTCGGGATCGTCCGGAAGAACAGCTCGCGGTCAGGGAAGTCGTCGAGCGCGAGTGCGCTCGCGGTCGGCGAGCACGTCACGATCTCGGCCGAGACGATGTCGTCGAGCGTGCCGAGGGCGATCAGGGACGACGACGGACCGACGATCGCGTCGACGTCATCGTCGATCAGGCGCTGGATCGACTCGGCGGCGGTGGCGCTGGTCGAGCCCTCGTCCTCGAGCACCATGACGACCCGGTTGCCGAGCACGCCACCAGCGAAGTTGATGCTCTGGACGGCCTCGCGGGTCGCCTCGATCAGGGGCTCGCCCACGACCGCATCGGAGGTCGGGAGCAGAACGCCGATCTTGAGCTGGCCGTCGCCGCTCCGCGGAGGCGTGGTGGTCGAGGTGGTGGCCACCGCCGTCGTCTCGATCGACGTCTCGGTTCCGCTACTGCAGGCCGCGACGGCGAAGGTGCCGGCGAGCACGGCGGCTGATCGGAGGAGGAACACGCATCGCCACAGTAGAAGAGCGGCATGGTGAACCCTCGGCAGACGGTGCAGGCGAGCCGGAGAACTCGATCGGAGAGGTGAAGCCATAGGCTCGCGCAGTGACCTCGGCCGAGCGATTGCAGCACCTCGCCGAGGCCGCGGGACCCGATGGTTGCCGGAACGGTCTGGGCTACTGCCGGGCGCTTTCGGAGATCACCGACGACTGGGTCATCGCGCTGTACAACCGCGCCGTCGGCGAGCATCCTCTCCCCGCCGGCAGGGTCGCTCTGCTCGCTGTCGGTGGCTACGGCCGCGGCGAGTTGGCACCAGCGAGCGATCTCGACCTGCTCCTCGTGCACGACGTGAAGCGCAAGAAGGTCCCGAGGTTGATCGAGCCGATAGCGAGTGCGCTCTGGTATCCGCTGTGGGATTCGGGCGTCAGGTTGGGGCACGCCGTCCGTCGCCTCGACGAGCAGCTGGAGCTGTTGCGCGCCGATCTCGACACGTCGACGTCGTTACTCACGGCGCGGCCACTCGCCGGCGACGACTCGTTGGCCGACGAATTGATCGCGGCGGGCGTCGGTTCGTGGCGCCGGTCGAGCGATCGCTTCCTCGTCGAACTCCGAGATCGCGTGCGAGAGCGCCAGCGCTCGGCCGGCGATGTTGCGTACCGGCTGGAGCCCGACCTGAAGGATGGTCACGGTGGTCTCCGCGACGTGCAGACGCTGTGGTGGGCCGAGATGGCCGGCCTCGACATCCGACCGGAGGACCTCGTCGAACTCGACGCTTGCTACGAGACGCTGTCGCGCGCCCGCGTCGCGCTGCACCGGGCGACCGGCCGGTCCGGCGAGGTGCTCCGCCTCGAGGATCAGGACGCGACCGCTGTGGCCGGCGCCTGGTGTGACGCCGACGAGTTGATGTCGTCGGTGGCGGCGGCGGGCCGATCGATCGCCTGGCTCGGAGACGAGAACTGGGGACGAGCGGTGTCGATCGAGCCGGACGCCGTCGGCCGCACGACCGATCGAGCGGTCGCGCCGGGCATCGTGCTCCGCAGAGGAGAGATCGAGCTGGCCGACGGGGCCGATCCCATCGCAGACCCGACGTTGGCGCTGCAGGCGGCCGTTGCCGCCGCACGCCACGAGTGTCGCATCGGCCGGTCGACACTCGACCGCCTCCACGACGACGTCCTGGCATGGCCGGGCATGTGGCCCGTCGGTGCGACCGACGAACTCGTTGCACTGCTCCTCGAGGGACACCGTGCGATCCCCGTGCTCGAGGCGCTCGATCAGCGCGAGTTGATGGCCCGGTTCCTCCCCGAGTGGGAATCCGTCCGGTCGAAGCCGCAGCGCAACGCCTATCACCGCTTCACCGTCGACCGTCACCTCTGGGAGGCGGCGGCGAACGCAGCCGAACTGGCAGACCGCGTGGCGCGGCCCGACCTGCTCGTGTTGGGCGCCCTCCTCCACGACCTCGGCAAGGGCTGTCCCGGCGACCACACCGAGGTCGGGATCGCCCTCGTCAGATCGATCGGCCCGCGCCTGGGGTACGGCCCGAGCGACGTCGAGACGCTCGTCACGATGGTCGAGCATCACCTCCTCCTCCCGGACGTGGCGATGCGTCGCGATCTCACCGACGAAGCCACGATCGAGAAGGTGGCCGGCGCCGTCGGCTCGGTCGAGGTGCTCGACCTGCTCCACGCGCTGACCGAGGCCGACTCGTTGGCGACCGGACCGTCGGCATGGGGCTCGTGGAAGGAGGGCCTGGTCGAAGAACTGGTAGAGCGGGTGCGCCACGTGCTCGGCGGCGGCGACGTCTCGGAGGCGACGTGGAGTCTCTTCCCCGACGCGGAGACGCTCGCCTCGATGGCGGCCGGGGCGACCGAGGTACGTCACCGGGACGATCTGATCACGGTCGTCTATCCCGACGTGACCGGCAACTTCAGCCAGATCGCGGGGGTGTTGTCGCTGAACGGCCTCGACGTCGTCAGCGCGCGGGCGCACTCGGGCGAACAGGGCACGGCGGCCGCGCAGTTCCGGGTCGTGCTGCCGACGAACGAACCCGGCTGGGAGGCGATCGAGCGCGACCTGCGTCGCGCGCTCGCCCACGAGTTGGCGATCGAGGCGCGCCTCCACGAACGTGCCGAGACCTACCGGCGTCGTGTGCGGACCCAGGCGGAGGCACCCGGACCTCCGCGCGTCGAGTTCGACGAAGGCGCCTCGAGCAACGCAACGGTCATCGAGGTGCGCGGTACGTCGACGATCGGCGTCCTCTATCGCATCACCAAGACCCTCGCCGAACTCGGCCTCGACATCCGCCATGCGACCGTGCAGACGATCGGCATGGAGGTCGTCGACACGTTCTACGTGCGGACCGCGCGCGGTGCACTCGTGACCGATCCGACGCACCGCGTCGAGATCGAGAAGGCCGTTCTCCACGTTGTCGCCCGATGAGCGTCGATGTCGTAGCGTGACCGGCGTGTCGGTAAGCCCCCGCGATCTCGCCCGCTGGAGCGAGAGCCTCGCAGCGATCGCGCGCACAGGCCTGGGGTTCACAGAGAGCCTGTACGAGAAGGAGCGCTACGAAGAGGTGCTGCACGTCGCCGCGGACATCAAGGCGACGGCGCGAGAACTCGACGAGGCCGAACGCGATCAGATCGCGATCGAACGCGAGACCGACCACTTCGTCCAGGAGTGGCTCGAATCGGTCGGCGAGGGCGTTCCGGGATACGTCACGCCGAAGGTCGCAATCGGGGCGATCGTCGGGAACGAGGCAGGTGAGATCCTGCTCGTGCAGCGGAAGGACTCCGGGATCTGGCTGTACCCGACCGGCTGGGCCGACGTCGGTTACTCGCCCGCGGAGGTCGCGGTCAAGGAGGTCAGCGAGGAGACCGGGATCGACTGCGAGCCCCAGCGTCTGCTCGGCGTGATCGACGGCCAGCGGATGGGGTTCAGCCGCTTCGGGATGTACATGCTGCTGTTCCACTGCGTGGCCACGGGCGGTGACCTGACACCGCATCCGCTCGAGACGTCCGACGTCGGATGGTTTCGGTCCGGATCACTTCCGGAGGCGACGGCGGGCGCATCGTGGTGGGGCCCGATGGCGTTCGCCGCGATCGAGGGCGTCGAGGCGCCGGCCACGTTCGACTCGGTCCGCTTCCCGGTCTGGCGCACCGACTGACGAGGCGGCACCGATCAGCCGCCGGAGATCGTCCGCAGCGAGCTGCTCGGCGTGCTCAGTCCTGATCGCGGAGGAACTGTTCGACTTCCTCGACGAGCACGTCGGGGTCGACCGGCGCCTCGTCGGATTCCTCGAACATCTCGTCGTCGTCCGCAGCGTCGCTCAGCTGCTCGAGACGTGCCAGGTACTCGACCATGTCGTCGTCGTCGCCGATCAGCGCGGCGACCCTGGCGTCGTACTCGGCGGCGCCGGCCGACAGCATGTCGAGCGGTGCCGGTGTGCCGATCATGCTGCATGCCCGGTCGACGAGGGCCATCGCCGCCTTGGGCGATGGCACCTGCGATGCATAGCCGGGAACCGCCGCCCACAGCGATGCCGTGGCGAAGCCCGACTCCTGGAACGCGTGTTGCAGTACGCCCACGATGCCCGTCGGACCTTCGTACCGCGACTGCTGCAGCTCGAAGCGGTCGATCAACGACTCGTCGGTCGCCGTGCCGATGAGCGGCACGGGTCGCGAATGCGGTACGTCGGCGAGCAGGGCGCCGAGCGAGACCGCCATCGCCACGTCGTACCGCTCGGCGAGCCCGAGGATCTGCTCGGTGAACAGCCGCCAGCGGAGCGCCGGCTCGGGGCCGAGCACCAAGATGACATCGGTGCCGGGGAGCGAGGCCGACCACACGCCGATCGTCGGCCAGACGATGGAGCGATGCTGGTTCTCGTCGAGCCGCACCTGGGGGCGGACGGTGGCGAAATCGGTGAACACCTCGGGGTCGACCTCGGCGAGTGCCTGCGCCTCCCACGACTTGATCATCGTGCGCAATGCGGTCGACGCGGCGTCGCCGGCGTCGTTCCATCCGGTGAACGAAGCGATGAGTACCGGTCGGGTGAGCTTGGGCTCGCCAAGCCATCGGAGGTGGTCGGTACTCACCGCGCCGAGGCTATCGTCGCCGTACTGTGAGCGATTCCGCCGAGCACTCCGACGCCGAGCACTCCGACGCCGAGCAGTCCGGCGACGGCACGGTCGCCGATGCGACC
>CBDUYD010000068.1:0-15333 GCA_965371355.1 uncultured Ilumatobacteraceae bacterium
CTATTGCCCCACATGCCAGACAGGGGGCAGGGTGCTCGCCGACAACACGACGAGCAGGTTCCTCAAGTAATCGCGCCGGCGCGCGGGTCCGACGGCGCGCGGCTCCGACGGCGACACCGTACGATCGGAGCGTGTCGAAGTACCGCCGCCGACGTCGTCACAAGGTCCGCAATGTCCTCGAGGACCTCGGGATGTCCGACGAAGAGATCGAACAGGCCGAGGCCGCCGGCACCGACGAACTCCTCGCCCTCGACAGTCTCGTGCTGCCCGAGCGCGAGAAGCTGACGATCGAGGAGCTGGCGGACAAGGTCGGGACCGAGGTCGAGATCGTCAGGGCCTTCTGGCGCGCGCTCGGGTTCGCCGAACCCCCCGAGGGCGAGCGTGCGTTCAGCCGACGCGACGTCGCGATCGTCAAATCGCTCGCCGAGCTGACGCGTGAGGGTCTCGTCGAGCCGGCGCTCGGGCTACAGGTGACGAGGGTGATCGGCGTCTCGATGGCGCAGGTGGCGACCGCCGTCATCGACGCGGGCGAAGCCCGCTCCGATGAGCCGCGCGACGCCTCGCCCGGTGACGACGACGTCGAGTCGCTGGCCGTGCGGGCCGCCGAGCTACTGCCGTTCCTAGGCGATGTTCTCGACTATGCGCTGCGCCGACACATCCGTGCGGCGGCACGGCGACGGGTCGCCGTGGTGTCCTCGACCGACGAGGCCGCCCAGGTGGTCGGCTTCGCCGACATCGTGCGCTTCACCGAACTCAGCGCGCAGCTCGACGACCATCAACTGGCGCGCCTCGTCGCCCGCTTCGACATGCTCGTCAACGACTCGGTGATCCGTCACGGGGGGCGCATCGTGAAGATGATCGGCGATGCGGCGATGTTCACGGTGGTCCACCCGATCGATGCGGCGCTCCTCGCCCTCGATCTCTCCGACGTGGTCGCCGGGGACGAACTGATCACCGGTCTCCGGGTGGGAATGGCGAGCGGACCGGTACTCGCGCGCGACGGCGATCTATACGGTCCGGTGGTCAACACCGCGAGCCGCCTCGTCGAGATCGGACGCACGGGGGCCGTCAACGTGACCCAGGAGATCCGCGACGCGATCGCGGGTGACGATCGGTTCGCGCTCCGCAGCCTCGGCATGCGCACCCTGCGCCACATCGGCGATGTCCGCGTCTACCGGCTGAGGCCGGGGCCGGCATGGACACCGACAGCGGTGGAAGAAGACCCGATCATCGTCACGCGCTGATCCCATCGCTTGCGAGCCGGCGCCGAACACGGACGTCGAGCGGTTCACCGATCGTCGACCCGGTCGATCACCTCGCGGGCGATGAGATCCTCGGCTTCGAGTGCTGCCTCGCGATCGGCTCCCATCGTCGCCCCGACGACGACCAACTTGTCGAGCCCGAGGGCTACGAGCGCCCGCAGCCGCTCGACGCAACGGTCGGGTGGACCGACGATCGCGTAAGAGTCGACGAACTCGTCCGAGAGCAGGGCCGCCTGTGCCGAATCACCGCGCGTGTGCGAGCGCATGTCGTAGTCGTCGTGCAATCTGCGCATGATCTCGGCCTGTGGTTCGGTCACCGGACCGACGATCTCGCCGTGCATGACCGAGAAGCGGGCGAAGGTCGAGAGACCACCCCGGGCGAGATCCCGGGCTCGACCCACGTCGGGCAGACAGACGACATTGACGAACGCGCCGAACGTGATGTCGCCCGGATCGAGACCATCCGCGAGACGCGCCTCGCGGGCGACCTCAATCCCCCAACGCAGCCGTTCGGGATCGGCGCCGAGCGCCAACAGCACCCGATCGGCGTGGCGGGCTCCGGCAGCGATCGTGCGCGGGCCCGTCGCGGCCACCTCGACCGGCACCTTCGGATGACGCGACGGGAGCCAGGCGATCGAGCTCGCCCCTGCGGTCGCGGCGAGCTCGAGGTCGTCGACGGGCGGCGCCACCGCCTCGCCGAAACCGAGGTCGTCGAACGGGATCTCGCTGCCCCGCAGGTACGCCTGCACGGCGACGAGGTAGCGCTCGAAATCCGCCACCCGAGCGGGCGCCCGCCCGAGATGAGCGAGCGCCGAATCGCCGCGACCGATCGCCAGCACCGCACGTCCCCGCGAGGCCGCCTGCACACTCGCCACGGCGCCGGCGGTAACCGCGGGGTGACGAGTGACCGGGTTGGTGACGCCGGTCGACACGATGAGACGCTCGGTCGCCATCGCCGCCGTCGTCATCGCGACGTACACGTCGCCCGACAGGTTCTGCGAGTCGACGAACGAGAGGCCGTCCCACCCGCGCTCTTCGGCTCGGCGCGCCTGCCGTGTCGAATCCGGCAGGGCGACGGTCTGGCTGAAGATCTGGACCATCTCCAGAACGTAGCGATGCGAAGCTGTGCGGGCCGACGGCCACCAGCATCGAGCCGGATCATCGCAGGGGCGCTGTCGGCGCCAGCTCGATTCGATCAGGCGGTTTCGATGACCCGAACCATTCCCGCGACGGGATCGACTTCGACGATGCTCCGGTCGGGGATCGTGAGAGCCGCATCGACGCCGATCACCGCAGGTATTCCCAGCTCGCGGGCGATCACGGCGGCGTGCGACATCGCGCCGCCGTCGGCGGTCACGACAGCGCCGGCGATCGCCAGCACCGTATTGAACGCAGGTGATGTGACCCGTACCACGAGCACGTCACCGGGCTCGAGCATGTCGATCGCTTCATCCGCGGTCGCCGCGACCCTGACCCGACCGGTGTAGCCGGTACTGCCGATTCCCACACCGCGGAGTTCGGGATCGGCGGGCTTGCCGTCCATGCCCATGTGCTCGAGCGAGACCTGCACCATCGCAACGGTGTCGGCGAGCACCTTGGGGAGCACGTCGAGCGGCGGCGCGACCTCGGGGTCACCGAGCGTGACCGGAGGTGTCAGCGCGGCGAGGGTCGCTCGCCGTTCGGCCCGCCGCGTCAGCTCGGTCGCCGACGGCCGCCCGCCGTCGAAGATCGAGCGGGCCTCGTCGGGGGTGAGCTCGAAGACGTCGCCCGCGCTCGCGATGTCACCACGATCGACGAGTCGGGCACCGGCGGTCAGCAACGCCCTGCGAAAGAGCCCGGTCGGCCACTCGACCGTCTGAGGGCCATTGTCGTCACGCATGTCCATGACGGCGCGGGCATCGCCGAGGAAGGCGTCGAAGGTATTGCGTTCATCGCCCGGCACCTGCTCGCGCAGCGTCGCAGCGAGGGCCTCGTGGTCGACGACCGGCGGTGCCGAGGCCGACAGGATGCTGCGCAGCACGACGTCGGGGAGCTCGACGAGTGTGAACGACGTGATGTCGTAGCCGGTTGCGAGGATGTGGCCATGCTCGGCGAGATACTCCTCGAGCAGCACTGCCGCCTCGTCGGAGATGCCGCTCACCTCGTCGAGCGATGTCACCTCGCGGCCCGACTCGTCGACGAGCGAGCGGAGTCGTCGCAGAGCTTGCATCGGCTTGGCCGTCGCGGGTGATGCGCCGGCCAGCGCCCCGATCGCCTCGACCGGATCGATTCCCCAACCCACGCAGGCGTGCAGGTATCTGGCGATCGGGCCCATGTCGTGGCCGTGGAGCCAGAAGTGCAACTCGTAGTTCTCGCGCAAGAAGTTGAGCAGTTCGTCGATGTGGTGCTGGAGGTCGGCATCGTCCAGACCCTCGACGTCGACGTTCTGGAACCGCAGGTTGGCCGCCCGGAGCCGTGGCCGGATCTCTCGCTCCCACCGCTGCGCCACCTCGAGTGAGGGTCGGTCACGAAGTGTCCTGGCCGCCTGTTTCGTACGAGCCCGGAAGCCCGGGTGCACCCTGGTCGTGACGCGAAGTACCCACGCTGGCGGCAGCTTCCCCGCCGGATTGTCGGGATTGATCAGCGGGCGGAGTCTGCTGTAGAAGAACCCGTTGACGAAGCGCACGTCCATCGTCTCGGCCGGCACCCCGATCTCGGCGAAGACGCGCCCGAATCCGGCGGGAAGCGACTCCGAGATCAGCCACTGGCCGATCGGTGTGGTGCCACCCGGGTAGTGCGACCGATCGAGTGACCACCGGCCGGGTCCAGGCGGTTCGAACTCAACGCTCATCGGCTCATCCTGCGGCTCTCGGTGATCGCTGTCAACCAGTGGCATCGGGCGCGGCCGATGCCGTCTATGGTCGATCGCATGCCGATCCATCTCCGCGCGTCCGCCGGCGACTACGCCGAGAGCGTGCTCTGCCCCGGCGATCCGGTGCGGGCGCAGTACATCGCCGACCGGTTCTTCGATCCCGGATTCCGCCAGGTGAACGCCGAGCGCGGGATGCTCGGTTTCACCGGCACGTTCGAGGGCAAGCCGATCAGCGTGCAGTCGACGGGCATGGGATGCCCGAGCGCGGGCATCGTCTTCGAGGAACTGGCGATGCTCGGGGTGAAGCGACTCGTGCGCGTCGGCACCTGCGGCGGCCTCCAGCCCGGCATGGCGATGGGCGACACGGTGATCGGCGCGGCCGCCTCTGCCGACGACGCCACGCCGTTGCGGTATGCCCAGATGTCCGGCTACGCGCCGAGCGCCACGTTCACACTGGTCGAGACCGCCGCCGTGTTGAGCCGCGAGGAGGGTGCGGGCGCGGTGCACGTGGGTCCGATCGTCACGTCGGGGATCTTCTACGACCCCGACCCCGACACCTTCGATCGTTGGCGCAGGCTCGGCCATCTCGGCATCGAGATGGAGGCGGCGATGATGTACACGATCGCCGCCGTGAAGGGGCTCGAAGCGCTGGCGATCATGACGGTGAGCGACCTGCTCGTCGAGGGCGAACATCCGGTGAGGATCAGCGACGACGAGTTGAAGGCGGGCGTCGACCAGATGATGCACATCGGATGCCGCGTCGCCACATCGTGAACCCGGCCGATTCGCAACGATCTTCCGCCCGCAGCTCGGAACAACCAGCGCCCCGAAGACGTCCAACCGCCGTGACCCGATCGATCAGGCCCAGCAAGGTGTCCGCGGCATTTCTCATCCCGGCGTTCCTCGTACTCGGCGCCTGCGGATCCGACGATTCGAGCGGGTCCGTCCCCGACGTAGACGGGCGGGAGTTCATCTCGACCGAGGTCGTCGGCCACCAGCTCGTCGAGGGTTCGACGATCCGCCTGGCGTTCGAGGAGGGCTCCGTGGCCGCCGACGCGGGGTGCAACTCGATGAGCGGCGGCTACTCGTTCGACGGCGACATCCTGCAGGTCGAGATGATGGCGATGACCCAGATGGGGTGCGACGAGGCGCTGATGGATCAGGACGCGTTCTTGTCCGGCTTCTTGACGAGCGGGCCGACCGTCGTGGTCGACGGTGACGAAATGACCCTCGTGTCCGGTGAGGAACAGATCACGTTCCTCGACCGGGAGGTCGCCGATCCCGACCGGCCGCTCGAGGGCACACTGTGGATCGTCGACGGAATCGTCTCGGGCCGCGGAACCGATGGGGCGGTGAGTTCGACACCCGCCGGGGCGCCGGAGGCGTCGCTGATGATCGACGACGGCGAGGCGAACGTCGACACGAGCTGCAACAGCGCGACGACCTCTGTCGAGGTGACCGGGACGACGCTCACGTTCGGGCCGATGGCGACGACGCTCATGCAGTGCGAGTGGCACGACCTCGAGACAGCCGTAGTGACCACGCTGAGCGGTGAGGTCGAGTACGAGATCGAGGCCGGCCACCTGTCGATCCGTCACCCCGACGGCACGGGCCTCGAGCTCCGCGCCTCCGAGTGATCAGATCAGCCCGAGTTCGGCCACGGCGTCGCGTTCGCTCACCAGTTCGGCGGCTGACGCGTCGATCCTCTCCCTGCTGAACTCGCCGATGTCGAGGCCCGGCACGATCTGGTAGGCGCCGTCGGAGCAGACGCACGGGAACGAGCTGATGATGCCCTCGGGCACGCCGTAGCTTCCGTCGCTCGGGATCGACATCGATACCCAGTCGCCCTCGGGCGTGCCACGGGACCAGTCGCGGATGTGGTCGACGGCGGCCGAGGCAGCCGAAGCGGCCGACGACGCACCGCGGGCCTCGATGATCGCCGCACCGCGCTTGGCGACGGTCGGGATGTAGGTGTTCTCGTACCACTCGGGGTCGTCGACGGCCTCGTAGGCGTTGCGGCCGCCGACCTCGCAATGGAACAGGTCGGGGTACTGGGTGGTCGAGTGGTTGCCCCAGATCGTCATCTTCTTGACGTCGTTGACCGAGGTGTCCATGCGTTGCGCGAGCTGCGTCTTGGCGCGGTTGTGGTCGAGACGGGTCATCGCCGTGAAGCGGCCGGGATCGAGATCGGCGGCATTGCGCTGTGCGATCAGCGCGTTGGTGTTCGCCGGGTTGCCGACGACGAGCACCTTGATGTCGCGCCGCGCCGAGCGGCTGAGCGCCTCGCCCTGGGGCTTGAAGATGCCGCCGTTCGCAGCGAGGAGGTCGGACCGCTCCATCCCCGCCTTGCGCGGCATCGCGCCGACGAGAAGCGCTACGTCGGCGTCACCGAATGCCACATCGGCATCGTCGGTGCACACGATCTCGGTGAGCAGTGGGAACGCACCGTCGTCGAGTTCCATCTTCACGCCCTCGAGCGCTCCGAGGGCGGGGGTGATCTCGAGCAATTGAAGCGCGATCGGCGTGTCGGGCCCGAGCATGGTGCCCGAGGCGATGCGGAACAGGAGGCTGTAGCCGATCTGGCCGGCGGCGCCGGTGACGGCGACTCGAACTGGTGTGGTCATGGGCGCCGAGCGTATGCGGGCCTTCGCGCAACGCCAAGCCCGCCCGATCGCTCGGGGGCGACGACGCGACGCCGATCAGCCGAGCGCCAGCACCGAGTTGACCAGCCCGGCGTAGAACTGCTGCCCCGAGTCGGTCAGGTGGATGCCGTCGTCGTAGAAGCAGGTGCCCTCGCACTGCTGGGAGAGCACCTCCCAGTCGAGGACGGTGACGTTCGGATACGTCCCGGCAAGCGCCCGCGCCCGCTCGTTGTTTCCGGCAACCCAGCCACGGTCGGCCTTGCCGGTGAGAACGATGACGACCGGCACATCGACGAGCGTCGCCATCATCGCGTTGAGCGTCTCCTGGCTGAACGGGCCGTTCGTGCCGAGGTGGATGACGGCGACCGCCCCGAACGTCCCGTTCTCGCGGATCTGCTGCATCGTCGGCACGAAGTCGATCATCTGGCGGCTCTTCACCGCGTCGACGGCAAATCCGAGCGCCTGCAGCTCCTCGGCCGCGCCGAGCATCACCGAGTCGCCGAGCGCGATCAGCCGGTGGTAGCCGTCGGTCGGCGGCACCGCCATCGGTTGCAGCTGCGACATGTCGTTGACGAGCCCCAACGCGCTCGAGGTCGACGGGGGCGGCTGCGTGCTCGCCGGCACCACCGGGGCGGCGACGGCAGGCGCGGTCGTCGCCGGCGCGGTCGTCGCCGGCGCGTCGCCAACCGGTGCATCGGCAACCGGGTCGTCGACGCCGGCCACCACGGGTCCGGCGACGGTGGTGCGCGGGGTGGTCGTCGCGCTGGACCGCCTCGTCGAGTCATCATCGGCGACCCGGGTGACGGCGCCGTTCTCGCTCGCATCCGATCCGGAGCCCGACGCCCCACCATCGTCGTCCGCGTCCGGCTCGCTCGCCGCGCCATCGCGACCGCCCGACGACGTGCCCGACGACGTGCCCGACGACGTGTCGGTGAGATCGGTCGTGAACTCCTCGCCCGCGTCGAGCACCCGAGCGATCTCGTTCTCCTCGAGCGGGGCTGTCGCCAGCGACACACCCGCGAAGACGGTCATCGCGATCACCACGGCGATCAACGCGGTGACGATTCGCTTCGGCCCGCGGGTGGGCTGACGCCGGATGCGGCGGATCGACTTGATGAACGTGCCCTTGCGGATCGGCGTCTCGATGATGCGGTACGACAGTTCGGTGATGATCGCTGTGGCGACCATCGCCAGTACGAACTCGCGCAGGTTGAGCTTGTTGCCGGCGACGTTGCGGATGATCTGGTAGATCGGCCAGTGGTATAGGTAGAGCCCGTACGACCGCGTGCCGATCCAGAGGAACACGCGGTTACCCAGCACCCGGTTTGCGGCTGCACCCCGGTGGGCGACGGCGGCGATCATCGCCAGCGTGGCCAGTCCGGCGACGAAGAAACCGCCCCTGAAAAGGCGCGAGTCGGCGCCCGACGGTGCGACGAGGAAGATGTTCCAGCACATCCAGCCGAGCACGACGAACCCGGCGATGGCGAACAGGTCGAACAGTCGGCCCTTGTTGCGCATCGGACCCCGCACGAGCGCGAACGGCCGCCAGACCATCGCGAACGCGGCCCCGAGCAGGAGGCCCCCCGCCCGCGTGACCGTGCTCAGGTAGAGCGTGTCGATCTTCGAGATCGGGCGATCGCCGAGCCACCAGTACGCATCGGGTGTCACCTCCGGCTCGCCGGTCGGGCCCGGGTAGAACAGCACGGCCATCAGCACCGTGACCCCGACGGCCACCGCGAACACCCACCGGCTCACGTCGGCGACGCGCCGTGTACCCGCCCTGCCGAGGAGGAGGACCATCACGATCGGCCACAGCAGGTAGAACTGCTCCTCGACGGCGAGGCTCCAGAGGTGGCGCAGCGGAGCGAAGTCGCCGGCCGAGGTGTACCCCAGTCCAACCCAGATCTGGTACCAGTTCGAGACGTAGAAGAAACCCGCGATCACGTCGCCGCGCAACTGTCCGAGCGCGTCGCGTTCGAAGATCGCCGTCCACGTCGTGACCAGCAGCATCATCGTGAACACGGCGGGCAGGAGCCGGCGGGCGCGGCGGATCCAGAACTGCCTCAGCGAGATGCGGTAGCTGCGCTCACGCTCGGCGATCAGCAGCAGCGTGATCAGGTACCCGGAGATCACGAAGAACATCTCGACGCCGAGGAACCCGCCGGGCAGCCAGGTGCTGTTGGCGTGGTAGACCATGACGGCCACGACCGCGAGCGCGCGCATGCCGTCGAGCCCCGGCATGTACGGGACACGGCTGATATGGGCGCGGTCGTCGATCGTTGTGGCCGTCCGCGCTGGCGCGGCGATGGACATGGGTGACCCAGTATCGCCGTCTGCGCTGCCGAACCGGTGTCACCCGGACCCCGACGGGCCGACCGCTCCGGCGACCGCGTCGGTCAGGGAAGGCCGGTGATACTGCCCACGAGTGTGGCGTAGTACACCTGCCCCTCGGGGCGGAGGTGGATGCCATCCTCGTAGAAGCAGTTCCCCGGGCAACTGGGCGCGAGGCCCTGCCAGTCGAGGATCTCGGCGTTGTCGTACGTGTTCACGGCGTCGTAGATGAGCGCGTTGTTGTCGGCGGTGTAGTCGCGGTCGACGTCGTTGGTGACGAGCACGACCTGGGGCACATCGACCAGTTCGTCCATCAGCGCCGTCATGTTCGACGCGCCGATCGGACCGTTGGTTCCGAGGTGTACGACGACGCGGTCGCCCAGCCGGTCTTCTGCGCGCAGCGTCGCGATCGTCTCGACACCGTTCGTGAACTGTCTGCTCTCCTCGGCGTCGACCACGTACCCGATACCGTCGAGTTCACCGGCGGCGCCGAGCATCACCGAGTCGCCGAGCGCCAGGTTGTCGATCGGGAGCGGGATGGCGCTCGTCGTCGTTGTTACCGACGAGGTGGTCGCGGGCGCAACCCCTACGACGGTCGTCACCGGCACGTCGGTCGCCGCGACGTCGACCGAATCGACGGTCGGCTCGCCGGGCACGTCGCCGCCCAAATCGCCGGTGCCACCGCAGTTCGGGTCGTTCACGACGTCGCAGGTCACCTGCGCGCCCTCGTCGAGCGACTGTTCGACCGCGTTCTGCTTGAGCTCGGCGGTGACGAGGCTGGCACCCGCGAAAATCGCCAGGGCGGTGCCGACGAACGCACCGATCAGCGCGGGACCCCGGCCCGACCGGTCGCGCCGGTCGCCCCGATCGCGCGGTCTACGGATCCCGATCAGGATGTTCGACAGGGCGCCCTTGCGGATCGGTGTCTCGATGTAGCGGTACGAGATCTCGGTGATGATCACCGTCACGACCATCGCCAGCACGAACTCGTGCAGGACGAGCTTCTTGCCGGCGATGTTGCGGATGATCTGGTAGATCGGCCAGTGGTAGAGGTACAGCCCGTACGAGCGTGTACCGATCCACAGCAGGACGGGTCCGGCGAGCGCCCGGGACGTGATCGTGCCGGGATGGGTGACCGCGGCGATGATCGCGAGCGACGCGATCGACGTGGCCAGGAATCCGCCCTGGAAGAGGGCCCGATCCGCCCCGTCGTCGTTGATGAATCCGATCGTCCACATCAGGTAGGCGAGGACGATCATCCCGGTCAGAGCCACGAGGTCGAGGGTGCGTGCCTTGTCGCGCACCGGTCCGCGCATCACCGCGGCGGGACGCCAGATCATCGCGAACGCCGCCCCGAGCATCAGCCCGCCGGCCCGGCTGACCGTGGAGAGGTACAGCGCGTCGGCCTTCGAGATCGATCGACCGGCAACGCTCCAGAAGGCGTCGGGCGTCACCTCCGGAGTGCCGATCGGGCCCTGGTGATAGAGCACCGAGACGACCACCGTGATGCCGATCGAGCCGATGAAGAGCCACTTCGCGACGCTGGTGATCTTGCGCGGGCCGCGGCGCAGCAGCACGATCATCACCAGCGGCCACAACAGATAGAACTGCTCCTCGACCGCGAGGCTCCACAGGTGGCGCAGCGGCGCGAAGTCGTTGGCCGCCGCGTAGCCGGCGCCCGTGGTTACCTGATACCAGTTCGAGACGTAGAACAGTCCACCGACGACGTCGCCGCGCAACTTCCCGAGCGCATCCTGTTCGAAGAGCGCTGTCCAGATGCTCAAGAGCAGCAACATCACGCCGAGCGCCGGGAGGAGGCGCCTGGCGCGCCTGATCCAGAACTGGATCAGGTTGACGGTTCCGGTGCGCTCCTTCTCCGCGATCAACAGCAGCGTGATCAGGTACCCGGAGATCACGAAGAACACCTCGACCCCGAGGAACCCGCCCTTCAGCCAGGTGCTGTTGGCGTGGTAGATCATCACCGCGACGACGGCGAACGCGCGCATGCCGTCGAGTCCGGCCAGATAGGGGATCTGACTGATCTGGTCCGGCTCTCGTGGGGTGGTACCGGTCGTGTCGGTCGTGTCGGTCGTGTCGACGGCCATCGGCTCAGCCGCTCCCGGCGCCGACGAGGCCGAGGTTCGCCGTGATCGCCATCGCGGCCTCGGGCCGGTTGAGCGCGTAGATGTGCAGGCCGGGGGCGCCGGCGTCGAGCAGTTCCGAGCACAGGCCCGTCGCGACGTCGATGCCGAGGCGACGGACCTCGTCCGGGTCGTCGGTGTCGTCGAGGCGTCGCTTCAGCCAGCCGGGGAGTTCGGCACCGCTCATCTCGACCATCCGGTGGAGCTGCGCCTTGCCGGCGATCGGCATGATGCCGGGGAGGACCGGCTTGTCGACGCCGAGGGCGTCGAGCTCGTCGACGAGACGGACCCAGTGTTCGACCTCGAAGAAGAACTGGGTGATCGCGAAGTCGGCGAGCCTCATCTTCTCGGCGAGGAAGCGCCGGTCGGACTCGCGGTCCGGCGATCGAGGGTGGCCCTGGGGATGGGCGGCGACGCCGATCGAGAAGCTGCCCGATGCGGCGGCATCGGCGAGTAGATCGACCGCGTACTCGTAGTCGCCGGCCTCGGCCCGACCGTCGGCCGGTGGGTCGCCGCCGAGCGCCAAGATGTTCTCTACGCCGAGACGCCGGTACTCGACCAGGAGGGCGGCGACGTCGTCGCGGGTGTGACCGCGGCACGTGAGGTGCGCCATCGGGTGGATGTCGGTCTCGCGCAGCAGCCAGTTGACGACATCTCCGGTGCGGTGCCGATCGGAGCCTCCAGCGCCGTAGGTGACGCTGACGAAGCTCGGATCGAGCATCTCGAGCGCCGCGACGGTACGCCCCAACGTAAGTTGGCCGGCCGCAGTCTTGGGCGGAAAGAACTCGAACGAGAGTGTCCGCCCCTCGTCGAGCAGTCGCGAAATGCGTGCCATAGATCTCGCCATACGCTACCGACGATGCCGGTCCGACCCGGCGCATCGAGCAGGCGTTGCGCCGGATTTCACGGTCTCGCGGATCCGTCTGACGCCGGCTCACTCACCGGGCGGCTCAGTGGAGTCGGTATTCGTCCTTGTCGAACACGAGGACCGTGTGGGGGGTGAAGCCGGTCCACGCGTGCGGCGGTACGTTCGCCGACCGCAATGCCTCCTCGCTCACGAGATTCCGGGCGTCATACGTCTCGGGGAGGTCGTACACCCTGCCGAGCGACATCTCGAGGTCGTCGGTGCCGAAGCGGCGGACGTGATCCCACTGGCCGTACCACTCGTTGCGTTCGTCCTCCGTCAGCCCGGGCGACATCGAGCTGCCGTAGTGGCCGGGCAGGAACGGGATGCAGCAGACGATCGTGCCGCCCGCCGACAGCAACCGATGAAGGTGGAACAGCACGTACGTGTAGTTGCACGGCACGTGCTCGAGGACGTGGCTGTGCACGATCAGGTCGAACGATCGGTCGGCGATCGATTCGAGATCGCGGCACAGGTCGAGACGCTCGACCCGGGCAACGTCGGGGAAGCCCTCCGGTCGCAGGTCGACGAAGCGACAGTTCGGCCCCGCCACGTCGTCGAACGATCGAGCCAGACCGGGCGTCGGCGCGATGTGGAGCACCCGCGTCTGCGGCCCGAGGAGCCTCTGCTCGTCGATGACGAGCTTGATCAGTCGCGTGCGTTCGAGCGAGCCGCAGTCGCTGCACTGCACCGCGACCCGCACACCGACGTCGGTGAACGACTCGCCGCCACAGATATTGCAGCACACTGCGCGCCGCCGGAACCGACGCACGTCAGTGCCTGAAGTGCCGTTGACCGGTGAACACCATCGCGATGCCGTGTTGGTCGGCCGCCTCGATCACCTCGTCGTCGCGTACCGAGCCGCCGGGCTGGATCACGGTGGAGATGCCCGCGGACGCGACGACGTCGAGCCCGTCGCGGAACGGGAAGAACGCGTCGCTCGCACATGCCCCGCCGGCAGCACGGCCGTCGGCGCGCTGCGCCGCGATGCGCGCCGAGTCGAGCCGGTTCTGTTGGCCTGCACCGATCCCGAACGCCTGGAGATCGTTGGCGTACACGATCGCGTTGCTGCTGACCGCGGCGCACACGGTCCACGCGAACTCGAGGTCGCGCCACTGCTCGTCGGTCGGCATCACCTTGGTGACGACCTTCCACGAGTCGTCGCGCCCGGCGACGGGATCTGGCTGTTGCACGAGGAGCCCACCGTCGATCGGTCGTACGTCGAAGGGCAGCGGCGATGGCGCGTTGGCGGCGATCACGCGGAGGTTCTTCTTCGTGGTCAGCACGGCGATCGCCTCATCCTCGAATCCGGGGGCGACGACGACCTCGGTGAAGACCTCCGAGAGGGCGAGCGCCAATCGTCTGGTCACGGTGCGGTTGCAGGCGACGATGCCTCCGAAGGCGCTGACGGGATCGCACGCGTTCGCCCGGATGTACGCATCGGCGATGTCCGGCGCGATGGCGACGCCACACGGATTGGCGTGCTTCACGACGACGCACGCAGGTTCGTCGAACCGGTGCACCAGCCGCCAGGCGGCCTCGGTGTCGTAGAGGTTGAGGTAGCTGAGGTCCTTCCCGCCCAGCTTGCTCATCGAGTCCCACCAGCTCGTGGCACCGACCTGCCGGTACCGCGCCCCCTCCTGATGAGGGTTCTCGCCGTAGCGCAACTCCTGCGCCCGGTCGAGCGCGAGGTGGATCGAAGCCGGAAGTGCACTCTCTGCATCCTCGGAGGATGACTCGGACTCCGACCCCGGCTCCGACGGTTGTGGCTCGGACCCCGACGGTTGTGGGGTGTCGTCGAACCAGGTGACAATCGCCGCGTCGTACGCCGCGGTGTGGGCGAACGCGGCGCGCGCGAGGCGGCGCCGGGTGGCGGCTGAGAGTTCGCCCGAGGTGCGCAGCTCGGCCAGCACGGGTTCGTAGTCGTGCGGGTCGACGACGACGCCGACGTGGGCGTGGTTCTTGGCCGCCGCCCTGACCATCGCGGGGCCACCGATGTCGATCAGGTCGATGCCCGGGTCGGACGAGAACGGATAGAGGTTGCCGACGACGAGGTCGATCGGTGTGATCCCGAACTCGTCGAGGTCGGCTCGGTGCTCGGGATCGGTCGGGTCGGCGAGGATCCCACCGTGCACCTTGGGGTGCAGCGTGACCACGCGGTGACCGAGGATTGCCGGCACCCCGGTGAGCTCGGCGACGTCGGTGACCGGTGTGCCCGAATCGGCGATCGCGCGGGCGGTGCCGCCGCTGGAGATCAGCGACCAGCCGAGCGCGTCGAGGCCCGCCGCGAGGTCGGTGATCCCGGACTTGTCGTACACGGAGAGCAGCGCGGTCGGCACGCCCCGGCACCGTAGCCCGGACGCGGGTCGCGCACGGGGTCGCCGGACGAACTACTGTTCAGCAACGGCGGTTGCGGAACGCCTGCACCCGCGCGCGAAGACCCTCAGGAGGGATTGTGGACTTCAGCAACTTCAAGATCAGTGACTGGCTCATGGCGGGCGGTGGCCTCGCCATGTTGATCCTCGGTTTCGTATTGCCGTGGTCCAGCGTCAGCTTCGGCGGCGTCTCCGACAGCGGCGACGGACCCTTCGACTACTTCCTCACCGGCGGCATCGCCTGGATCCTCGTCGTGGCGGTCGGGATCCTCGCCCTGCTGCGGGCGCTCGGGAAGCTCCCCGAGACCCAACCGTGGCCGCTCATCTTCCTCGCCGCGGCGGGCGTCGCCGTGCTGCTGATGATCATCCAGGTCATCCTCGGCGGCCGCGAACTCGTTGCCGGATTCGACGCCGACCGCGGCATCGGGATGTACCTCGCGCTCGTGTGGGCGATCATCGTCGAGGTCGGCGCGTTCATGGCGTTCCAAGAGGCCGGCGGCGACATCAAGGACCTCACCAGCGTCGACAAGATCAAGGGCAGCTTCTCGGGCGGCGCCGCCAGCGGTGGCGGCGGTGCCGTTGGTGGTGGCGACGCCGGCGGTGGCGACGACGACACCCCGCCCCCACCACCTCCGCCCCCCGCCGACTGACCCCGAAATCTGTACGCACGATCCCGCCTGGCGGGAAGATCCGCACACAGAACCGGCGACAGCGCTCAGGCCCCCGAAACTTGTGCGCAGGATCCCGCTAGGCGGGAAGATCCGCACACAGAACGGGCGGATTCGATGCGTGAGGGTCAGAGGGTGGCGACGATCTCGGCCATCAGT
>CBDUYD010000069.1:0-15235 GCA_965371355.1 uncultured Ilumatobacteraceae bacterium
CCGATCCTCGACGTGCCACCCGTCGTCGAGCTGACCAAGACCGTGACACCTACGCAGATCGCGCCCGGCGAGACCGTCGACTACACCTATGTGGTCCAGAACCGGTCGACGATCGAACCGCTGGCCGTCATCAGCCTCTTCGACCTGCTCCCGACATCGCTGATTCCCGTCGACCTCACGGCCGCCTGCGGGTTCGACGTCGTTCCGCCGATCTGGCTCGACCCCGACGACGGCGTCGACGGCTCGGGAACCGATCAGGTGACGTGCACGCCGATCACACGCGCCCCGGGGGTTCCCGCCGGTGAGAACCCATCGAACTACAACCACACGAACGTGGCGACCGTCGAGGGTGCCGACGACGAGATCCTCGACTCACAGAGCGGCGAGAACCCGCTCCCCTACGTCACCGACGACGACTACGCCACAGTGATGATCCGTGAGCCCGGATCGGTCGAGGTTCGAAAGCAAGCAACGCCGCCCGGTGAGGAGTTCACCTTCGGGCTCACCGGCGAGCAGGACCAGAGCACGGTCCCCACCGCGGGTGCACCGGACATCTACCCGCCGATCGTCTGGGACGACCTCACGCCGGGGATGTTCGATCTCACCGAGACCGTCCCGCCGTTCTGGACGCTCACCGGGATCACCTGCTCGATCGGCACCACCGACGTGCCGACCACGCCGATCGCCGACGGCGTCCAGTTCGACCTCGACTGGGGTGACCACGTCGTCTGTATCGCCACCGACGTCCTGCGCCGGCAGCCGTACCAGATCCTCGTCACCCCGGAGGATGACGAAAACCGGCTCACCGATGATCACACCTACACCGTCGAGCTGAGGACCGACGCCGACGACGACGGAGCACTCGACGAACTCGTCGTCGGGGCCACCGTCGATCTGTCGTGGGCGGGCCCGACAGGGTCCCAGATCACCGACGTCAACGGCGCTCCGATCACGCCGACCAGCACGACCACCTGCGTCACCCAGGACGGCTCCGATCCGCTGTTCCCCGAGGGCACCTGCGAGGTGATCGTCGGGTCGCCGACCAACGTGGGGTCCGGAGCGTTGACGGCGAGCTTCGATATTCCCGACCCGGGCGCAGGCGTGCCCGAACTGCCGACCGGCGATCCGGAAACCACCTGCACGAACCCGACGTTCGCCGGGGACGTGATCACCGTCTGCAACGCGGTGCAAGACGTGCAGCGGATCGAGGACTCGGGCAACAAGACCTGGGTCGGCTACGAGGTGACAGTCGAGCCCGATGGCACCAACCCGCTTGGCTCCGAGCACGTATTCACCATCGACGTCGTGCGCACCGACGGCACCACCGACACCCCGGCGGCCGACGGCACGGTGGTGAACTTCACATGGACCGGTCCGGCCGGCAGCCAGGTGATCGAGGTCGACGGTGCGCCGGACGTCGACGCGACGTCTTGCACCACCACCGGCGGAAGCTGCACCGTCACGGTCGACTCCGACACGAACTTCGGCACCGGAACGCTGACGGTCACAACCGTCGAAGGTGACCTCATCGGCGTGGGTGTGCGCGCCGAAACGCCCACGCCGGACTCCGACCTCACGGCCTCCAAGACGTGGGTCGACTGGCGGGTGACCGCAACGCCACAATCGGCGACCAACGCGGTCGATGATGACCATCTGTTCACGCTGTTGCTCGAGCGCAACGACGGCTCCGGGTGGGTGCCCGAGACCGCTGGTTCGATCGATGTGTCTTGGGCGGGTCCGACCGGGTCGGCGATCACCGCGCTGAGCGCTGGGACGATCGATGTTCCGCCGACGACGGCGACGTGCGACGTCGACGCGAACGGTGAGTGCGAGGTGACGGTGTCGTCACCGGCGAGCGGTGCTGGGACGTTGACGGCGACGTCGGTGAACGTCTCGCTGCCCGGGTATTCGCCGCCAGGTGCCGCCCCCGGCGCGGCGTTCGATTTCGACATCGACGACGAGACCGCCGACAAGACCTGGGTCGAGCTGCTCGCATCGGTGGAGACAACGGGGACGAACATCGTCGGTGACGATCATGTGTTCACGCTGTCGGCGTTCTTCGACGATGGTGGCGGCCAGCAGGCGGCCACCGGCGCGGTGTTCGCGTTCACGTGGGCCGGCGACGGCACTGCGCTACCGGCGGCGACCTGTACCGCGGTTGCCGCGGCCAACACGTGTGAAGTGACGGTGTCGTCCGATGCCGCGGGTGAAGGGACGATCACGATCGACACGGTGACGGTGACGGCGCTGGGCGAGACCTTCACCGACGAGGTGCCGGTGGCGGCGGCTGGCGGGTCGCTGTCGGCCGACAAGACCTGGGTGCGGTTCGAGGCCGACGTGCAGACCTCGGGGACCAACCTGGCCGGTGACCCGCACACGTTCACGATCACGGCCACCTACGACGACGGGACCACGACGAGCGCGGTTCCCGATGGCTCGACGGCCACCTATACGTGGGGTCCCGACGGCGCGGCCGTTCCACCGACCGGCTGCACGTTCGCGTCCGGGACCTGCACGGTGATCGTGTCATCGGCCACCCCCGGCTCGGGGACGCTCGAGATCACCGAAATCGAGGCGACGATCGGTGGCGACGTGGTCACCGGCGACCCCTCCGCCACGCCTCCCGGTGTGATCCCATCGGCCGGCGGCTCCCTCGAGGCCACCAAGACATGGATCGAGGTTCGGGCCGACGTGCAGACGACGGCCACCAATCTTTCCGGTGACGACCACGTCTTCACGCTCTCGGCGTTCACCACCGACGACGGCACCACCGAGCAGCCTGCCAACGGCGCGATCTTCGACTTCACCTGGACGGGCACGAGCGCCACTCCGGCAACCACCTGCACCGCCGCCCCGACCGAGAACACCTGTGAGGTGACCGTGTCGTCCGCGGTCGCGGCGACGGGAACCCTCACGATCGACACCGTGACCGTCACGGCGGCCGACGGGACCACGTTCACCGACGTCGTGCCGGCGGCGGCCACCGGCGGACAGCTCGCGGCGACCAAGACCTGGATCTCGTTCGACGTCGACATCACACCCGAGACAGCCCTCAACCCGCGCGGCGAGGAACACATCTTCACGATCACGGTGCAGGTCGACGAGGGTTCGGGCCTCGGCGAGCTGTTGATCCCGCCGAACAGCGGATCGGTCGACTGGTCGTTCGACGCCACCGACGGCTCGACCGTCACCGGCATGTGCACGCTCACCGCAGGCGGTGACTGCGATGTCGCCCAGAACTCGGCGATCCTGGGCACCGGCACGCTCACGGCCACCGTGCTGAGGGTGAACTACGACGGCACCGACTTCGGGCCGATCGACCTGACCGCCGCCGGATCGGGCCAGTCACCCGACCTCACCGTTCCTCCGACAGCGGAGAAGATCTGGGGCGGCTACGAACTCGTGCTCGACCCGGAGACGGCGGTCAACCTCTGGCCGACGCAGCCCGACCATGTCGTCACGCTGACGCTCGACGCCGTGCCCGACACCCCACTCCTGCCCATCGACGCGCAGGACCTCGACGTCACGCTCACCAGCACCGTGGCCACGATCACCGCGGTGAGCAACGGAACGATCATCACTCCGACGACCGCGACCTGTACCACCGACGCGGTCGGCGAATGCGAGGTCACCATCACCTCGACCGGTCCGGGCGCGGCGACGCTCTCGGCCTCATACACGGCGACCATCGGGAACTTCCCGCCGATCCTCATCCCGGCCGACAACGACGCCGACAAGGTCTGGCGCACATTCCGCGTGAACGTCACGCCGCAGACCGCGCAGAACCTGCTGACGTCACCGCACACGTTCACCGTCACCGTCGAGCAGACCGATGACGGCACCACCTGGACGCCGGTTCAGGGAGCGGTTCCGACCGCCGTCGTCAGTGCACCCGCCCAGATCACCGGTGAGACGTGCAGCGCCGGAACCGACGCAAGCGGCGAGTGCACCGTCACCGCCACCAGCCCGACCGCGGCCGAGGTGACCCTGTCGGCCACCTACATCGGCTCGGTCGATTCGGCCACGGCCGAGTTCGGCGACGAGGGCGACAAGACGTGGATCGACTACCTGGTCGAGGTCGACCCGCCCACAGCCGAGAACCTCGTCGGCACCCAGCACATCTTCACCGTCTCCGTGCGGATCGATCGCGGCGGGGGTGCGGGTTTCGAACCGATCGAGGGGGCGATCCCGGCGATCGCCCTCGCAGGACCCGGTGAAATCACCGGCGAGACCTGCTCGGCGGGTACCGCCGCCGACGGGACCTGCACGGTGACCATCACCTCCACCACACCCGGCCTGCTCACGGTCACCGCCTCGTTCGAAGGGACCGCCGGCGACGGCGAGAGCGGAACGTTCTCCGGTGCCGGCGAGAAGACGTGGGTCGACTACCGGATCGACGTCGATCCCGACATCGCGACCAACAACACGGGCGATCCGCACGTCTTCACCGTCACCCTCGAGGTCGATCGTGGCAGCGGATTCGGGCCGGCGTCCGGCGAGACGGTCCAGTTGGCCACCACCGGTGTCGGCCAGATCATCGGTATCGACGCGGCCGGGGGGCCCGCCAACACCTGCGCCACCGACGGCAACGGCCAATGCCGGGTAACGGTCAACTCGACGTCTGCGGGCAGCCTGACCCTCACCGCCATATATGACGCCGACGTCGGCGGAACCGAGCGCGTGTTCGCCGACTCCGGCCAGAAGAACTGGATCGATCAAGACCTCCCGGCAACCGGAGCCGGCGCGGGCCGGATCATCCGGATCGCGGCAGGGATCATGCTGCTCGGCCTGCTGCTCGTGCTGCTCGCCCGCCGCCGCCGGTCGATGCTCGCCGCCGCCTGAGTTCGTCCGACCCCGCCAGACCCCGCCCGGTTGCGCATGCGGCGCCGGTCACATCTCGGTCGACGTGTTCCCCTCCGCCACCGTGGAACCCTTCGCCTTCGCCTCGACCGCCTCTTCGGAGATCAGATAGCGGCTTCCGCCGGCGAACCGGCGCTGCGGGATCTCATTGCGTTCGGCCCAACGCCGAACCGCTTCCTGCGAGATGCCCAGACGCTCGGCGGCTTCGCGGCGCGTGATCCAGCCCTCGCGGTCGGCCTCCAGTCCGCAGAGCAGGGCCTCGACGTCGGCTCGCTTGACGACAACTCCCCCACCCCCTCGCACGTGACGCGAAGCAAGGGTGTTGATCGCCGCGCCGACTCCGAAGCCGAGCTTCCCGGGGGGCAGGAGCTCGTGAGCCTCGCTCCGCAACATCTCCTCCGCGGTCGGACCGTTGATCGCCTCGATGTGGGCGACCCCCTCCGGTGTGAGCCAGGCGGACACCCCGTCGCCCAGCATCTGACTCAGCCGTTGATGCTCGATCGGGCCCTTGGCGACGCGGGACCCGCGGGACAACAGCTCCACCGCGTCGTCGACGCTGACGAGCGGCGGCACGTCTTTCGGAAGCTCATCGGTGCGCCAGTACCGCTCATTCGCCGTCCGCCGCTCGAGCTCAACCCGGACGTCGAGCAGGATGCCCGGCAGATGAAGCCACTCCCGCGGCGGCATGTGGTGCTCGCCGAGCACCGGCAGAAGCGGTGTCAGGCCGTCGCTCGCGTTGGTCGTCGGACTACGGTCGTCGTTCAGGACATCGATCATATGAATCGGCGCAACGACTCGCGACTCGTTGTCAGAAGCCACCTGGGATCCAAGCACGTGACGAGCGGCCGTTGCCGAGGACCCGAGTGGTCAGATGTAAGGTCGTGTCCACACCGGCTGGCGGCCGGACCGCGGGCAACAACGAGAAAGGCGACCATGTCGAGCCAGCGATCTCATCGGATCTTGATGTCGGCACTAGCGGGGGCACTGATCCTCGCCTCGTGTGGTGGAGGTGACAGCGACTCGTCATCGAGCGACGACACGACCGCTGCACCGGAAGCAACCGACCAAGCCGCGTCCGACACGGCAGCTCCACCGGACACCGATCCGGTCGACACCGCCGCACCGCCGGCGGGTGATATCACATCGATCGAGGAGATCCGGCCCGCCGTCGTCCAGATTCTCGCCCAGGGCTCGTTCCGCGATCCGTTGGAAGGGCAACAGTCGGGAGGCTGGACCGGAAGCGGGTTCGTCATCTCCTCCGACGGAATCGTCGTCACCAACAATCACGTCGTCACCGGGGCCGGCGCGGTGAAGGTTGTCCTCGAGGACGGTGAAGAGGTGCCCGCCCAGGTACTGGGTGTCTCGGAGTGCAACGACCTGGCCGTGCTGCAGTTGACCGACCCAGGGCCCTATCCGTTCCTCGAATGGCACACCGATGCCGTCACGCCGACACTCGAGGTGTTCACGGCCGGATTCCCCCTCGGCGACCCCGAGTACACCGTCACCCGGGGAATCGTCTCCAAGGCCGAGACCGACGGCGAAACGCAGTGGGCCAGCGTGCGCCACGTCATCGAACACGACGCCGCGATCCAGCCCGGGAACTCGGGCGGCCCGCTGGTGACCTCGGACGGCCTGGTGGTCGCGGTGAACTACGCTTCCTCTGATCCGGGTACCGGAACCGTTCAGTATCGTGCCATCGCCGCCGACCTGGCGTCGCCGGTCGTCGATGAACTGCAGAACGGCGACAGCGAGACGATCGGAGTGAACGGTCAGGCCGTGATCTCCGACGATGAATCGATCGTCGGGGTCTGGGTATCTGCCGTCGAGGCCGGAACACCAGCCGCGGACGCAGGAGTTCTGCCCGGCGACATCATCACCTCGCTGAACGGTGTCGCGATGTCTCCCGGAACGATGGAGGCCTACTGCGATGTGCTTCGAACCGCAGTGCCCGGCGATCCGATCGCCATCCAGGTCGTCCGCTTCGACACGGAAGAGGTCTGGGCGGGCGAACTCAACGGGACCGTGATGACGGCACGGCGCTCATTCGCCGCCGAGCTCGGCGAAGAGGTCGGCGAAGAGGGCGATGCCGCAGCGACCGCTTACGAGTACGAGACGGTCGTCGATGACACCGGAACGATGACGGTCTCGGTTCCCACGGAATGGGCACAGCGAGACACCACAGCGACCGACCTCGGATTCCCGGGTGGGCCGACCCCGAGCATCAGCGCTGCCCCCGACCTCGCCGGGTTCCTCAATACTTACGAGAATTCCGGCATGGTGATGTTCGGCATCCCGTCGGGCATCACCGAGCCCGGCACAATCGATACCGTCCTCGACGCGAGTGCTCCCGATGATCCCAGCTGTGTTTCCGATAGCCGACTTCCATACGAAGATTCCGTCTTCGTCGGTCAGGTCGAAACATGGTTCTGCGACTTCGTGATCTACATCGCCCTCGCAGCGAGTCCCGCGAGCCAACCCGATGCGCTGATGGTCATCGGAGTCGGTGCGGTCACCGAGGCCGATCTCGAAGCGTTCGACCAGATCACCTACACGTTCAACTTCCTGTAGAACAGCGTCCCGCCGGGCACCGTCCTGTCGTGCCGAGCAAGCGCCGATCGAGACCGAACAGCCGTTACTCGACCGGCAGCGAACTGGACGTTTCGAGGGCGGTGAACCTCGCATACACGGCCCCGCGATCGCAAGCCCCGTCCGCACACCGCGGGCGCGTCCGGCCGTGGCGTCGTCCGCGCCCCCGCGCTGTGCACAATGATCGAGGAGATGATCGAACCGACGGCGTCGTCACAGCGCTGGACCCAACTCGGGGTACTCGCGGTCGCGATGGTCCTCGCGATGTCGACGTGGTTCTCGGCGTCGGCGGTCTCGGGGCAACTCGTCATCGAATGGGGGTTGTCGACGGGGCAGGCATCGTGGCTGACGATCTCGGTGCAGATCGGATTCGTCGTCGGCGCGGTCGTGTCGGCGACATTCAACCTCGCCGATCTGATCGCCCCCCGCAGGCTGCTGCTGTTCGGTACGGCGGGAGCCGCAGCGGCGAACATCGCGCTGCTCGCCGCCGGCGGGGCGGCGACGGCCATCGCGATCCGGTTCCTCACCGGCGCATTCCTCGCGCTCGTGTACCCGCCCGCACTCAAGGCGATGTCGACCTGGTTCCGGGCGGGGCGCGGACTGGCGCTCGGTGTGATGGTCGCGGCGCTCACGCTCGGCTCCGCGCTCCCCCACCTCGTCAACGGCTTGGGGGGAGCCGACTGGAAGCTGGTGATCGGCGTGACCTCGCTGCTCACGCTGCTCGGCGGGATGATCGCCGAAATCGCCGGACGCGATGGTCCGTACCCGTTCCCGAGCGCCGCTTTCGAGCCACGCCAGATCGCTGCCGTGCTCCGCAACCGCGAGGTCCGCTTGTCGTCGCTCGGCTATCTCGGCCACATGTGGGAGCTGTACGCCATGTGGGCGTGGTTCGCCGCCTTCTTCGCCGACACGCTGCTCGAGAAGGGACGCGACGACTCGGCGACGACGGTGTCACTGGTGACGTTCGTCGTGATCGCCGTCGGCGCGATCGGCTGCGTCGGAGCGGGGCTCCTTGCGGATCGCTTCGGCAGAGCACGGATCGCCGGCGGGGCGATGGTCATCTCAGGAGCCTGCGCATTCGCGATCGGGCCGATCCGGAGCGGTCCGCTGATCGTCACGGTGCTCGTCGCGCTCATCTGGGGGATCACCGTGGTCGCCGACTCGGCGCAGTTCTCGACCGTCGTCACCGAGGTTGCCGACCAGGCCTACGTGGGAACCGCCGTCACCTTGCAGTTAGCGAGCGGGTTCGTGCTGTCGGTCGCGACGATCTGGCTGGTACCAGAGGTGGAACGACTGGTCGGATGGGATTGGGCATTCATGGTGCTCGTGCCCGGACCCGTGCTGGGTGTGTGGGCGATGGCCCGTCTCCAATCGGTCGAGCGGCGCTGACGTCATCACAGCAGGTGTCGGAGCAGGATGAACACGTGGCGGGCGACGACGAGCAGCCAGATCGAATAGGGCACGGCGACGACCGCGGCGGCCCGCGCGAGGCTCAACCCGTACACGTGCTGCGCACCGGTCGCGAGCGCTACCGGGAGGGCGACGCCCACAACGAAGATGCCGACGACGAGACCCGGCCCGAGCAGCTGCATCAGGCCTGCGGCGAAAAGCACGACGACGCCGAGGGCGGCGATCGGCAGGTAGGCCCAGCCGACCATCGCCAACGTCAGCTGGAGCGACGCCGACGCCGAATGCCGCGCCGGTTCCTGCGCGGCGAGCGACATGAGTCCCGCCACCATCCAGATGCCGACGGCGAGGCCGAGCCACCCCCAGATGCCGACCAGGGCCAGCCGGAGTACGGACCGCGGTTCGGTGACGGCGAGGCCACCGAACCGGTTCAGCGCCATCAGGAACGAGGCGACGAGCACGAGCGCGATCGCCGACCAGACCGAGCTCGGGCCCAGAGAGTCCCACCGCACGCTCGTGCGATCCTGCCATCGGACCGCGTCGCTCATGGCTCCCACACCGTGCCATCGGGCCAGAACGTGCCGTAGTCGCCGGGGAACGATGTCAGCCCTGGAAGATGGTCGAGGATCTCACCCGCCAGCTCGCCTTCGACGGCATTGCCGCGCGCCGCATTGAAGGTCGTGCCGGTCACCTTGTCGATGAGCCGCCCGCCGGAGACCTCCAGATCGACAACGACCTCGCCGACGCGGCGTGAGTAGACCGCCCATCTGTCGGGGTCGGTCGGATCGCTGACGACGGCGATCTCCACGCCTGCGACGACGTCGTTCACGACGCCCACCCGACGAAGGTCGGGAACCGGGTAGGCGCGTGCCTCCTCGGTGAAGTCGACGACGATGTAGAAGTCGCCGAGATCGAACCCCGACGGCCCGGCGGGCGCGTCGAGGGCGAGCGAGTCCGGATGCTCGTCCACCCATGCACCCCAGGTGGTGAACTCCGACGGCAGCAGTTCGACGGTCTGGCCCTTGCGCGGCCCCGCGATCGCCTCACCGAGCGGCTGGCTCCACACGCTGCCGGTGCCGTGATCCCACCACGTCATCGCGTTTCCCCACAGCGCGCCGTGAACGCCGAAGATCAGTGTCTCTCCCTCTACCTGTCGGCGATGGACCATCGCCGTGCCGCAAAGCGGTCACCAGGATACGAGTATCGGTTCACCGCCGAGTTCGTCGACCACCAGCTCGCGGCCGTTCAGGAAGCTGACCGGATACGCCTTCGCCTCGCCATCGATCGTGAGGCCGATCACGTCGGTCTCGGACGGCCAGCCGACCTGGGCGGCGGGCACGAACCGCGGGTCGTAGACCGGCCGGATCGCGTCGCGCGGGAGCAACTGCCGGAACCCGTCGGGCAGCGGGTCGCCCGCCGTCACCGGGTTGTACGCACTGCTCGGCGAGACGCGGACACCCGCCGCGGTCTTCTTCGCCGTCGTGTCCTCGCTGAACGCCCACACCGTCGACGCGATCAGCGCCACGAGGAGGGCGGCGACGTACATCACGCCGCGGGTCATCGTGCTCGCCGCACGATCTTGCGTCGGCGGCGTACGGGTCGGATCGATGTCGGAAGGTCCCACACCTCGAGTCAACATCGACCAGCGGGCGGATCATTCCGTGGACAGACATTCGTAACACCTCCATCGGCATCCACCCGATGTCACTTCTCGCCGGTTCGTGGACGCGAAACGGCGTCGGGCGCTAGTCCACTCAGGGCACCCGGTCGATCTCGAGACCGACGATGTCCGCGACTCGCGTCACATCGACGTCGATCGTGAGCAATGCCGCACCGTGACGGCGCGCAACAGACACGATCATGCAATCGACCATCCCCCGAGGGGTGACTCCTACACGCCGGCACGCGCGATAGATCCGCGCAGCCGCATCGAAGTCGACCACAGCGTCGAAGCGGAGCAGGCGGAACCGACCGAGAAGGCGACGAAGGTCGACCTCACGCTCGTCCGTCCGTGCTCCGGCGACCACTTCCATGATCACCGGCTCGGTAACCGCGACCGGCCCGTCACCGGCGATCAGATCCGTGAGCCTCCGATCGGTGGAACTGCCGGTGGCGCGGTCGTACTCGACCCAGGCCGACGTGTCGACGAGTATCACGCAGCGCCCGAAGGCGACACGTCGGCCGGCACCTCGTCGATGGCACCGGCGCCGCGCATCGCGAGCGCCTCGTCACGCGTCATCGGCTGGCCGGCGAGGTGCCTGAGCGCCATATCGACGGCCTCGGTCTTGGTGTGTACGGCGAAGCGGTCCATGATCGCTCTGACGTAATCGTCCTCGATCTCGATATTGGTTCGCACGCGGCCCATACACGTACTCTACGCCTTGCGTGTACGAGTGGTGTACGGCGGGATGATGGCCGCAGTCCGACCGGATATCGCGCCTGCCTGGCTACTGGGCGGTCCAGCCACCGTCGACGGGGAGGATCACTCCGTTCACCATGGCTGCCGCATCGGACGCGAGATAGATGACCGCACCTGCCACGTCAGCGATCGTGCCCACATGACCGATCGGGATCCTGTCGACCACGTCGCGCAGGTACTCGGGATCGTCGAGGCGTTCGGCGGTGCCGGGCGTGTAGATGAACGTCGGAGCGACCGCGTTGACGGTCACCCCGAGGGAGCCCCACTCGAGCGCCAGCACACGCACGATCTGATTCACCGCGCCCTTCGATGCGCAGTAGACCGCGTGATCGCGTATCGCGACCAACGACGCTTGCGAGCTGATGGCGATGATGCGCCCCGAGCCCTGGGCGAGCATCGCGCGACCCGCAGCCTGGGCCGTGAAGAAGAGACCCTTGCTGTTGACGGCCATCATGTCGTCCCAGTCCCGCTCGGTGACGTCGAGGGCGGCGTGATTGGCACCCAACCCGGCGTTCGCGACGAGCACGTCGAGACGCCCGTGCCGGTCGACCACCGCGTCGACGACGGCTTGAATCGATCCGACGTCGGACACGTCGAGCGCGTGGGCGGTAGCGCTGCCTCCGGCGGCCACGACATCGTCCGCCACGGCTCGGGCGTCGGTGAGCGAGCGTGCCGTGACCGCGACCGTCGCGCCGGCGGCAGCGCACGCCTCGACGAGACCTCGGCCGATCCCTCGGCTCGCACCCGTGACGAGCACAACGCGGTCGACCAGGGAGAACGAGGGCAGATGGTCGCTGATCATGAGGCTCACCCTACGCGGGCCCCGCGATCGCTGATCCGGTGCGACGACCCTGTATCCGAGCGATGCAACAGAGCTCGAGATGATCCCCCCGACTGCGGACGACACCCGACGGCCTCGCCGGGAGGTTTGCTCCACGAGAGAGCGGCGCCGTCGAGCCACTGGTCCGGTTCGACCCGCTGTAGCGTCGGCGTCGAAACCCTCATCGATCGAGAGTCGAGATCGTCATCGCGGGAGAAACGCTCATGTCCGAGCCGACGTCCAAGGCAGCACGACTTCCACCGCGCTGGCTCATCCGCCTCGTCTGGTTCAGCCACCGCGGCCTTTATCGGGTGACCGGTGGGCGATTGGGGCTGCGACGACCCAAGACGAACGGCTGGGGCGTCATGCGTCTCATCACCATCGGTCGCCGGACCGGCCGGGAGCGCAGCGTGATGGTGGGCTACTTCGAGGACGGCCCAGATCTCGTGACCATGGCGATGAACGGCTGGGGCGAGGGCGAGCCCGCATGGTGGTTGAACCTCCGCGCCCATCCCGAGATCCAGGTCGACCTTGCCGACGGCCCGCGCCTGGTCACCGGCCGAGCCGCCCGGGGCGACGAGAGAGAACGCCTGTGGGCCCGGTGGCGCGAGATAGACGAGAACCTCGATGCGTACGCTGCGCGCCGCTCGACCGAGACAGCGGTCGTGATCCTGGAGCCGCGGCGCGAGTCCTAGACCCCTCGATGCGCTGGTGATACCGACGACGCGTGAGTGCCCGGCTGCTCGCGAGGGCATCGGTGATGGCCGATCCCAGGTTTGAGGTGCTCGGAGAAGTCGCATCCCGCTCGTCGTCGATGAAGCGTGTGGCAGGCTGACCGACGTGTCTTCTGTTCCCGAGTCCCAATCGAACACGCAAGCCTGAGATGAACCGTGGAAAGGCGCGAGATCAAGCCGGCCGAATGGCTCCTGCCCTTCAACATCGACCAAGGCATCGAGGTCACCGGTGCACAGCGGGTGATCGAACTCGAAGCAACCGCCGTCGCCTGATCATGACGCCTGAAGGGACACCGCGGTGACCGGATCTACGACGGCCCAACCGGAAGAACTTGCACCACGAGTACTCGATTCGTTCCGTAGCACCGACCTGGTGACGGTCAGCCGCCGTCAGCAGGTCTTCGCCGGTGCTGTGCTCAACGTGCTCGTCAACGTCGTGGTGCTCAATCTGTTCGTCGAGTTCGCCGACGAGGTCGTGATCGACTCGTTCGTCATCTCCGTACTCACCGCAATGCTGCTCACTGCGATGTTGGCTGTCCTCGCGAGGTTCGAACATCGCATTCACCACTACTTCTTCCAGAAGCACTCCTGGCGGTTCGCCGGTGTGGTCACCATCTGGGCAGTCCTGTTCGGTGGCAAGCTCGTGATTCTCGAGGTCGTCAACTTCGTGTTCGGTGATCACGTCTCGCTCGGCCATCTGCTCGAGGTGATCCTGATCGTGGTGACAATGATGATCGCCGGTCAGCTGATGCAGATGATCTACGACCGCCTCGGGGTCGACGCCGACGAGGGCTCCACCGAGTCCTAGTCGGGCGGAGGCGAGCAGAGCCCGTCCTCTTCGGTTCGGTCGCTCGAAGTGGATGGTCTGCGCCGGTCCACAACCGGTTCAGAACTTCCCGTTGTCGTTGTTCCACTCGTGCCGGGGCGGGATGTCGTCGACCGTGTCCCAGTGCTCGACGACTCTCTCGTCGTCGATTCGGTAGAGATCGTAGAAAGAGCTGTGGGTCTCGCCGAGGGTGCCCTCGCATACGCTGAGCACGAAATTCCCCTCGGCGAGCACTCGATGGATCGTGTCGTAGCTCCTCGCTGGTATCGCGGTGGCCGTTTCGCTCAGAACCGCGGCCAGATGGTCGAATCCGTCCTCCAGTTGCGGGTTGTGCTCTGTGTAGTTCTGTCGGTCGACGTAGTTCTCGAGCCTGTCCAGCCGGCGATGGATGAGGACATCGTCAACGAAGGCTCGGGCCATCTGGCGATTGGATTCGGTTCGATCCAGGTCCGTTGCTTCGGTTGGGCCGTCTGTCATCGTGTGGCCGGACGGGTTCGGCCCCCTTCGGGACTGAATGTTGTCCCAGTGTTCAACCGCCTGTCCGGTCTCGAATCGGAACACCTCGAAGCCGACGTTCTCATCTGCGAAGTCGTATTCCGTGTGCGCGAAGACGAAGTCGCCGTCCTCGAACGCTCGGACAATCTCGACTCGAGGGGACGTCTTCGACAGCCGGAGGAACAGCTCGGCCAGGCCTTCGCTGCCCTCGCGGGTGTGTGGATTGTGTTGGACGTATCTGGCTTCGTTCACCACTGCGACGGCGTCGGTTTCGCCCGTTTCGATGCTCTTGAGCAATGCACGGATCTGGTCCTTCTTCGTGACGTTCATGTGCAACGAATCCTTCCGACGGCGGACGCAATGCTCGTCGATACGTCTCGTGCGGGCAAGTCGCACCGATGTCGTCCGGCTCGTGTTGCGCCGTACTTGGTCATGTCGCTGAGCTGGAAGTTCGCTGCTATCACGCCCGCGCGGTGTCGCCCGGGTCGAAGAGCTCGACCGGAATGCTGAGGTTCGGCACATCCGCCAGTCTCTTGTCTGCCGTTGCCAGCGTCGCCCGTCCATCGTGGCCCGCGAGCAGCTGCTCGGTGGCGGCGACGTACATCGCGTCGTAGGGCGTGACGTTGGCGCGGAGTTCCCAAATCCGAATGAGCATCGGCTGGGTCAGATCGATCCGGGCGAACGGCCACCCCGCCATACCCTTGATCACCCGCTCGCAATCGTCGGGCCTGATCGAGCCCGGACCGTCGTGGCCTCGCTGCGCGCGTAGCAGTTGATTCCTGAGAGCCGCGGCAACCTCGAGTTTGGTGAGCGTGCGCAGCACGTACGCTTGGTCGCCGTCGACCAAATCGCTCAGCCGACGTCGGTAACGACGACCGATCGGACCTTCGGCATCGATCAGCGCGCCAGCGAGCAACGAGGCATCGACGACGACATGCAACGGGACGACCTCAGCGATCGGATCGTTCTCGATCGGCTCGCACGGCCGCGACCAGCGCACGATGATCGTCAGCCGTGAGCCTCGGCCCGGAATCTTGTTCGATCTCGTCGAAGAACTCCGCCATCGTGGTCTCGGGGTTGTCGGCTGA
>CBDUYD010000070.1:0-14631 GCA_965371355.1 uncultured Ilumatobacteraceae bacterium
CGCCGAGGCCGGGCATTCGCGACCGCCCTCCGACCGTGGATCGTCGGCACACGGGTCGCCGAACTCGGCGTCGGCACGGGGGCGATCGCCGTCGGGCTCCAGGAGAGCGCATTGCAGGTCTCGGGGTTCGACCTCAGCGCGGCGATGATGTCGGCTGCGGTCGGACGTATCGGGCCGTGCGTCGCGGTCGCCGACATCGACAGACTGCCCGTTCCCGACAACGAGGTCGACACCGCGGTGCTCGTGTGGGTGCTCCAGCTCGTCGACGACCCGCGAGCGTCGCTGCGCGAGGCTGCGCGCGTCGTCCGCCCCGGTGGACGCGTTCTGGCCATCCTCGCCGCACCCGAGAACGATCCCGACGACGAGATCGCTGCGATCCTCGAAGACCTCGCGCCGCTGCTGCGCATCGGCCGCGGGCCCGATCCACTGATGGCGGCCGTCCCGCCGGCGATGCGTCGTCGAGCCCGTTCTCGAGCGGTTGCGGGCGCTGCCCGACCAAGAGCGCCCCCGTCGCCGCCGCAACCGGCACCCGCTCCTGGTCTGGGACGTGACGTGACCCCCATTGGGCCAGCAACCGCCATCTGCGCTGGTCACAGAACTAGCGTTCCGCTCGATGCCCTTCCGGACCGTGCAGTCGGCACCGTTCCCGCCGACCGGGAGTAGCGCTGGGTGAGCACCCTGCTGCGGAGCAACATCACCGTCGCCACCGGCACCGCTGCCTCGCGCATCACCGGGCTCCTGCGCGTCATCGTCCTCGGCTACGTGCTCGGGCAGACGGCGCTCGCCGACTCGTACAAGCTGGCCAACGAGACGCCCAACATCGTCTACGAACTGCTCCTCGGAGGGGTGCTGTCGGCCACTCTGGTGCCGCTCTTCTCGACGTTCCTCGAAGACGACGACGACGAGTCGACCAACGTCGTGCTGACGGTCGCCACCATCTTGATGGCGGCGCTCACCGTCGTCGCGGTGATCGCCGCACCGCTCGTGTTCCGCCTCTACTCGATCAACGTCGACGAGGGCGTCGATCCCGATGTCTTCCGGTCGGTGGGCACCACCCTCGCCCGGGTCTTCCTCGTCCAGATCCTGTTCTACGGGCTGGTCGCGCTCGTCAACGCGTTCCTCAACAGCCGACGTCACTTCTTCGCCGCGGCCTGGAGCCCGGTGCTGCCGAACATGATCATCATCGCGACGCTGCTCTCGTTGCCGAACGCGGGCGAGGCCGACTGGCAACTCGAGCAGGTGCTCACCGACGATCGGCTACGCGTCACCCTCGGACTCGGAGCGACCCTCGGGATCGGCTCGATGCTGCTCGTGTTGATCCCCGCCGCGATCTCGACCGGCTTCCGGTTCAGGTTCGCCCCCAAGTTCCGGCATCCGGCGGTGAAGCAACTCCTCACCCTCTCGGTGTGGACGATCGGTTTCGTCCTCGCCAACCAGATCGCACTGATCGTCGTCCGCAACCTCGCCGACCCCGGCTCCGGCGATGCATCGGCGTACTTCGACGCCTTCACGTTCTTCGTGCTCCCCCACGGCCTGCTCGCCGTCTCGATCGCGACGACGTTCCAACCCGAGATGTCGCGCTCGGTAGCGCGCCACGACCGGCCCGGCTTCATCACCCAGGCATCTCTCGGCGTGCGAATGACGGCGATGTTCACAATTCCCGCCGGGATCGGGATCTTCGTGCTCCGACGCCCGATCGTCGGCGCGCTCCTCCAGCACGGGAGCTTCGACGGGGTGGCGGCATCGAACACGACGCGGGCGCTCGGCGGGTTCGCTCTCGGATTGGGGGCGTTCTCGATCTACCTGTTCACGCTGCGCGGGTTCTACGCCCACAAGGACACGCGCTCGCCGTTCGTCATCAACGTGGTCGAGAACTCGATCAACGTCGTGCTCGCGATCGTCCTCGTCGAGCGTTTCGGTGTGCTCGGACTCGGGCTCGCCTTCGCCCTCGCGTACACGATCTCGTCGGTCTGGGCGCTGCAGGTGCTCGGCTACAAGGTCCCCGGCTTCTCGCTGCGCGAGATCGGCGTCAGCGCGGCGCGCATCATCCTCGCCGCGGTCCTGATGGGCGAGGCGGTGTGGTTCGTCGCACGCGGGGTCGGCGGCGACGTCGGCACCGAGGCCGTCGTCAGGGTGGTCGTCGGCTCGCTCGTCGGCGTCATCGTGTACGTCGGCCTGCTGTTCGCGCTCGGCGCGCCCGAACTCGATCCGCTCAAGCGGGCAGTACGACGAGGTCGTCCCGATGGATGACCTCATGCACGACGCCCGCCGGTAGATCGCGGGTATGGCGACCGGCGACCGACGACAGCCCTCCCGAGTCGATCGACACCATCCCCCGGGCGAACGATCGGCCCGAGGGACCTGCGACCTGGACGGTGTCGCCTGCCTCGAACGACCCCTCGACACCGATGACACCGGCCGGGAGCAGGCTGTTCGGGCGGTCGACCAATGCCCGTTCGGCGCCCTCGTCGACCTCGACCGTGCCCATCACCTCGGCGGCGAAGGCGATCCACAACTTGCGCGCGGGCAGTGTCCGGTCGTGCGCCTCGAAGGTCGTGCCGACGAGTTCGTCCGACACGGCGCCGGCGAGCACATCCGGGCGCGAGGCGCGGGCGATCACGCTGCGGATTCCCGACCACGACGCCATGCGGGCCGACGTGAGCTTGCTCGCCATGCCGCCGCTCCCACGCCCGCTTCCGCCGGCATCGGCCGAGATCGCCAGCAGCGGGTCGTCGGATCGGACGAGTGGCACCAATGAAGCGGATGCGTCACGCCGCGGATCGGCGGTGAACACGCCGTCCGTGTCGGTGAGCAGTACGAGGACGTCGGCATTGACACTGTGTGCGACGAGCGCCGCGAGCCGGTCGTTGTCGCCGTAGCGCAACTCGTCGCTGGCGATCGCATCGTTCTCGTTGACCACCGGCACGACACCCAGTTCGAGGAGCCGCTCGAGCGTGCGGCGGGCGTGGAGGTACTGGCGGCGGTCGACGAAGTCGTGGGGATCGACGAGCACCTGCGCACCCACGAGTCCGTGGCGGGCCAGTTCGACGTTGTACGCCTCGACGAGCCGGCTCTGGCCGGCCGCGGACAGCGCCTGGAGCGTGACCATGTCGGTCGGTCGATCGGCGAGGCCGACGGCGGCGATGCCCGCAGCGACCGCGCCGGAAGACACCACGATCAGCTCGTGGCCCGCCGAATGGAGCACGGCGACCTCGTCGGACAGCTTGGCGATCGCCCCGCGGTCGATCACACCCCGGTCGTCGGTGATCGACGCGGTTCCGATCTTGGCGACGATGCGCATCAGCTGCTCACCGGTATCAGAGATCCGGCCGGTACTCGAAGCTGAACTCGCCCACCCACACGACATCGCCTTCGACCGCACCCGCCTTCGAGAGCATCTTCGGCACACCGAGCCGTTCGAGGCGGTGGTCGATGTAGGCGAGCGCCTCAGACGTCGTCACATCGTTGAGCGCGACCGCCCTCTCGACGTCTCGGCCGAGGACGCGGAACTCGCCGTCGCCGAGGCGCTCGACCGATGCGCCTCGCGCCTCGGGCCGAAGGACGACGACGCCCTCGGCCTCGTCGGTGGCCTGCCGAGCCTCGTGCACGAGCGACGCCAGCCGACCGACCAGCTCGCGGACGCCCTGTCCCGTCACCGCCGATATCACGTCGCCATCCCAGCCGAGCAGTTCGAGCTCGTCGGCCTGGACGGCATCACCCTTGGTGCCCACCATCACGCGCGGCCGGGTGAGCAGCTCGGGTTGGTACTCGCCGAGCTCGCGCAGGAGCACCTCCTCCTGTTCTTGGGGCGTAGTGCCGTCGACCGGGGCCAGGTCGAGCATCAGGCACAACACGCGGGCCCGCTCGATGTGGCGCAGGAACCGGTGACCGAGCCCTCGGCCCTCGCTCGCCCCCTCGATCAGGCCGGGGATGTCGGCGACGACGAAGTCGGTGGCGTCGTCGATCTTGACCACGCCGAGGTTCGGTTCGAGCGTGGTGAACGGGTAGTCGGCGATCTTCGGCTTGGCCGCCGAGATGACGCTGATCAGCGTCGACTTGCCGACGTTGGGGAACCCGACGAGCGCGACGTCGGCCATCAGCCGCAGCTCGAGCTTGAGCCAGCGCTCCTCGCCGTGTTCGCCCTGCTCGGCGAAACTGGGCGCCCGCCGCTTGTTGGACAGGAACTTGGCATTCCCGCGCCCGCCGCGCCCGCCCGCCGCGGCGAGCCAGCGATCGCCCTGGTGGACGAGCTCGGCGAGCACCTCACCGGTGTACATGTCGGACACGACGGTGCCGAGCGGCACGGTGATCTCGAGCGACGTGCCCCGTCGGCCGTGCATGTCCTTGCCCTTCCCGTGCACACCGCTGTCGGCCTTGCGGTGCGGGTGGTCACGGAACGCGAGCAGCGATGCGACGTTGTGGTCGGCGACCAGCCAGACGTCGCCGCCCTTGCCGCCGTCGCCACCGTTGGGGCCACCCATCACGACCGGGCCCTCGCGACGGAAGCTCACGCAGCCCGCGCCGCCGTCACCCGCCTTGACATTGAGCTGGCACTCGTCGACGAACTGCGACATTTCTCCGAGGCTAACGCCGGCCCCCGATGCGCGAGTCGTATCGTTTCGGGCGTGGACACCGAGCGCGCCGACCGTTGGGCATCGACGATGTCGGGCTACGGCGGGCACGACCTCGTGCGCGCCCACGCCGATTCCGACGCCGCGATCGGCGAGGCGACCCTCCTCACCCGCGACCGCCGCGAGGAACTCGAACACGACCTCCTCGCCGCCAACGCCACGAGGGCGAGCGGGGCCGGGCGGAGGGCGATCGACGAGGAGCCCGACCCGTACCGCACCTGCTTCGAGCGCGACCGCGACCGGATCCTGCACGACTCGGCGTTCCGTCGCCTGGCGGGCAAGACGCAGGTGTTCGTGTTCCCTGACGACCACCAGCGGACCCGTATGACGCACGCCCTCGAAGTGGCCCAGGTTGCCCGCTCGATCGCGCAGGCGCTGAGCCTCAACGTGCCGCTGGTCGAAGCGATGGCGATCGGGCACGACTGCGGCCACGGCCCTGGCGGGCATGCGAGCGAGGATGCTCTTTCGCCGTTTCTCGACACCGGTTTCGATCACGCCCCCTGGGGCGCGGACATCACCCTCCAGCCGCTCAACCTGTGCGCCGAGACACTCGACGGGATCCGCAACCACTCCTGGAGCCGACCCGCCCCGGCCACCCCCGAGGGCGAGGTCGTGTCGTGGGCCGATCGGATCGCTTACGTCTGCCACGACTTCGAGGACGCTGTCGCGGCGGGAATCGTGAGCGCCGACATGCTCCCCGACCTCGTCGCCGAGCGCTGCGGCGCCGACCGCTCGACGCAGCTCGGCACGTTCGTCCGCGCGGTCGTCTCGGCGACCGCCACATCGGGGACGATCGGGATGCACCACGACATGGCCGAGGCACTCGGCGAGTTCCGCCGGTTCAACTACGAGCACGTCTACCTGCGTCCGGCGAGCCGGCATCAGGCCGATGCTGTGGTCGCCCTGCTGCAGGCCCTGGTCGAGTTCTACGCCGACCGCCCACATACCGTGCCGGCCCCCACGGCTCGCGCGGCGATCGGTGACGACGTCGCCCACGTCGATGCGGGCAGCACCGACGCTGTCCGCGTGGCGGTGGCCTACGTCGCGGGCATGACCGACCGCTTCGCCTGTCAACAGGGGCTCACGCATCTCGAATGGGATCCGGCGAAACTCCCCGCCGGAATCGGCATCTGAGGCCGATCAGAGGTACAGGGCGCGGATACCGAGCCCCATGATGAACAAGCTCCCGAATCCGTACAGCAGCAACTCCTTGCCCTTGATGAAGGGGCTCGTCCGGTAGCTGTAGAGGATCGCGATCGCGACGATCGCGCTGAATCCGTACAGCGCGTGGAACTGGTCGAGTTCGACGCCGTAGTTGTTGACGATCACGACGCCGACGATGGCGATGGCGAACACCGAGAGCTGGGCGACCGTGATCGCCCACCAGATCGAGCGGTGCCCGAGACGGGGCCATCGGTAGGCGGCGAACGCCCAGACCCCGACCGCGGCGTTCGATGCGATCAGGAAGTGAGCGAGCGCCCGATGCCAATCGAGCAGTGCGTTCATCGACCCGGGGCCGACGCCCGCTCACTCACCACAGCCCTGGCCACCGAGGAAGACCGTCACCAGATCGTCGTCTTCGAGGCCGGTCAGGTAGCCGTAGCGCGACTCGTCGATGACGAAGCTCGGCCCGGCGAAGTCGTCCTCCTCGATCAACAGCAGGTCGGGATAGGCGGTGACGAGAGCGCTCACCGGCGAACCGATCGTGATGTCCTCCTCGGTCTCGAGGCCGACGGGTTCGAGGCCGATCTCCCCGTCGATGCCGTACGAGTAGGCGACGAAGTGCCGCCGCGCCGATGCGACGTCGGACTCGTCACCGAGCGTGATGGTGAGGACGCCCCACGAGACGAGCCGGAGTTCGGTGCCGGGGCACAACCCGATCTCGAAGGGGTCGACCCAATCGGTGTCGTGGGTCGGAGGCCCGAGGAACGAGGTGAGGTAGTCGACCACGCCGTCCGCGTCGGCACCGAACATCACCGGCCCGATCCCGTCGCCGAGCAGCACGAGGCCGGACAGATCGGGGCCGGGCTCGGTCGTGGTGGTGGTCGAGGTCGATGTTGTCGTGGTCGTCGTCGTCGATGTGGTCGTCGTGCTCGTCGACGTACTGGTGGTCGTCTCGGGGGTCGTCGTCGTGGTCGGGGTCTCGAGCAGTGTCGACGATGTCGACGATGTCGACGACGCGATCGTCGAGTCGGAGGAGTCGGTCGACGAGCCGCACGCGGCGACGAGGAGGGCTCCGACGACGCAGAGGGCGAGGATACGACCGGACATCGGGGTCAATGATGGCCGAATCGTCACTCGGCGTGGCGGACCGCGCCCGAATCGAGCAGCTGCCCGATGCGATCGGCGGAGATCCCGAGGTCGGCGAGTACCTCGCGGGTGTGCTGGCCGGCGTGCGCCGGAGGACTCTCGATCACCGGGATCGTCCGGCTGAACCGGGGAGCGGGCGCGGGCTGTCGGATGCCCTCGACCTCGACGAACGTCTCACGTTCGACGTTGTGCGGATGTTCCGCCGCCTCGCTCATCGTGAGCACCGGGGCGAAACACACATCGGTGCCCTCCATCAGATCGCACCATTCGGGGCGGCTCTTGGTGAGGAACAGTTCCGAGATCCGCCGCTTCAGTTCCGGCCACTCGGCGCGGTCCATCTGCTTGGAGAACTGACCGTCGCCCTCGAGACCCGTGAGCCGGAGCAGTTCGGCATAGAACTGCGGCTCGATCGAGCCGATCGAGATGTACTCACCGTCCGCACACTCGTAGACGTCGTAGAAGTGTGCTCCCGTGTCGAGCAGGTTCGAGCCTCTCGCGTTCTCGTCGAACGCGCCGATCGCGCTCATCGCCCAGAACATCGACATGAGCACGGCGGTTCCGTCGACCATCGCGGTGTCGACGACCTGCCCCTCACCGCTCTGCTTGGCCTCGAGGATCGCGGCGACCACGCCGAGGGCGAGGAACATGCCGCCGCCGCCGAAGTCACCGACCATGTTGAGCGGCGGAACAGGGGCCTCCCCCGCACGGCCGAAGTGCGCGAGCGCGCCGGCGAGCGAGATGTAGTTGATGTCGTGGCCGGCCGCATGGGAGTAGGGACCGGACTGGCCCCAGCCGGTCATCCTCCCGAACACGATCGCCGGATTGCGGGCCATGCACTCGTCTGGACCGATGCCGAGGCGCTCCATCACGCCCGGCCGGAAGCCCTCGATGATCGCGTCGGCCGACGCGACGAGATCGAGCAGCGTGGCCACGCCTTCGGGCTGCTTGAGGTCGATCGCGATGTTTCGCCGGCCGCGCAGTGACACGTCGTAGTGCGGCGTATCCGGCGCCGGCCCGCGCACCGCCGCCGCCCGGTCGACACGGATGACCTCGGCGCCGAGATCGGCGAGCAGCATCGCCGCGAAAGGTCCCGGCCCGATGCCGGCGATCTCGATGATGCGGATTCCCTTCAGTGGTCCAGCCATGGTGTTCTCCTTCGTCGTTGTGGTCGTCGTCTCCAACCGTCTGCCCGGCTGGTCATCCGGTCGGTCGATCGGTCGCCGTGCGGATGTGACCGCCGATCGCTTCTGCGAACATCGACCACAGCGGTGCGGGCAGGTCGTGGCCCATGTCGGACACGAACAGCAGTCGGGCACCCGGCACGAGTTCGGCGGTGCGTTCGCCACCCTCGGGTGTGATCAGGGTGTCGTCACGACCGTGGATGACCAGCGTCGGCACGTCGAGAGCGGCGAGCCCCTCGCTGCGGTCTCCGCTGGCGTACACCGCTGCGAGCTGGCGTGTCGCACCCTCGGGGTAGTAGCTGCGGTCGAACGAGTCTGCGCCGAGCGCACGGACGGCGACCGGGTCGAAGTACCTGCGCGACTGCCAGACCTCGGCGACCATCTGCGACTCGATGTACTCGTCGCGGTCGGCGGGCTGCGGCGCGAGCAGCGCTTCGCGGGCCTCGGGGGTCGGCTTGCCGGTGCGCGGGTCGCCCGGACTGCTCATGATCGAGGTGAGGCTGGCGACCCGGTCCGGGTGCTCGATGGCGATCGTCTGCACGATCATCCCGCCCATCGACGAACCGGCGATGTGAGACCGCTCGATCCCCAGGTGATCGAGCAGCGCGACGGCGTCGGCGGCCATGTGGGAGAGGGTGTACGGAACCGGCGGGGATGGTTCTCCCGAGAGCTGTGTGCCGAGGATCAACCCGGGGCTGACCGTCCGGCCGTCGAGCTTGCCCGACAGCCCGCAGTCACGGTTGTCGAACGTGACGACGAACAGCCCCTGGGCCACCAGGACGTCGATCAACCCGCGCCACGAGATCATCTGGGCGGTGTACCCGTTGACCATCAACAGCGGCGGATCCGACGGGTCACCCGCTGTGGCGAACTCCAGCTCGATTCCGGTCGAGACCTCGGCGCGCGGCATCCGGCGAGTGTTGCAGAGCGACGCCGGATACCGGCAACTCGACGATCCGGCCGGCGCCCGGGTCAGGTTCCGAGCAAACGCCGCTTCTGGGTGTCGAACTCCTCCTGGGTGATCGTTCCGCGCTCGAGCATGCCCTCGAACTTCTCCAGCTGCCCTGCCACATCGGTGCCCGCTCCACCTCGTGCCGAGCGCGCCCCGCGGCGTTCCTCGTTCACGTCCATCTGCTGGTGGATCACGTTCTGGACCCGGTCGGGGTCGTAGACGTCTGTGAAACGCTGCTCGCCCCGCTCTCCGCCCGACTCGATGAGCAGGTCACCGGTGCCGACCATGCGCTCGAACATCCCCTGCCTGGAGAACACGGTATTGACCCGCTCGAGGGGGATCTCGACCGCGTGCTTCCCGATCACTCCGGCGCGGAAGATGACCCGGTCGCTGGTAATGACGAAATTCGTCGTCTTCCACTTGAGGTAGCGGATGCCGAGCCAGACCGCGGCGACTAGCAGCACGACGATCGCGATCGGCTTCAACCAGTCGCTGTCCCACGCGAGTGACAGGATGGCAAGCACGACACCAGTGATCAGCAGAGCAGACGGCCAGGCGAAGAACCACCAGTGGGGATGCAGGTCGACCGCGATCGTCTCGTCGTCGTTCAGCAGGTCTCTCGGGTACGGCATCGCGCACACGATATCTGCGCCGGATCGTATGGTTGGCACGTGGATGCCGATGCGCTGATCGCGGACCTCGACGCCGACCAGCGCGCCGCGGTCGTGGTTCCGTCGCTGCTCGTCGCGGTCATCGCCGGTGCCGGGTCGGGTAAGACCAGGGTGCTGACGCGCAGGATCGCCTACCGCATCGCGTCGGGCACCGCCGACGCGCAGCACACCCTCGCCCTGACCTTCACGCGCGAGGCGGCGGGCGAACTCCGGCGGCGCCTCCGGCGGCTCGGTCTTCGCGAACGTGTCGAGGCCGGGACCTTCCACTCGGTGATGCTCGGCATCCTCAAGCAGCGCAGAATCGACACCGATCGGCCACCGCTGACGATCCTCGCCGACCGGCGACGGCTGCTCGGCGACATGCTGGGAGCCTCCCGCGGCACCGACGGCGTGCTCGCCGAGATCGACTGGGCCGGGTCGCGAGGCGTCGCCGCAGACGACTACATCTCCGCGGCACGGACCGCTCGGCGGCGGCCGTCTGGCGGGCTCGACGCCACCGCCTCGAAGCTCGCCGCCTACGAGGCCGAGAAGCGCCGTCGAGGGGTGATCGACTTCGACGACGTCCTCTCGCACACGCTTCGCGATCTCCGGCGCGACCCGGGCTTCGCGGACGCGACACGGTGGAGGTTCAGGCACCTGCTCGTCGACGAGGCCCAAGACCTCAACCCGCTCCAGCAGGGTCTGGTCGACGTCCTCCGCGCGGGTCGCGACGACCTGTTCCTCGTCGGCGATCCCGCCCAGGCGGTCTACGGCTTCAACGGTGCCGATCCGGCACTGCTCGTCGATGTCGAAGAGCGGTTCCCCGGCGTCGAGGTGGTCCGCCTCCCCGTGAACCACCGCTGCACACCTCAGATCGTGCGCGCCGGCGTGCACGTGCTCGACAGCTTCGGCGCTGCCGAATCGCTCGTGTCCAACCGCGGCGACGGCCCGGCGGTCGAACGGCTGGTCGGCGACGACGAGGCCGACGAGGCGATCCGCATCGCTCGGCTGCTCGCGACCGGCGACCCGAACGTGGTCCGTGGCGGTCAGGCGGCGGTGCTCGCCCGGACGCACGCCCAGTTGCGGCCGCTGCGAGATGCGCTCATCGCTGCCGGGCTTGCGGTCCGCCGATCCGATCGGGGGACGACTTCTCCGATCCAGGTCGCCGTGCGGGCGGCCGCCTACAACCCTTCGGCGTCGCGACTGCGCGCCTGGGCGCACGACGCGCTCGAGGACCGGAACGACCTCGACGACGATGCCGAGGATCCCCGGGTGGCCGCTGCCGTGCTCGAGTTCCTGCGCGACAATCCGCGGGGCGACGGAGCGACGTTCCGGTCATGGGTCGCGACGACCAACCCGTTCGACGATCCTGATTCGAATGGTGTCGAGCTGCTCACGTTCCATGCTGCCAAGGGAAGGGAGTGGCACACCGTCGTCGTCTCGGGGGTCGAGTCGAGTCTCGTGCCACACCGCTCTGCGAGCACCGCCGAAGCCCGCGCCGAGGAGGCTCGCCTGCTCTACGTGGCGATCACCCGGGCGACCGATCGGCTCGTGCTCTCGCACGCGGCGCGCAGGGGCGGCTACGCCCGGACGCCGAGTCCGTTCCTCGATGACCTCGATCTCGCGGAGCCCTCGATCGTGCCGCCCCCGCCTCGGCGCGGACCCCGCCGGCGACCCGATCGGGTGCTCGCCGCACTCCGTCGATGGCGCGACGATGCGGCTCGGCGCAACGACGTGCTCCCGGTCCAACTGATGAGCGACCGCGACCTGGCGGCGATCGCCTCCGAACGGCCGACCACGGCCGATCAGCTGCAGCGTTCGAGTTCGCTCGGACCGATCACTGCGCGTCGCCTCGCTCCGCAGTTGGCGGCGGTGATCGATGCGGCGATCGACGAGTCCGATCCGGATCAGCCGGCGAGTTCGACGATGACCGGGGCGTGATCGCTCGGCTGCTTGCCCTTTCGGGCGTTCCGATCGATCAGGCACCAGACACTGCGGGCGACGACCGGCGCCGAGCACATCAGCAGGTCGATGCGCATGCCCCGACCCTGGTGGAAGTCGCCGCCCCGGTAGTCCCACCACGAGAAGATCCGGTCGTCGTCGTGATGGTGGCGGAACACGTCGGTGAGCCCGCGTTCGACCAGCGCGGCCAGGCGCTCGCGCTCGGCTTCGCTGACGTGGGTCGCCCCCACGTACTTCTGCGGATCGTGTAGGTCGCGATCGTCGGGGGCGATGTTGAAGTCACCGCCGATCACGATCGAGTCGTGGGATGCGGACTCCGCGTCGAGATGCGCGGCGAGACGTTCCATCCAGTCGAGCTTGTACCGGTAGTGGTCGTCGTCGAGCGACCGGCCGTTGGGCACGTACGCACTGCTGACGCGGACACCACCGCAGGTCGCGCTGATCAGCCGGGCGTCTGGGTCGGGAGCACCACCGTCCGCGAATCCCGCGACGACATCGCCGATCCCGACGCGAGAGAGGATCGCGACGCCGTTCCACTGCCCCGATCCGTGATGCGCGCTCTCGTAGCCGAGCGCTTCGAACGTGAGCGCCGGAAATGCGTCGTCGGCGAGCTTGGTCTCCTGGAGCAACAGTACGTCGGGTTCGACCTCGCCGATCCAGCCCTCGACGCGTTCGAGGCGAGCGCGCAGCGAGTTGATGTTCCAAGTGGCGATGCGCACGTCAGGACTCCGGTGTCTCCTCGGCCGTCGCCTTCGTCGTTGTCGTCTTCTTCGCCGCGGTCTTCTTGGCGGTGGTCTTCTTCGCCGTCGTCTTCTTCGCCGCGGTCTTCTTGGCGGTCGTCTTCTTCGCCGTTCTCTTGGCGGCGGGCTTCTTGGCGGCTGCCTTTTTCGCTGCGGTCGCCTCGGCCGGAGCCTCCGCCGCCTCGGTCTTCTGCGCGGTCGTCTTCTTCGCCGTCGTCTTCTTGGCAGCGGTCTTCTTCGCCGTCGTCTTCTTGGCGGCGGTCTTCTTGGCGGTCGCCTTCTTCGCCGTTCTCTTCGCCGTCGTCTTCTTGGCGGCCGCCTTCTTGGTCGTACTCTCTCCCTCTTCAGCCTCCGCTGCAGCCTCGGCGATCGCCCGCGAGGCCATGTCGGGCAGCGCACAGTCGATGCTGCGACGCGAGGCTGCGAAGCTGGTCACAACCGCCGTGACCGACTCGCCGAGCTTCATCTCGTGGCGCGCACTGCGGGGCGCCGGGTCGGACATCAGACGCAGCGGGACGTATCCCCGGACCCCTTCGTCACCGATCGCGATGTAGGCGCCATGCGACGAGTACGCGTCGACGGTGCCGTTGATGCTCGTACCGATCGGGTGGTGCTCGACGAACTCGAGGAACGGCAGCAGTTCGTTGACCGCCTCGCCCCGACGCGGCGCCCTCGCAGCAGGCGCGGGAGCACCGCCCTGCGGCTCGGCCTCTGGCAGATCCGATGTGGCGCCGGGCGGCGGTGCCGACGGAACGGGCATCGGCTGGTTCGCGGCTTTGCTCGACCGGGCTCCGGATCTCGACCGCGACTTCGACGGGGACCTCGACTGGGACTTCGACTGGGACTTCGACTGGCCCCGACCCCGTCGCGCGCCACCGGTGGCCTGACGGCTGACCGGACCTCTGACCGGGACCCGGTCGACGAACACCCATCCGACGTGCGGGACCGGCTTGCCCCCGATCAGGCGACCCTCGTCGAACAGCCACTCGTAGTCGCCGTGGAATTCTTGGAACGAGTCGTTCGACAGCACGGTCGCGTCGGCCTTGTCCGCGATGCCGAGCACGAACGCGTCCCCTCTCCCGACGGCGCCGGCGGGCGGGGCGACCAGTTCGTTGTTCGAGATACCCGCCTCGAATTCGGGGACCTCCTGCTTGTCGATCCGGTGACCGAAGGTGGCGTCGACGACGACGGTGATCGCCGCATCGGGATGCTCCTCGATGAAGCTCATCACCGCTTCGCTGAGCTGCGTCAGGCTCGGCAGTGAACGTCCTTCGGTTGCGATGTTCGATCCGTCGACGACGACGTGGTCCGGACCGCGCCTGGCTGTCATCCGGCTCCGGTCGCAGATCGTGGCGCGCACATGACGTCATCGTAGGCTCGCCGCGCATGATCGAAGCAGTGTTCTGGGACTTCGGGGGTGTCATCCTGTCGAGCCCGTTCGAGGCGTTCAACGCCTACGAGATCGATGCGGGCCTGCCGAGCGACTTCATCCGGCTGGTCAACTCGACCGAGCCGGACGCCAACGCCTGGGCGCTCCTCGAGCGCAGCGACATCTCCCCGGACGAGTTCGACGAACTGTTCGCCGACGAGTCCGAGGCGCTCGGACACCGCGTTCGGGGCGCCGAAGTGCTGGCCCTGCTGTCGGGTTCGGTACGCCCGGAGATGGTGACCGCTCTCGACCGGGTTATCGAGGCGGGCTTCAAGACCGCGTGCCTCACCAACAATGTGCTGGGCGGTGATCCGCGAGCCGACGTCGACGGCGTGATGGCGCGATTCGACCACATCATCGAGTCGAGCAGGGTCGGGGCCCGCAAGCCCGAGACGCGCTTCTACGAGGTCGCGTGCGAAACGGTCGGCGTCGAGCCAGAGGGTTGCGTGTTCCTCGACGATCTGGGCATCAACCTCAAGCCGGCGAAGGCGATGGGGATGACGACGATCAAAGTGTTGGCCCCCGAACAGGCGATCGCAGAACTCCAGCGTCTCCTCGGCATCCCTCTGGGCCTGAATCCGCCGGCCTGGTGATTGGTGTGGGCTGATCGTGTTGGCCACGTTGATGGCCCGGCGACTCCGATCTCGTGATCGATCTCGAGTCGACGGTGTGCTGGTCGATCATCATCACCAATGACGCCAAGGTCCGAGCCGCCATCGCCGATCATGCCTGGATCGACATCGACAGCGACAGTCGTCATAGACCCAGCACTGCTC
>CBDUYD010000071.1:0-14536 GCA_965371355.1 uncultured Ilumatobacteraceae bacterium
CCGTCGGCCAGTTCTACCGCGACTTCACCCAGACCAGCGACGATCGTGTCGTGCAGCTGCTCGACGAGGCGGCGGTGCGGATGGCGACGGGCCGATCCGGCGGCGGTGCGGCGGGCGGCGACGAGCCGGTGATCGACGAGGACGTCGACATCCGGATCGACGCGGTCGTGGTAACGGGCCATCTCAGCGTTCCCGAGCGCAGCACTGGGCTGGTGATCTTCGCCCATGGCAGCGGTAGCAGCCGTCACAGCCCGCGCAACCAGTACGTCGCCTCCGTCCTCGAAGAGGCCGGCCTCGCGACGCTGCTCTTCGACCTGCTCACGAACGAGGAGGAGCTGAACCGCTCGAACGTGTTCGACATCGACCTACTCGCTCACCGGCTGATAGGCGTAGCGGCGTGGGCCCGTGCCCACCCCCGGCTGGCCGGGCTCCCCACCGGGTATTTCGGAGCGAGCACGGGAGCCGGCGCCGCGCTCTGGGCCGCCGCCGACGCGGGCAGCGACGTGGCGGCGGTCGTCTCGCGCGGCGGACGCCCAGACCTCGCCGGACCGCGACTCGGTGCTGTCCGCGCGCCGATACTGCTCATCGTCGGCGGCCGCGACACCGTGGTGATAGACCTCAACCGCCAAGCCCGGGCTCAACTCGTGTGCGAAAGCGAACTGCGGGTGGTGCCCGGCGCTACCCATCTCTTCGAGGAGCCCGGCACGCTCCGAGCAGCGGCGGAGATCGCCCGCGACTGGTTCCTCGAGCACCTCACCGTCGCCGACCACGGGTGACCGACGAGGTCGTCGGGGTCACGGGTTTGTCGAGGAGATTGCTGCGCCGCCCCTCGACACCAGCGATGGGAGCGCTGTATCAGAACCCGGGAGTCGACTCCCGGTAGACGTAGGTTTGCAGCCGACGATGCGATGGCTCGCTCGTTGCGAAGCGACTCGGCACGACACCGGTCACGGGTCCGTTGTTCTTCACCACCGCAGGTGTCCTGATCGGTCCGAAGGTTCTCGATCTCGTCGATCTCTCGGTGCGTTCGCCGCCACAACTCCAGCCGTTCGGCCACGAGGCGTCCGCCTCCCCGAAGAGGCCGCCACCATCTTGACGTTGCTGGCGTTCGTGGTGTTCGGCGGTGGAATCCTGTCAGTGCAGTTCGGAACGCTCGACTGGCGAGTGGTCAACCGACTTGGTTGTCGGTCAGCTCTGTGATCTGTTGCTTGACGAAACTGACGATCTCCCTGTCGCGTAGCGACGCGCCGCGTCGGACAGCGTCCGCGAAGGTCGCGGGTCCCAGCAACGACCTCACCTCTGCGACGCTCCCGGAAAGGCGTTCGGCATCCGCCGCTGCGATCGGCATGGCCTCAGCCGCGCCAACGGCGACCAGCGCTCCGTGCAGCACGGCGGCCGACTCGAGCGCGCCGAGTTCGACCAGGATTCCGAGCACTCGACGGATCGACAGCCACTGGTTGGCCCAGTCGCCTCCTCGATACCAGGTGTCGATGACCTCGGCGTAGCCCTCGAGCGCGAGCAAATGTTCCCCCTGCTTCGCTCTGAGCGAGTGCACTTCGGTCAGCGCGAACGCCTCGATCCACCGGTTGCCGGCACCGGCTCCGACGCGCGCCGCGCGATTGAGGAGGTCGAGGGCCTCGTTGGAATCCGTGCTTTCCAGTGCGAGACCGAGTGCGTAATCGGCCCGCGCTCGAGCGCTCGGCGAGCCCGCGGCGTCGGCGGCGGCTCGCGCCTCGCCGGCGAGCACTGCACCCCGGATCTCGTCGCCGACGCTGGTCTGGGCCACCGACTGCATGTACAAGGCGTGCGCGATCCATCCGCTGACGCCTGCCCGACGCGCCGCCAGTTGCATGCGCTCCATCCAGTGCAGCGCTTCTTCGGTCTGCTCCATGTAGAAGAGGGCGTTGCCGAGCACCCGCTCGGGAAGGCCGGTTGCCGACAGCTCCGATTCGCTGGCGATGTCGAGCGCTCGGTGGGCGAGGTCGACTGCGGACTGCCTGTCGCCACGCACGAATCGACCGTATGCCGATACGGCAAGTGCGGTCGGAAGGTCAGCCTCGCCCTGTGCTTCTTCCAGCGCCGTGGAAGCGTCGGCCCATGACGTGATCTCGTACTTGACGCTTCGAAATGCGAACTCCCGCAGAGCCGAGACGAGTCGGAGCGCACGCGCGGCATCGTGGCGCTGAAGGGCCGTGAGGTGAGCCGCGCGGAAGTTTGCGTAGTCCCGGTCGAACGCCGCAGACCATGCCGCTTCCTCCGGGCTGTCCAGCCCGGTAGCCCCGCGCTCGGCAAGGGCGAGAAACCATCTGAGGTGTCGATCCTCGGTCTCCTCGAGCGCCCCGCGGCCGCTCAGGTGATCGAGACCGAACTCGCGCAGCGGTTCCAACAGCCGGTATCGCGAAGTGTTTGCGTCGACGAGAACGATCATCGACTTGTCCACGAGGCTCGCGATCTGTTCGACGACAGACATCGGGCCTCCATCGACGGTGCAGACCGATTCGGCGGCGGGAAGATCGAACCCTCCTGCGAAGACGGCCAGCTGTTCGAAGACGAGTTGCTCCTCGGGTGCGAGCAGATCGTGTGACCACTTGACGAGATCGTGGATCGTGCGCTGCCTCCCGTCGGCGCCGCGCTGCGTCTGCCCGAGCATCTCGATGCGCTGATGAAGTCGACTCGACAGGGCGTCGACGCCCATCGTCCGAAGGCGCGCCGCCGCCAGCTCCAACGCAAGAGGAAGGCCGTCGAGCCGACGACAGATGTCGGCGACCGCGGATGAATTCGCGTCGGTGAGCGAGAAGCCGGGAGTTGTGGCCGCGGCGCGATTCACGAACAATTCGACCGCCGTCGATCGACAGATTTCCTCGGTCAGTTCCGATTCAGCGGGCGGCACGACGAGCGGGTCGAGCACCTCGATGAACTCACCCGGGAGCCCCAGCGACTGCCGGCTCGTGGCGAGGATTCTCAGACCCGGACACGACGATCGAAGGTGATCGACGAGCGGTGCGAGGACATCGGTCACATGCTCGCAGCCGTCGAGCAAGAGCAACGACTGGGTCGGAGCGAGAAATTCTTCGATCGTGGCCTCGATCGTCCGATGCTGACGCTGCTGGATGTCCAGCGCCTGAGCGATCACCTGAGCCGTGCCGGCAGGGTCGCGTAGGGCGCCGAACTCGACGACCGTCACGCCATCGGTGAACTCGTCGATGAGGCGTCCAGCGACGCGCATCGCCAAGCGGGTCTTGCCGACCCCGCCCGGGCCAGTGACCGTGATGAGCGGCTGCTCCCGGATCGCCTCGGTGAGTGAGGCCACATGCGGATCGCGCCCGACGAACGATGTCACGCCCAGGAGAGCCGGGGCGGAAACCTTGATCCTCGAATCCGTCGACGGCTCATGATCTGCGATCAAGGTCGGGTCGTCGGCGAGGATCCGCGCCTCGAGTTCCCGGACCGCGGGCGACGGGTCGAGTCCGGCCTCCTGGGCGAGCATCGCGCGGAACTCACTCGCACGGCGCAGGGCCTCAGCCTGGCGACCGGTGCGATAGAGGGCCAACATCAGCAGCCTCCAGTAGCACTCACGGAGCGGGTGCACACTCACGAGGGCCTCGAGTTCACCAACCATTGTCGCTGGACTGCCGGTGGCCATCTTGGCTTCGGCCCACTCGTCGGTCGCAGCCAGCCTGAGTTCGTCGAGCCGCACGGCCTCGCCGTGAATTTCTGGTCGGTCTGCGAACTCGCCAAACGCCTGACCGTGCCAGATTCCAAGTGCAGTGTCGAGGGCGTGGGCGGACGCCGTCGTGTCGAGCGTCCGAGATCGCGCCAACCAACGTTCGAACAGATCGGCGTCGATCTCACCTTGTCGGGTCTCGAACCGGTAGCCGCGCGCCTTGTGCGTGATCGTGAAGTCGGGAGCCAGCACCGCCCGGAGTCGTGAGACCTGACTCTGCAGCGTCGCTGTCGCCGACTTCGGCGCGCCGCCGGCCCAGAGTGACTCGATCAACCGGTCACGCGAGAGACGAGCGCCCCGGTGAGCGACAAGAATCGACAGCAGCAACTGCGCCTGCGGTCCGCCGATCGGCACCGACTCACCCTCGCGGTACAGCTCGAGGCCGCCGAGCACCCTGAGGTCGGCCGTCGTCGTCACCCGTGCAGTCTCTCGCACTCTCCTTGCAGCGTGCTTGCAAACTCTCGAACCACTCTGCAAGCGACCAGCCAGCCGGCTACATGACCGTCCGCGGATGATCTCGTCGTTGGCGATTCAACAACGACTCGCCAAGACAGACGACGGAGGTCGGCTCATGACGTGGAACGTCTCAGGTACCTATTTCGAAACATGCAACTGTGAGGCTGCATGCCCGTGCGTGTTCCTCAGCCCGCCCACGGAGGGAGACTGCACGGCAATCGTCGGGTGGCACATCGACGAGGGCGCGTACGAGGGTCTGGCGATCGGTGGCCTCAATGTGGCACTGGCGATCTACTCCGAAGGTCACATGGCGAAGACTCCGTGGCGGGTTGCCGTGTACCTCGACGATCGGGCCTCGGCTCAGCAGGCAGAAGCACTCGGGGCGATCTTCTCCGGCGCTGCCGGTGGTCACCCTTCGGTGTTGGCCGGACTGATCGGCGAAGTGATGGGCGTGACCGTCGCGCCGATCGCGTTCGACGCCGACGAGTCGACGTTGACGTTCCGAGTTGGCACCATCGCTGACGTGCATCTCACCGCGATCGAGGGTCAGGGCGGCGCTCACGTCGAGATCACCAACCATCCACTGGCCGTCGCTCCCGGCAACACGGTGACGACCGCTCGCTCTGATCATTTCCGGTACACCGATCACGGATACGAGTGGGAGCTCTCGGCCCGGAACGGTTTCATCTCACCGTTCCAGTACGAGGGCTGAACGATGACCGCACTACTGACACGTGCACCGGCGCGAGCCAGGCTCTTCGTGCCGGTCGCGCTGATCGCCATCACGGCGCTCTGCTGGCTCTATCTCTTCTTGCTGAGTGCCCGGATGGGCGATATGAGGTCGCCGCTGGCCATGCCGATGACCGCCGCGTGGACCGGCACGGATGCGCTGCTGATGTGGACGATGTGGTCGGTGATGATGGCCGCCATGATGCTGCCGTCTGCTGTCCCGATGATCGGCGCATTCGCCGTGACCGTGCGGTCGGAGCGGGCCCAACTGCACGGATCGACACCATTGTTCGTCGCTGGGTATCTGCTGGCCTGGAGCGGGTTTGCCGCGCTGGCAACGGGGGCACAGTGGGCCTTGCACGATGCCGCGCTCGTCAACGCGATGGGCGTGTCGACGAGCCGGTGGCTCGGTGGGCTCCTGCTCGTCGGCGCCGGCGCATACCAGTTCACCGGCATCAAGGACGCGTGCCTCAGCAAATGCAGGACGCCTCTCGGCTTCCTCCTGACCAGCTGGCGTGGCGGTGCGGGCGGAGCTGTGGTGATGGGGGTCCACCACGGCTCGTTGTGCATCGGCTGTTGCTGGGCGCTCATGACCCTGTTGTTCGTGCTCGGCGTGATGAACCTCTGGTGGATCGCGCTCGTGGCTGCGTTCGTGCTGTTGGAGAAGTTGGTGCCCAGCGATGCTGTCACCCGAGCGCTCGGTGTGGGACTGGTCGTCTGGGGCGTCGGACTGCTCGCCGGCGTCGCCTGACGGCGCCGTGCGTTGGGCACATCGCGGGCCGCGAAGAAGGAGTGGTCGCATGGACGGCTGAGGCCGGGCAGAAAGGAATACAGGTGTCGCCACCTCGATTGTGACCTCGTCCTCTCACACCGCCGGGAGCGGGGTCGGACGATGGGCTGATGGGTGCTTGCTCCGCTGATCGCGTCACGACGATGCGCGCCGGGAACGGGTCCGTCGACGCCCGCGACGGGTATCTCGGTACGCGCATCGACCTCGACGGCGTGTCGCGGCGATACGAGGTCGGCGAAACCACCGTCACCGCACTCGAGTCGATCAACCTGCACGTCGACGACGCGGCGTTCGTCGTCATCCTCGGGCCGTCGGGGAGCGGCAAGACGACGCTGCTCAACATCATCGGCGCGCTCGACCAACCGTCGTCCGGATTGGTGAAAGTTGCCGGCGTCGATCTGACCAACGCATCGCAGCGCGATCGATCCGCCTTCCGCCGTACCGGGGTCAGCTTCATCTTCCAGTCGTTCAATCTCTTCCCCGGCCTCACCGCCCTCGAGAACGTGCGCTTCGGCGCCGACGTCTCGAAACGTGGCCACGAGCACGAGCGGGCGCTCGATGCGCTCGAGCTGGTCGGTCTCGGAGACCGCATCGATCACTTCTCGCATCAACTGTCCGGCGGCGAACAGCAACGCGTCGCGATCGCCCGCGCACTCGCCACCGGCAACGAGATCATGCTGGCCGACGAACCGACGGGCGAGCTCGACTTCACCACCGGTGTCCAGATCCTCCGAGTGCTCGAGGAGCAGGCCGCGGCGGGCATGACGGTGCTCGTCGTCACCCACAATCGTGAGATCTCTCGCGTCGCCGATCGCGTGATCGAACTATCGAGCGGCCGCATCGTCGCCGACGGCCCACCGGAAGGGGGCAAGTCGGACGTAGGTGATCTCCAGTGGTGACGACCACGCACTCGACGGGATCGGCTCTGATGTGGTTGCGGTGGTCGTGGCGCGACCTGCGCCAACACTGGGTGTCGGTGGCAGCGATTGCGCTCGTGCTGGCGATCGGCACCGGCCTGTACGCCGGACTGTCCAGCACCAGCAGATGGCGGGAACTCTCGAACGACGCCAGCTTCGCCGCAGGCAACATGCACGAGTTGCGGGCGACCACCAGTCCTGGGACCTTCCTCGGCGAGGGTGAGTTCGAGCGACTCGTGGCAGCTCTGCCGGTCGGGGACTCCGTCGATCTCGTGACAGAGCGTCTGGTTGTCGATGGCCAGATCGATGTCGAGACCGAGGCCGGAAATCTGTTGGTGAGCGCCCGGATCGTCGGCGGGACCGTCCGCGGCGGGGGCGACGTCGTCGACCGGGTCTGGCTCCGCGACGGGGAACTGTCAGAGGTGGCGTCCGGAACGGCGGTGCTGGAGGCCAAGTTCGCAGACTTCCACCACCTGGACAGCACGGGCACGATGACGGTCAACGGCGACCAGGTGCTGGCGTACTCCGCGCTGGGTGTCGCTCCCGAGGACTTCTACGTCGTCGGGCCGGAGGGAAGCATCCTCGCCCAGGCGGAGATGGCCACGATTTACGTCGACCTCGCGCGCGCCCAGGAGCTGATCGACCGCCCGGGACAGATCAACGACGTCGTCATCACGCTCGAACCCGGCGCCGATCGTGACGCCGTCGAGGCTGCATTGCGAGCTGTGGTGGACGACCTCCCCGCGGTTGGTGTGGTCGTGTCGGACCGGGACGATTCCGAGGCCTATCGGATCCTCTACGAAGACATCGACAACGACCAGCAGTTCTTCACCGCGCTGGCCGTGCTGATCCTCTTCGCGGCGGCGTTGGCAGCGTTCAACCTGGTCAGCCGGATCGTCGAGTCGCAGCGTCGCGAGATCGGCATCGGGATGGCCCTCGGAGTCCCGAGAGCTCAGCTCGCCATCCGTCCGCTTCTTATCGGCCTCCAGATCGCCCTGCTCGGGGTGCTTGCGGGCATCGGTGTCGGCGTGCTGATCGGGAACGCGATGAAGGGGCTGTTCGAGTCGGTACTGCCCCTTCCCGACTACCGAACACCGTTCCAGTTCGACGTCTTCGCCGGTGCGGCTCTGCTCGGCTTCGCAGTGCCCATCGCCGCGAGCGCCTGGCCGGTGTGGAGGGCGGTGCGAGTCGAACCGATCGAGGCGATTCGCACGGGCCACCTCGCGGCGAGACCCGGCCGGTTCACCACGTTGTCGAAGAAGATCAGAATGCCCGGCGGGAGCCTCGAGCAGATGCCGCTGCGCAACGTGCTGCGCGCCCCGCGCCGCACCGTGCTCACCGCTCTCGGAGTCGGTGCAGCGATCGCCGCGCTCGTCGCCGTGCTCGGCATGCTCGACAGCTTCGGCCGGGCGGTCGATCGGGGCGCCGACGAGGTCACCAAGGGCGACGACGAACGGGTGCTCGTCCAGCTCGACACGTTCTATCCCTCCGAGTCACCGATCGTGGCCGACATCGCGGCCCTCGACGAGATCGGCCACGTCGATGCCGGGCTTCGCGTCCCCGCGGCGGCGATCGACCGGGACGGCATCGAGGCGTTCGACCTCGTGTTGGAGGTCGTCGACTTCGAGGGCGACGGATGGGTGCCGTCGATCGGCGGCACCGCAGACGTCGAGCCGAGCGCCGGAATCGTCATCGCCGACAAGGCTGCCGCCGACCTCGGCGTGGCGGCCGGCGACATCATCACCGTCCGGCACCCCGCCAAGACCGGAGCCGGAGCCCTCGGTTTCGAGTTCGTCGAGTCCGACTTCGTCGTCAGTGGCATCCATCCGAACCCGATCAGGTCGTTCGCCTTCGTCGATGACGATCAGGCAAATCTGTTCGGACTCGACGGGATGACCAACTTTCTGCACGTCTACCCGTCGGCGGACGGTGTGACGAGGGTGGAGATGCAGCGTGCACTCTTCTCCGCCGACCATGTTGCCTCGACGCAGGCCGTGGCGCGCATCTCCGAGGCCTTCGATGAGGCGATGGAGACATTCGTGGGCTTCCTCGTGATCACGTCCGGAGCGGTGCTGGTGCTGGCGTTGCTGATCGCGTTCAACGCGAGTCGGATAACCGTGGAGGAGCGCCGCCGCGAACATGCCACCATGCGGGCCTTCGGGCTGCCGGTCCGTTCGGTGATGATCGTGATGATGAAGGAGAGCGTCATTATCGGGCTGCTCGCCACGGTGATCGGGATCGGCGTCGGCACCTGGGTGCTGGACTGGATGCTGCAGTCGCTGGCGACGCGCACACTTCCCGACTTCGGCATCGCTCGCCATCTCTCATCGACCACGCTCGTCGCCGCGATGCTGATCGGCGTGGTCGCCGTCACCGTCGCACCGCTGCTCCTGGTGAGGCGCGTCAGCAAGATGGATGTACCCGCGACGCTCCGAGTGATGGAGTGAGTGACGCCCGCACGAATCGATGGTGAGTATCGGCGGCTGTCGGATGCAGTCCGAGAGTGATGGCGCGGTGCCGAGGGCGGTGAACGGGGTAGAGCGCTTCCCTTCCCACACGAGCCGAGCGGGTGTCGCTCGATGTCAGACCCCGGGCGTTGTCGCTCTGATGCGGTTGCGGGCGGTCGAGGACTTCGACGCCGGCACCAACGCGCTCGCCTTGCCGAGCCCTCTGGCGGGCACGTTCGCGTACACCGCCTCGTATGCGCCGTCACGGACGAGGAACGTCTCGTGCCAGATGCCCGCACGATCGTCCTTTCCGACGCGCTTCCAGTAGTTCCGCCACACCGACAGGTGCGGATCGTCCTCATCCTTGGCGAACGCCTCGAGGTGATCGAACGAGCGCCAGTACTGGACGTTGGTGAGGCCCATCGTCTCGTAGCCGAGCAGACCCTTCTCGGGGTGCTCGGTCAGATATTTCAGCATGTGGTTCATGCCGCGCCGGCCGCCGAGATCGCGTGCGATTCGAATCAGCTGCCACGGCTTGTTCGCTCTGGCTCCGATGATGAAGACGACGAAGTCGCCTTCGATCTCTGCGGTCCAGCGCCCTTGCTTGATATCGGCCACGTCAATCCCTCCTGATCTGCTCCGCAGTCATTGTCGCGCGAACTCATCACCCTACGCTCAACCCCTCAGATCCGAACTCCCGGCCTCGTGCTCCCAAGTCTGTGCGAGGCCGATATCGGTGAGTTTCGGGTGGTGGGACGGCTCCTGTGCCAGCAACGATCCCGGAGCCGGGCCGAATCAAGCTGTGTGGCAGAGGGCTTGGTGCGAAGCGATAGGCTCTGACATATCGTAAGATCTCGGTTTGATTGACTACAGACTATCGTTACGGTATCGTCCGATAGTGCACAACCAATCAAAACTGTCGACTCTCGAATAGGAGGAACCGTGGACAACAACCAACTGCGACAAGCAGCCCGGCGACGCCTCGATCGACGTTTCAACGCATCCTCCCCAAAGGAGCTCAAGACGCTGCCCCGTCTCGGATGGGTGCGGGCTGTCCGTGACGCACTCGGCATGTCGACCCGACAGCTTGCGGCTCGGATGAACGTGGCCCAGCCAAGCGTCGTCCAGCTTGAGCAGTCAGAGGCGAGCGGAACGATCCAGCTCGCCACACTGCGACGAGCCGCCGACGCAATGAACTGCGATCTCGTCTACGCGCTCGTACCCCGCGAAGGATCACTTGAAGCAACTGTGCTAACTCAGGCGCGACGACGCGCAAGCAGCGTCGTCAATGCTGTCGACCGATCGATGGCGCTCGAAGATCAGGCCGTTACAGACCCGGTCGAGCATCAGGCCGCAATGGATCGGACTGCTTTGCAGTTCGCCGCCTCACGTCGCCTGTGGGACGAGTGAGATGACTTCGAATTGGGGCGCGGATCCGCCGGGCACCACGCCGTTGGAAGCCGACGACTTCGAGCAGCTGATTCCCACCGACATCGCAACTCGTGCGGAACTCAACGCAGCCGAGCGCGACAACATCGTCGACGCTCGGATCTGGGCCTTCACACAACAACCCATCACCGATGTTCAGCAACTCTTCGAGACACCCACGGTCGACGAGATTCACCGCCGCATGTTCGGTGACGTTTGGAAGTGGGCCGGCAAGCGCCGGACGAGGGCCGCCACGATCGGCGTGGCCCCGGCACAGATTGTCACCTATCTGAAGGACGCCCTCGACGACGCCAAGTACTGGAAACACAACGGAACGTTCGATCCGGTGGAAACGGCCGTGCGAATCCACCATCGGCTCGTCTTCGTCCATCCCTACGTCAACGGCAACGGCCGCCACGCTCGACTCGTTGCAGATCTCTACCTTCGCCTCGACAACGGAAGCACACTCCAATGGGGGCCCGATGAAACGGAGCCTTCAGACAGCCGCGCCGCCTACATCGCAGCGCTTCGAAAGGCAGACGACGGCGACTACTCGCAACTCATCACCTACGCATCGGGCGAGTGAGCACGGCCGACTCACTGCCCGGCGTCATTGGAATCCAGGCTCCTCGAAGCTCAGCCCGCGTCGCTCATCAACTCCGAACAACGAGCGAATCGGGCTGTCTCAGCCGGTATCGGTTGGTACCGGAACGTGTTGATCTAGCTGGGGTGATGGGTAAACAGCTCGCTACAGACCGGACAGGTCGACACATCCCGGCGCTCCGCGATTGGATAGATCCGTGATGCATCGTCGACCTTTCGAGCGACGTCAGAATCACCGTCGTCTTCAGCCGAGTTGCTGCCCGACTCGATGCGTGGCACAATTGTAGCCATGACGACGGATTCCCTTCGCAACGTGAAAGACCGGTTCTCGGAATTCGTCGACCGAGTGGATCGAGAACACGAGCGCGTCGTGGTCACCCGCAACGGCAGACCTGCCGCGGTCCTCATCAGTCCAGATGATCTCGACAGCCTGGAAGAGACACTCGAACTCCTCAGTGACGCCGAGGCAGTCAGCGATCTCGTCCAGGCCGAAGCTGCGGTCGCTTCGGGTGACGTTGTCCGTGGCGTCGACGCCGTACGAGCATTGCGCCAATCCACGACTCGATGACCGAGGCGTACGAACTCGTTGTAGCCCGTCCAGCAGCGCGAGCGATCGCAGAACAACTCCCCGAATCGGTGAGCGCAGCGGTGATCGAGCTCATCACCGGGGCACTCATCGAGAACCCGCAACGTGTCGGGCGGGCGCTGCGCAACGAGCTCGCAGGAATTCACAGTGCTCGACGTGGCACATATCGCGTGTTGTATCGCATCGACGAAGACGCCCGCGAGGTGATCGTCCTACGAATCGAACATCGAAGCAACGTGTATCGGCCCCACTGAACGGCAGGAGGCAACGCACCAAGCCCGACTACATCGCGTGGGCCATGATCTACTCGGTTGCGAAAACCAATCCAAAGCCTGACCCATCCGCACGCAGGGCAGCGCCTGGCGTGCCAGCGCAGTCTGGTCGGGGCCGGGGTGGGGAGATTCGAACTCCCGGCCTCCTGCTCCCAAATCTGGAAATCGGCGATATCGGGGCGTGTCGGTCCGTGCTGGAATTGGCCGAACTGTAGCGATATAGCTGGGGTGATACCCGGACGGACCGACAGTGCCCAAACAGTCCGCCACAGCCCGGTGCTCCCGAATTGATACATCCGTGATACATCGTGGCGTTTGCGGGCGAGTTCGACTGCGACGACGCTGGTCGTCGCATAGAAGATAATCTTGTCGATCGCGTCCTCTTCAACTCGGCCAGTTCATCGCTTTGCAGTCGTCTCCTCACTCCGGGCCGCCCGATCAATTCCGCGTCCACCTCACCATTCCAACCGTCACCTGCTCTCCGCCCGCCGGCGTGCCACCGTTGCTGCTGTGGCCCCACCGACCGCGGCGGCGACACCCGCCGCCCACCTTCTCGGATTCGTGATCGCCGGCTGCTTGTCCAGTACTAGCGGCATCACGTCGAGGCAGATGCGCGTCGTCACACCCGCAGGGTCCTGGCCGAAGACGACCCGCATCGGATCTAGCCCCGAGTCCGATAGATCGATCAGGAACACGTAGGGATCGTTGTCGTCGCCGGGGTGCAGAGCGAAACCTCGGGCCAGGGCCGGAATCGGGGTCAGGAATCGAAGCATCAATCGGCCGCCTCGAACGAAGACCTCAGCTCCGGCGCCCATCATGCCGCGCAGACGTACGTCGCTGAGCAGGGCAGACAGCCGGTACCACCCTCGGAAGTCATCCCACAACTCGGGGTGGTGCGGGATGTCGGTCCGGACCGTGCGGTCCGGGATGCCCAACAGCGGTCGAAGAATACGTGAGGCCTCGGCCGGCAGCCAGAAGTCGGCTTTGTTGGCCCCGTTGGTGAAGACCATCACCCCGACACCGTCGTCAGGCGCCACGAGAATCTGGGAGTGGAAACCGGGATGGGCGCCCTGATGGCCGACGGCGTGTCGACCAGCGAGGTCGATGCGGAAGAAACCCAGACCCATGCCGGGTATCCGAGGATCGGGCTGATACTGCGGAGCGAACATCATCGCCAACGTCTCGGGTCTGAGGATCGAGCCGTGCTCGTTCGACCCGCCACCGGTGAGCGCCGCCAGGTAGCGGGCCATGTCCCTCGGCGTCGAATAGATCGACGCGGCCCCCGCGGTCACCATCTCACGGTCATCGACCGTCGCCACGCCGCCGGAACGGATCTCGTATCCCACGGCGAGATGCTCCTCGACCTGCTTGGAGCGGAGCAGATCGGAGTCTGCCATGCCAAGGGGTTCAAAGATGTGCTCAAAGAAGTACCGGTCGAGGGACTCTCCGCTCACATCCTCGACGAGCTGCCCGAGCGTGGTGGGCCCATGGTTGTTGTAGACGAAACGGCTCCCCGGCTCGGCGTGTAGACGAAGACCACCACGGTAGAAGTCGGCCGGTGACGGTACCGTCTCTCCCGCCTTCACGCTCTCGCCGAAGTCCGGCAGGAACGCGCCCCAAGGATGGGCCAACTCGCCGAGACCCGCCGTGTGGGTCAACAGATGCCGCGCCGTCGCCGGCCGATCCCCGGGCCTCGCCGGAATCAGCTCATAGGCGCGCAAGTAGTCGTTCGCGGGGGCATCGAGATCCACCAACCCTTGCTCCCACAGTTGCATGACGGCGACCGCGGTGAAGGTCTTCGTGATGGAAGCGATCCGAAACACCGTTTCCTCAGTGATCGGCCGGTCCGAGGCGATACTCGCGACCCCACGCCCAGCGAACAACTCGAGACGTCCGTCTCGAACCACTTCCACCGCCAGTCCGACCGCAGGGTGTCGGTTGAGGATCTCGTTGACGGTTGCCCCGATCTCGAGCCCCTCGATCTTGGGCGTGGCTCGTTGCTGCATCTAATCGGGCGGCGGTTCTTGGCGCACCCTCTCCTGTGCCCAAGGTTACCCGGCGAGCAGCACCGTCCCCCATGAGACCACCGACACTCAGCGGCATGGACCGTCGAGGGATCACCCATCGCGCGTCTGTGGAAGCCCTTTGGCCACTCTCTGGTACCTCCGAATGCGACCCCCGATCTTGGCTTGATTCCGGCCTCGAGATCGGGGTCAGATACATCTATCAGATCTCACCGTCGGTGAACGGGTGCTCGCCGACGGTCACGCCCACGATGTATCAGATTGGCCATCCATGAATCAGTCCCGGCGAAGCCGGCACGAGTCTGTAGCGGACTCAGCAGCTCGGACATCGCCACCGGCACAGACCGGTGGCGATGTCGCGTAAGCCCGAATCAGCCGGTCAGAGAGCCGACGGCGCCGTCGACGTGGGTGCCGCCCGGCGGGCGCGTCCAGCACGATCCGCAGCTACGCTGCTCAACTCCGCAAGGCGCTCGGGGAGGCCTGCCGGGGGGCCGACGAACTGATTGTGACGGAGCAGGGCGGCTACAGCCTGCGAATCGACATCGATGCGATCGATGCCG
>CBDUYD010000072.1:0-14370 GCA_965371355.1 uncultured Ilumatobacteraceae bacterium
ACGGAGGAGTCGACCCAAGCGCAGCGGAGGGCGGCGACGACCATCGAGACGGCGACGACCATCAGGAGGGCCCGCACGAATCCGGCCCGCTGATCCTCGTACCGATAGTGATCCTCGCGTTCTTCGCGCTCACCGCCGGCCTGCTCAACGCGACGCCACTCGGTGAGGACTTCGAGCGCGTGAAGACCTACGTCGAGCCGCGCCCGGTGGCTGTACAGATCGACGAACTCGACGCGTCCGGGCCCGGCGAGATGGTCGTCCAGGTCACCTCTTCATTCGCCGACGTCACAGCCCAGGGTGAAGAGGGCGAAGAGGGCGAGGAGGGTGCGCACGACACGGGCTGCGGCTTCGATGCCCCCGAGGCGGGCACGGTCTGCTTCTTCCCGAGCGTCTCGCACGCCGAACCGACGTTCCCCAAGATCATGCTGTCGCTCGGCGTCGTCGCGGCCGGATACGCCGGCGCGATCGCGTTCTGCGTGATGTTCTACGGCCGCCGCGACAAGCGCCTGGTCGGTCTCACCTCCCGCTCCCGTACCTTGCGGGGGGGCTACCTGTTCCTCAAGAACAAGTACTACCTCGACGATCTCTACGAGAACGCCTTCGTCCACCCGATCGCCTATCCGATCGCCAATGCCGTGAACTGGTTCAACCAGAACGTCCTCGACGCGATCGTCAACGGCGTCGGACGCAGCACCCGCAAGACCGGCGATTGGGTCTACGACAACATCGACCAACGCGTCATCGACCGAGCGGTCGACGCCACGGGCGTCGTCGCCAACGAAGCCGGCGAAGACCTACAACCATTGCAGTCCGGCAAGGTCAACCAGTACGGCGCGCTGCTCTTCGGCGCAGCCGCGGTCGGCGCCATCCTCCTCGTCATCATCAACGTCAATTGACCACAGACATCGACATCTTCCGATTGAGCTGAAAGCACATCATGGACACTCTCACTGATCAGAACTGGCTGTTGAGCGTCGGCACATTCCTGCCGTTGCTCGGCGTGCTGGTGATGTTGTTCGTCCCCAAGAGCGAAGAGGCGACGCACAAGATCATCGGCATCGCCACGGCGGGCGCGACGTTTGCCATCGGCATCGTCACGCTCTTCCGGTTCGACTACGGGCAGAGCGAGAAGCTCCAGTTCTTCGTCGACGTCGAATGGATCCCGGTCATCAAGTCCGGGTACACGATCGGTCTCGACGGCATCAGCCTCCCGCTCTACATCCTGTCGATGGCGGTGACCTTCCTCGTGATGGTCTACTCCTGGGACAACATGCCCGAGGCCGGCGATCCGAAGTCGTTCTTCATCCTGATGCTCGTGCTGCAGACCGGGATGGCCGGCACGTTCATCGCGCAGGACCTGATCCTCTTCTTCGTCTTCTTCGAACTCGTGCTGCTGCCGATGTTCTTCATGATCGGCGTGTGGGGTGGCGAGCAGCGAAAGTACGCGTCGCTCAAGTTCTTCCTCTACACGATGTTCGGCTCAGCGTTGATGCTCGTCGCCTTCCTCGCGCTGTTCTTCCAGACCGGTGCCGAGAGTTTCGGATTCGAGCAGCTGACCCAGGCCGGTGCGCTGATCGACAAGAACGTCCAGATCTGGATCTTCGCCGGCATGTTCATCGGGTTCGCGGTGAAGGTGCCGATGTTCCCGTTCCACACCTGGCTCCCCGACGCGCACACGCAGGCACCCACGCAGGGCTCGGTCATCCTGGCCGCGATCCTGCTGAAGCTCGGCACGTACGGATTCGTCCGCATCGCGATCCCGATGCTTCCCGAGGGGGCGAAGGCGTGGGCACCGGCGATCGCCATCCTCGCCGTGATCGGCATCATCTACGGCGCTCTCGCCTGTCTCGCCCAGACCGACATGAAGCGGCTCATCGCGTTCTCGTCGGTCGCCCACATGGGGTTCGTGATGCTGGGCATCTCGACGCTCACCACCATCGGGATCAATGCCGCGATGTTCGGAATGGTCGCCCACGGGCTGATCACCGGAATGTTGTTCTTCATCGCCGGATCGGTGAAGCACCGCTACCACACGCTGCGGATCGACCAGCTCAGCGGCATGTTGGTCCAGATGCCGAGAATGGGCTGGATCTTCGGCTTCGCCGCGATGGCGTCGCTCGGCCTGCCCGGACTCGCCGGCTTCTGGGGTGAGTTCCCCGTGATCCTCGCCGCCTACGAGCCCGGATTCGGGCTCAGCGAGCCGCTGTTCCGCACGCTGATGGTGATCGCCGCGCTCGGCACGGTCCTCGCTGCCGCCTACCTGCTGTGGCTATACCAGCGCACGGCGATGGGTGAGCCGCCCGCCGAGTTCACCAGCGGTCAGAACGTGGCACATTCGCTCAGTGCCGCGTCGAACGAAGATGACGAAGCCAACTTCGAGATCCGCGATGTGACGCCGATCGAGTGGGTCGCGTGGACGCCGTTCCTGGTCGGGATACTCGTGCTCGGCGTCTATCCGCAGTTGCTGTTCAAGATTCTCGATCCGGCGGTGACCGCGATGGTCGCGCGCCTGGGAGAGACGCTCGGCTGATGCTCGCCTCGCTCCTCGCGCAGTCAGGCGACTGGGTCTCGCCGACGATCGACTGGCACGCCATCGCGCCCGAGATCATCTTGATCATCGGGATCAACCTGGTGCTGCTGGTCGACCTGTGGCTCGACGAGTCCAAGAAGTGGGCGATGGCCTCGATCGCCGGACTCGTCGTGCTCGCGGCGTTCATCCCCGTCGTCACCCTCGCGGTCGTCGGCGACGACTCCGCGAGATCGCTGTTCGACGGCCGGTACGTCGTCGACGGCTACGCCCTGATCCTGAAGGCGTTCTTCCTCCTGGTCGCGTACGTGGTCATCTTGCTGAGTCAGGACGAACTCGAAGAGGGCGGCTACTACCAGGGCGAGTACTACGTGTTGTTGCTGTGCAGCGTGCTCGGCATGGTGATGATGACGTCTTCACGCGACCTCGTGAGTGTCTTCGTCGCCCTCGAGTTGCTCTCGATCCCCGCGTACATGATGGCGGCGTGGCGCAAGCGTGACGAGAAGTCGAACGAGGCGGGCATGAAGTACTACCTGCTCGGCGTGTTCGCATCGGCGATCCTGCTGTACGGCATGAGCCTGCTGTTCGGCACGTCCGGCTCGACGCTGCTCACCGACATCGGCGCTTCGCTCGCCGATGGCGACCTGATCGGACTCGAGGTCGTCGGCGTCGTGTTCATCATCTGCGGCTTCGGGTTCAAGGTGTCGGCGGTGCCATTCCACAGTTGGGCGCCCGACACCTACGAGGGCGCGCCCCTCCCGGTCACGGCGTTCTTGTCCGTGGCCTCGAAGGCGGCCGGATTCGTGGCCTTGATGACGATGATCTTCATCGCCTTCCGCGGCGCCGAGGGTGTGTACGAGCCCTTGATCTGGGTGCTCGCGGTGCTGACGATGACCGTCGGCAACGTTCTCGCGCTGCGCCAGACCAACGTCGTGCGGATGCTCGCGTACTCCTCGGTCAGCCAGGGTGGCTTCATGTTGATGCCGCTCGCCTATGCCGGCCACGACAGCACGTCAGGCGCGGCGCTCAATGCCGTCCTGGTGTATCTGCTCGTCTACGCCTTCATGAACCTCGGAGCTTTCGCGGTCGTGATCGCCGTGACACGCAAGACGCACAGCGCCGAGATCTCCTCGTTCGGTGGCCTGTTCTCATACGCGCCGGGGCTCGCCGTGGCGATGACGATCTTCTTCGCCTCGCTCGCCGGTATCCCGCCGCTCGGCGGCTGGTTCGCCAAGTTCAACGCCTTCAAGGCCGTCATCGACGCCGGGACCACTTCCGCCTACGTGCTGGCGGCGATCGCCGCCGTCAACACGGTGATCGCCGCGGCCTACTACATGCGCGTACTGCGGGTCGTCTGGATGGATGACGTGCCCGACGGTGACACCACCCCGATCGTCACACCCGCCCCGATCATGGCGGCCCTCGGCATCACCGTGGTCGGCACGTTGGTCGTCGGTGTGTTCCCCGGCCTCCTCGCCAGGTTCGGCGAGATCAACGACCTCACGGGTGCACTGGGCGGTTGACCCCGCCGCCCACCCGTTCTCGTGAGCATGTTGCGTGCCATGCGTGCAACATCCTCACGAAGTCGGCGTCGGGCGGTCGTTCTCGTGAGCATTGTGCGTCCCGGCTGCGCTGAACCCGCACGAGGTCGCCCGGGTGAGCGTCGGTGACGGCCGAGATCCGCGCCGCGATCGGTGTGGAGGGTGCGATCCCGTTCGAGCGGTACATGGAGCTCGCGCTGTACGGGCGCGACGGTTTCTACATGCGCGAGGGCGGCGGCTCGGCCGGCAGGCGGGGCGACTTCATCACCTCGCCCGAGGTGGGGCCGTTGTTCGGTGCCGTGCTGGCCCGATTCATCGACGGCGAATGGAAACGTCTGGGCCGACCGGAGCCCTTCACGGTCATCGAGGTCGGCGCCGGACCCGGCACGTTGGCCCGATCGGTCGCGCTCGCCGCTCCGGCGTGCGCGACGGCGATGCGCTACGTGGCGATCGAGGTGTCGCCGGCCCAGCGGCGGCGCCATCCCGAGGTGGTCATCTCGTTCGCTTCGCTGCACGATGCGATAGACGAAGCGGCGACCGACGGGGTTCCGCTCGACGGGGTCGTCATCGCCAACGAACTGCTCGACAATCTGCCGTTCCGGCTCGCCGTGTTCGACGACGGGTGGCGCGAGGCGTTCGTCGGTCGCGACCCGAGCGGACGCTACGTCGAGGTGCTCCCGGTTCCGATCGAGCCGGTCCCCGACATGCTCCACGTCCGCGCCGCGCTCGGCGCACGCGTGCCCTTGATCGACCGAGCGGCAGCGTGGGTGGAAGACGCGAGGAGCCTGTTGCGCTCGGGTTCTGTCGTCGCCATCGACTACGGCGTGGCCCACACGGCCGAGCTCGCGGCGCGGCCCTGGCGCGATTGGCTGCGGACGTATCGCGACCACGAGCGTGGTCGGCACTACCTCGCCGAGCCCGGCTCGCAGGACATCACCACCGACGTTCCATTCGATCAGCTACCCGAGCCCGATGCGGTGCGCACGCAGGCACAGTTCCTGCAACGGTGGGGGATCGAGGAGTTGGTCGCCGAGGGGAAGCGGATCTGGGCCGAACAGGCCGCCCGCCCGGGCCTCGAGGCGATGCGGATGCGCAGCCGCGTGAGCGAATCCGAAGCGCTGCTCGATCCCGCCGGGCTCGGCGCCTTCCTCGTCACCGAGTGGCGCGCCGGCTGAGCCGAACGGGAATTCGCCGGATACTGGTTCGCCGGATGGTAAGGGGTTACGAGCTGGCGTGTGTACTCTCGAACGCGTCGATCACGAGGTCCCAGCCGGTGTCGTACCCGGTGCGCGTCGAGCGGGCGAGTTCGTCGCCGAGCTCCTCCCACGCACGGTGCTCGAGGTCGATCCGTGTGCCACCGTCGTTCAGTTCGGTGAAGCGCACGTCGACGATCGTGGCCGCGACCGGATCGGGGTTCGGGTGCCAGGCGAGCGCGAATCGGTGCGGAGGATCCCAGGCGATGACGTCGGCCCATTCGTACTCGGTGCCATCGGTGGTGACCTCGACGACGCGTCCGCCGATCCTCCCCTCGAACCGCACGTCGACCGCGTCGACGCCACCGCACGAGTGCGTCTCCAACGGCCACCAGGTTGCCATCGACTCGGTGAAGAGCTCGAACGTCCGGCCCTTCCCGAGCGCTACGCGACGCTGCTTGCCAACGGGCTCGATCGTGCTCGTGGACAGTCTCATCATGATGCTCCTGTGGCTGTGTCTCGTTCGGGGCGGTTGTCGTCGTCGGCCTCTCGCTCGGCTGCGTCGACGAAGGCATCGAGCGCTTCGTCCCACAGCGTGTCGGCCCAGGCGCGGATGACGCCGACGCCCTCGGGATCGGTGCGGTAGATCCGTCGCGTGCCCGACCTGGTCGCGTCGACGAGGCGTGCACCGAGGAGCACGCTCAGATGCTGGGAGACCGCCGGCTGCGAGATCGGCATCCGGTCGGTGAGCTCGCGGACCGACGACGGACGTGCTCGGACGAGGTCGAAGATCGTTCGCCGCGTCGGATCGGCGAGAGCGTGGAGCTGCGCGCCGATGTCCATGAGATGAGAATAAGGGATCGCTTATGATAAGTCAAGGCTTATGGACAGAGCTCATCCGATTCGTCATCCGATGTGTCCGACCGCATCGGCGGCTCGTGCGGCCGGCGCGTGATCTACGATCGGTGCCATGAGCGACCAGGGGAATCACGACACGATCGACGCCCTGATGGAGGAGAACCGAACGTTCCCGCCGTCGGCGGAGTTCAAGGACCACGCGCTGGTGACCGGCACATCTCTCTACGACGAGGCGGCCGAGGACGATGAGGGCTTCTGGGCACGCCAGGCCGAGGAGCTGCTGCACTGGAACACGCCGTGGCACACGATCCTCGACTGGCAGCTCCCGTACGCCAAGTGGTTCGAGGGCGGCACGCTGAACGTCTCGTACAACTGCCTCGACCGTCACGTCGAAGCCGGGAAGGGCGACAAGGTCGCGTTCCACTGGGAGGGAGAGCCGGGCGACACCCGCACGATCACCTATTCCGATCTCCTCACCGAGGTCTGCAAGTTCGCCAACGTGTTGAAGAGCCTGGGCATCGGCAAGGGTGATCGCGTCAACATCTACCTTCCGATGATTCCCGAGGCGGCGGTGGCGATGCTGGCGTGCGCACGGATCGGCGCCGTGCACAGTGTCGTCTTCGGGGGCTTTTCAGCGCAGGCACTCGCGGACCGGATCAACGACGCCGATGCGAAGCTCCTCGTCACCGCCGACGGTGGTTACCGCCGCGGCGAGATCCTCCCGCTCAAGACCGCCGCCGACGAGGCGTGTGAGAACACGCCGTCGCTCCAACACGTCGTCGTCGTCAAGCGCGGCGGCAACGACGTGTCGATGCTCGAGGGGCGCGACCACTGGTATCACGAGTTGCTCGAAAGTGCATCCGACGACTGTCCCGCTGAACCGATGGACGCCGAGCACCTGCTCTTCCTCCTGTACACCTCCGGTACGACGGGGCCGCCGAAGGGAATCATGCACACCACCGGCGGATACCTGACACACACGACCTACACCCACCGGTACGTGTTCGACCTCCACCCCGATGAGGACGTGTTCTGGTGCAGCGCCGACGTCGGCTGGATCACCGGGCACAGCTACATCGTCTATGGACCACTCTCCAACGGCGCGACCCAGGTGATGTACGAGGGCGTGCCCAACTATCCGGGCAACGACAGGTTCTGGGCGATCATCGAGAAGTACGGGGTCACGATCTTCTACACGGCGCCGACGGCGATCCGCACGTTCATGAAGTGGGGGGTGGACGAGCCTGCGAAGCACGACCTGTCGTCGCTGCGCGTGCTCGGCTCGGTCGGCGAGCCGATCAATCCGGAAGCGTGGATGTGGTACTACGAGCAGATCGGTGGTGGCACGTGTCCGATCGTCGACACCTGGTGGCAGACCGAGACGGGCGGCATCATGATCAGTCCGCTCCCGGGTGCCACGACCACCAAACCGGGCTCGGCGACATTTCCGCTGCCGGGCGTCTCGGCCGAAGTCGTCGCCAAGGACGGCAGCCGGATCGACGTTGGCGGCGGCTACCTGACGCTGACCCGACCATGGCCGGGAATGTTGCGCGGGATCTGGGGCGATCCCGAACGGTATTTCAAGACCTACTGGTCCCGGTTCGAGGGTCAATACTTCGCGGGTGATGGCGCCAAGCTCGACGACGACGGGTATCTCTGGCTGCTCGGGCGCGTCGATGACGTGATGAACATCTCGGGGCACCGGATCTCGACGACAGAGGTCGAGTCTGCCCTTGTCTCTCACCCCGCCGTCGCGGAAGCGGCTGTGGTCGGTGCCTCCGACGAAACGACGGGGCAGGCGATCATCGCGTATGTGATCCTGCTCGGCGGCGAGGATATCGACGTGCAGGAGTTGAGACAGCACGTCGGCGACGAGATCGGAGCGATCGCCAAGCCGAAGACGATCTACATCACGCCCGATCTACCCAAGACGCGCAGCGGCAAGATCATGCGCCGGCTCCTGCGCGACGTGGCCGAGGGCCGCAACATCGGCGACACCACCACCCTGGCCGACTCGTCGATCGTCGACGAACTCCAAGCGAGAGCCGCCACCGGCGACGAAGACTGACGCCCTGTCGATCGGCCTGGCTTGCGGTGAGGCCGAACGATCGATTCAGTCGCGAAAGTTGTTGAACTGGAGCGGGATCCCGAGCTCTTCGGCCTTCAACATCGCGATCAGGTCCTGGAGGGCGTCGCGCTTCTTGGCGTTGACCCTGATCGAGTCGCCCTGATTCGAACTCGACACGCCCTTCGCGCCCTTCTCCTTGATCAGCTTGTTGATCTGCTTCGCCTTGTCGGAGGAGATGCCGACAGCGATCGTGGCCACCTGCCGTACCGAGTCGTGCGAGGCCTCCTGCACGTCGCCGTACTCGACGCCCTTGAGCGAGACGCCGCGCTTGACGAGCTTCTCCTCGAGCACGGTGCGTAGCGCCTTGAGACGGTCGTCGCTGACCGTCGACATCGTCAGGACCATCTCGTTCTGCTCGATCGTCGAGTTGGTGTTCTTGAAGTCGAACCGGTTCGAGACCTCGCGCTGTGCCTGATCGACCGCATTGCGCACCTCTTGCGCGTCGACCTCGGAGACCACGTCGAAACTTGCCATGTGTCCAGGGTACCGGCCCATGATCGGCTGGTGCGGGGCGACGTTGGTGACGGTACGCTCATCGGGCCCTGCCCGCCGTTGCGACGGTCGGTGGGGACCACAACCGAATAATCGAAGCACCGGGGTCGGTGCCCGAGTGGCCAAAGGGAGCAGACTGTAAATCTGCCGGCGTTGCCTTCGAAGGTTCGAATCCTTCCCGGCCCACCGCGATCGAGAGATCGTGAAACTGCTGCGATACCATGCAGCCGAGCGACACGGCCCAGGCCGTGAGAGCCCAACCCGATGACGACTCCATCCGAGCGGCACAGACCGCGTGCGGGTGGGGTCGTCTTCGTTTTCGCCCTACGGTGCCCGGTATGGCTGCCCAACTGAAGGCGCTGGTGCTGTGCGATTTCGCGCAGGTGCGAGAGGGGCTGCTGTTCGTGCAGTCGGGTGGCCTCACCCGGCTCGCGGCACCGAGCTTCCCCGCCAAGTTCCCGTGCCGGGTGGCCGCGCTGGTCTACTCGCCTCCCGACGAGGCCACGGTCGCCCACCAGGTCGTGATGAAGGTCAAGTCGGCCTCCTCCGCCCTCGTCATCGCGACGATCAACGTGGCGCTCCACGAAACCGCTCCGTCAGCCGGCCTGGCTCCCGGCGAGGGACGGCTCGTACCGATCGTCGTGCCGCTCGATTCGGTCGCGTTCCCCGAACCCGGCGAGTACGACCTGCAGGTCGACGTCGATGACCAGTTCGCCGGCGATCTGTCGTTCCGCGTCCTCGAGCGTGCCGCGCCGGGTGGAGCGGAGCGCCCTGCGACGTAGCCGTCCGTCACGTCGTCGGGCACGTAGCCGGACGCCGAGATTCGGCGCTGTTACCGACGTGTTACCGCCGACCGTTACAACTCGGTTGCATGGCGAACGAAGACTCACGGCGGATGATCTTTCACGCGCGGCGGAGGCGGTGGTCGCTGTTGGTCGTGGTCGGCATGATCGCCACGTTGCTCACGCTCTCGGCACCACTTCCGGGTAGCGAGGTGGTCCACGCGGCCACGACCCCACCCGACATCGGGCTCCCGCAGTGCGTCGTAGACGAGGCCGGCAACGAAGGGTTGGGGTGCATCAGCAACGATGTCGGCGACTTGTCGGTTGCATTCAGCGGCAAGGCGGGGCCGGGCAACACCGTGGGCGTGACCACCTCGCCCGCCAAGCCCCCATGCCCCCGATTCGACGTGATCGACTGTTACTTCGAGGTGTACCAGCCATCGATCGGCGGCTGTGTCTACCTGGCCAACAATGACCCGGCCGACGTTCGGTCGTGCAACGGGTCGCTGTACGTCGAGCAACCGCCGTCCTCGGGGCCGACGCTCACCCGGGTCGGGCCGAGCGACTGCAAGGGGCGATTCAACACGGTCTACATATATGGCGGCGACGCACGGTTCCCCGAACAGCAGTGGCCGGCGGTGGCGGCCAAGGCGTTGCAATGCTCGTTCGAGTACAGCGGCAGCTACCCGGCGTACGACGCACTCGACGGCCCGACATTCTTCATCGGCCGTGTGTCGGTCAAGATGTGCGACGCGCCGGTCGGCAGCAACAACTGCGCCAATCCGCGCTCGGTGAGCGCGCAGGGATGGGTCGGCGTCGACGGCACCCTCCGACCCGGTGTGCCCGAGGCCTCTTGCACGGTGCAGACACAGTCCGGGCCCGGCGGGTCGCGCATCACGTTCGCCAACACGTCGACGACGACCGGCACCAACGAACCGGCGCCGGCGGTCGAGTGGACCTTTCCGGACGGTTCGACCTCTGCAGCAGATCTCGTCACCAAGACCGCAGCGGACCCGGGCACGTACACCGCGACGATCGTCGCCACGACCAGCGGCCGGGAGGACACGGCGACCTGTTCGGCCGATGTCACCGCGCCGCCACTCGTCGGCTCGATCGTGCTGCGCCACGACGACGCGAGCAACACGTCGGGCAAGTTCGAGATCGATGAGGAGTTCGACGTCGTCGTCGTCGCCGGCGCCGATGCCGGACTCGGCGACCTGAGCGTGAACGTCAACGCGGTCGGCCTGTTCAACGCCGCACCCAATCTCGAGGTGCTCAGCGGGCCGAGCCCGTCGATCGTCAACCCGCTGACGATCGCACCGACCGGACGTGAGCGGTTCACCTGGCGGGTCAAGGTGTCGTCGATCGGCCGGTTCACCCTCCGCGCCGGTCTGACCGCTACCGATCGCGCCGGTCGGACCGTCCCAGCGGTCGACCTCGAGGCGAACGGGCAGGGCGGCGGCAACCTCGAGGTCGCGCTCGAGTTCAATCCCGAGGAGGCTGACCTCGAACTCGTCGAGAACATCGACGACGGCACAGCCCAGCCCGAGCCCCAGGACGTCCGTGTGACCGTGACCGTCACCAACCCCGACGGCGGCCCGGTCGAGGGAGTCACCTTCCCCGACGATCTGAAGATCCTCGACAAGGACCTCGTCGCCACGACCGGTATCCCCCGCCTCGTCGACAAGGCGGGCCCGTTCGCGCCCGGCGGCGATCCGGGCCCGGTCGACGTCGGACCCTTCACGCTCGCCGCGGGGGAGAGCCGCGCGGTCGACTACGTGCTGGAGGCGCGCGACGACGGACGCTTCGAGGTCCGAGCCGAGATCGAGTACACCGGCGGTGGCGACTTCCTAGTCGCGGTCGGTGCCGAGCTCTACAACATCGGGGCGAACGCGCTGCTCGGCATCGAACTCGTCAACGAGGCACCCGACGGCCTGCTCAATGGCGGCGACCGCGTGCTCGTGACCGGTTACCTCGAGAACCTCTCGACGACCGAGACCGTGACCGTCGAGATGGAGACGTTCGAGTCGACCGCAACCGGCAATGCCCACGTGCTCTGGCTGCGCGACTTCGACACACCACTCGACGGCGTCTGCGGGTGGATCCCCCAGGACATCGAACTCGAAGCCGGCGAGCGCGTGTTGATCCACGGTGCGATCGCCACCCATCCCAACGGTGGGACTCGCAGTCAGGTCTCCTTCGACACGCCCGACGCAACCGTGCGTCGCTTCATCGGTGAGGGCGCGGCGGCGGTCAAGACCGAGGTGCCACTCGTTCCGAGCGAGATCCTCATGACGAGCGCCTCCGAGGTCGAGGTCGACTTCGGCGTCGACACTTCGGTCGAGCTCGGCCAGTGGAGCGCGAGCGCCTACGCGGCCGGGATGACCGTTGGTTTGATCTCGGGGGCATCGGAGTGGGCGATCTCGGGCGTCAACGGGATCGCGGCGCTGCTCGAGGCCGCCGGATCGTGGGAGAACTGGGCGGCCCTCGTCGAACACGGTCCCGAGATGATGCTCAAGGCCGTGTCGTGGTACGTGAAGAACTGGCACCTCCGGTCGCCGCAGGAGAAGGTGCAGTTCGTCGCCGAGATGTCGGAGGACTTCGGGCAGTTGCTCGTCGCTGCAGGCGTCGCGCTGGAGGATGCCGAGACGCAGAAGTCGCTCGCGGAAGCGTTGCTCCCCGGATGGTTCGACCAGGTCGCGGCGGCGTACGCCAACAACGACCCCTTCGCGATGGGCGAGGCGTTCGGGCGCGGAGCCGGCTATGCGGCAGCCGAGGTGGCGAGCTGTATTCCCTTCAGCCCCAAGTACACGGGCAAGTTCCAGAAGCTCGCCGCCGCCGACGAGGCGGCCAATGCGCAGCTCGTGGAGAAGGCGCGCCGAGCGGCGGCCGCCGGAGGCACCACCGCGATTCGCCAGGTCGCGCGCCGCGACATTCCGAACGGGACCTTCATCGACGCCGCCCGATCGGTCGCGTGGGGTGTCGGCAAGACGGCCCACGAGAAACTGCAGGGATACGCGCAGACGAACAAGCTGCTGATCACACTTCGCGATCGCAGCCCTGGTTCGATCGCTCGTCTCGCCGAGGGATTCGTCGAGAAGTACGAGTTCATGAAGCTCAAGAACGTGCGCATCGACGTCGACGGTCCACTCGGCTATCTCGACGACCACGCCGACATGGTCGCCTTCAAGAAGCCGCTCAGCGCCGGCGAGCTCGACGACGCGGTGGCCGGCCTCCCGCCGGCGCTGGTCGACGACGTCCGCAAGCGGAACGCCAAGCGGGCCAAGGAGTGGGACGACTGGTTGTCGACATACCGAGGGTGGGAGGACACCGGATTCCCGTCGGGATTCCGCTACAACAACAACGGCGCACACCTCCCCGACATAAAGAGCAAGCTCCCGTTCCGGCTCGATCCGGTGAAGGTCGACGGCGTCGCCGTCGACGACTACTTCGTGCCGCAGGTTTTCGTCCATGGCAAGTGGCGTGGGTTCACCGGCGATCTCGACCTCATCGACATCCGTCGGATCGACGGTCAGGCGCTGTCGCCGAGGCAGGCGTCGAAGGTGTATGACGACCTCCAGCACCTCGACGGGGTCAACCTCCGTCACGGCGACACGGTTCACTGGGTCGCCGACCCTGACCTGACGCCTGAGCAGGTGTTCGACATCAAGGTCGGCCAGCTCTCGGACTACTTCGTCGGCGGCCCCGACCGGGCCCTGCAGTATGCGCCCGACGGGGCGCGCGCTGTGCAGCTCGACTCGGCGAAGTCGTTCGTGCTGCGCAAGGCCGATGGCGGTGTCGCGGGGCGCACCACCTATGTCACCTGGGAAGGTGGGGTGCAGCACTGGACCCAGAACTGGACCGGCCACGGCGTGGTCGAGATCGACTTCTCGTACTCGGTCTTCAATCTCCCGGCGTTCGTGGCCCCCGCCGACTGGGTGCTCGGCGACGACTGTCGCGCCCGCATGGATCGCGCCGACGGTTCGATCATCCGCGAGAACGCGGTGGGCGCGCAACTCGAGGTGTACGAGAACGGTGCCTGGACGACCCTGACCGAGGGGCAGTGCACTTCATCGGCCACGAATGGCACGCCTGCCGCCGACCTCTTGTCGGGCCTCGGCACGGCAACCCCGCTCGAACTCGCGATCCTGCCGCAATCGGGTCTCTGGGCCCCGGCGGCCGCCGGCGACACGTCGATCGAGGTCCATGACCTGCCCACTCTGTACGGCGACTGGGAACAGGATTGGTTCCGGATCGGCGACGAGATCCTGATCGAGCCGGGAACACCGTCGGAGGAGCGGCGGACGATCGTGGCGTTCGGCTCGTTCGTGCTCGACCGCCCGCTCGAGTTCGACCACGGGAGAGATGCCTTCGTCACGGTCGCCGTACCGAGCGGTGCAATGGTCACCTCTGTGGTGCCTGCTCGGTTGGTGGAGTCGCGCGGCGGGGACGGGTTTGCGACGGTTGATGGTCTGTTCGTCGGTGGTGGGATGCGTGGTGCGGGTGAGGTGTTGGAGTTGCAGGTGACCGGTCGTGGTGGTGTTCCCGATCGTGGGGTGGCTGCGGCGGTGTTGAACGTGACGTCGGCGAACTCGGCGGCGGCTGGGTTCGTGGCTGTGTATCCGTGTGGGGATCGGCCGATCGCGTCGGCGTTGAACTTCTCGGGGGCCAATGTGGCCAACGAGGTGGTGGCGGGGTTGTCCGCTGATGGGAAGGTGTGCATCTATACGCACAAGGCGACCGATCTGATCGTCGACGTCACCGGATACGTGCCCGATGGTTCGGGGTATGCGCCTGTGGTGCCTGCTCGGTTGGTGGAGTCGCGCGGCGGGGACGGGTTTGCGACGGT
>CBDUYD010000073.1:0-14253 GCA_965371355.1 uncultured Ilumatobacteraceae bacterium
GGATCGGATTCACCGAGTTCCCGGGCGCGCCGGGCGAGGCGATACTCGGCTGCGGGCTGCTCGGTCGCCTCGAAGTGGGTGATGCGCGCGATGCGGCAGTCGTCGTCGACTTGCTCGACGACGAATCGATGGAACGGCTCGCCCCCGGGGGTGTCATCACGGAGTTCCACCAGCGCGAGTCGCTGGCCGCGCACCGCGAGCACCCGCCGGCGTGCCACCCCGAACCCGAGCCGCCGAGCAACGTCGGGATCGCGGATCTCCGCAGGGTCGCCGATCAGCGGTTGCCCCGCCGCGTCTTCGATGGCCAGGTCGGCGGCGAACGATGCGGTGAAGCGTTCCCTGTCCTCGCGTCGCGCCCATGTGTTGGCCCTGGCGCCGACTTCGGCGGCGACGTTCCACAACTCGGACGCGGACACCGCGGCCTGCGACAGTTCGTCGAACTTCACCCTCGCGTCGTCGATCTGATCGTCGCCATACCGGTCGGTCCGCAGCACGAGACCGGACTCTGCGCTTAGGACCTCCACGGTGTGTCGAACGTCGACCCGTACCGCACCGTCGGAACTCGCGACCCGCAGGTTCACCTCGGCCCATTCCACGGGCCCGCTGCGGCCGTGGAAGCGGGCGATGAAGGTGAGCGCGTCACCAGGAACATCCGCCAGCGTGCGGACTCGATCGGCCATCTCCGCGTGGTCCTGGACACCCCACCCGAGCAGGCGATGATCGTGCTGGACGTAGGCGGTGTCCAGGAGTGCCAGCGCTCCGTCCGCGTCTCCGTCGTTGAGTGCCCCAAACCCGGCCGCCCACAACCGAACCTTGTTGCGAACGGCGAGATCGTCGACCTCCTCGAGGTACAGGCGATCGAGTTCGGCGAGCGCGGCGCGGTAGTCGCTCGGGGCGAACAGGATGACGCGATCGAGAAGCCCCGGATGCGCCGTGCGCGCGATAGCGAGGAACTCGCTCACCGGCCCGTCTTGACCCTGCTCGGTTGTGAGCACCACATGAGCCGCGACGACCGTCTCGCCGCGGCTGGCGAACGGCGTGGCTATGCCGCCCGCGCGCCCGGCAGGGCCGGGAAGCAACGCGAGGACGTCCTCCTGACCCTCGGCAGCACCCAACCCGATGAGTGTTCTGCGGTCGTCGAACAACACGTCGTCGGTGAGCAATTCGACCCAGGTCGTGGGCGACTCGACGAACTGCGTGACCATCGCACGGAATGTGCGATCCGCCTCGTTCCACGGCTCGTCGAGTGATTCCGCGTCAGGCGCTGACGCGGGAGGCGGTGTCTGTGCAGTTTCGGTGGGCGGTCCGACGGCCGTGGACCCGGGAGCCCCGAGCAGCCCGAGATCGACCGAGGCACCCTTCGCGTCATATAGCGCCTCGGCTGCGCGGCGAGCCTCACGGGCGCCGGCGACATCGCCCGCCGCGGCTCGCACCCGGGCCAGCGCGACGTTGGCGTTGGCGTGGTCGATGACGATGTCGGTGCCCTCGGCCCGGGCGACCGCTTCCCCGGCCAGCCGGAGCGCTTCGTCGAGTTCCCCACGGGCGGCGAGGATCTCGGCCCGCGCGGTCTTGGCGGCGATCGCCGTCTGCGGGTTCTGGCCGGCGAGCGCCTCGCTGTCGGCGGCGAGCTCGGCCGCCTCGTCGAGCCGACCCTGCTGGAGCAGTGCCCGCGACAGATGGGCGGCCGCCTGGCCCGCGTCGGCACCGATCCCCAGCCGCCCGAGGCCCCCATACGCGGATCGCAGGTACGGCTCGGCGGCCTCGGGATCGCCGGCGAGCAGCTCGACGATCCCGCTGTACAGCTCGGTCTCGAGCAGGCCGTGGCGATGGCCCAACTCCTCGACGGTCGCACGCGCCTCGGCGAGCATCGACCTGGCCGTGTCGAACCGGCCGCGCAGCGCTTCGAGCACCGCTTGGCAGCGCGTCGAGGTCGCTTCGACGCCGGGCGAGCCGGTGGTGATGCGCAGCAGGCGGATCACGTCGAGGCAGCGCCCTCCGGCTCGCGACACCGGGCTCGGACCCCACAGCGCGGCCACGGGGGCGGCGCCGAGGACCGCGGCCACGCGCCGCCCGTCGTCGGCGGCCCGCGCCGCGCCGAGCGCGAGATCGAGCTCGGCCTCGCACTCGCCGATCCGCCCGAGTCGGGCCAGCGCGCCCGCCCGCACGAGCCGGGCGTTCGCCTCGCCGGCCTTGTCGTCGAGCGAGGCGAGTTCGGCGGCCGCATCCGACGAGTCGCCCTCGGCCCGCTCGAGCCGGTCCGGCTCGGTGAGCATCGTCCGCTGCGCGTCGAACGCCTTCGCCCACGCCGTCAGCCGTGGATCGCCGTCGGACAGGCCCTCGAGCTGCTTGAGGAGCGGCACCGCACCGGCGACATCGCCGAGCGCGAACAGCGCCTCGCACCCCAGCGTCAGCAGCTCGGGGCGGGCCTCAGCCTCGTCGTCGAGCCTCGTCACCGCACGAGCGGCGAGCGACCCGGCGGCGGCGAGATCGTCGGCCGCGAGTGCCCGCGCCGCGGCCGATCCGAGCACCTCCGCCGCCCGTCGTCCGATGGCGATCGTCTCGTCGTCGCCGAGGTCGAGCTGGAGCCGGTACTCGTGCGCCTGTTCGAGGTGGTACCCGATCGCCACCGCCTGCTCGCCGGCCACCGTCGCCGCGGTGTCCTCGATCCACGACGCCACCCTGAGATGCAGGTCGGCCCGCGTGCCCTTCAGCAGGCGCCGGTACGCGGCGTCCCGGATCAGCACATGGTGGAACCTGAACAGCGGCTCGTCGCCCCAGTACGTGCCGGTCGGTTCGACCAGTTCCTTGCGCCGCAGGTGGTCGAGTGTCGGCATCAGCCGGTCGGCGTCGCCCGGCGCGCTGATCGCCGCCACCGCCCCGAGCGGAAACTCGGGGCCGACCACGGACGCGAGCTCGACCAGCCTCCGTTCATCGTCGGGCATCCGCTCGATCCGGCTCGACAGCAGTGACTGGATCGTGGGCGGGACCTCGACCGCGTCGGCGTCGATCGAGAGCTCCCACCGGCCGTCCGCCTCGACGATCACGTCGTCGTCGACGAGCATCCTCATCAGCTCGCGCACGAACAGCGGATTGCCTTCGGTCGACTCGGGGAGGCGTGCGAGGAGGTCGCGGGGGAGTGCGTCGCCGCCGACGAGCAGCGCGGCGAGTTCGGCCGTGGCCTCGGCGTCGAGCCCCTCGAGATGGATCGATTCCGCGACCCGCCTGCCAGGTTCGGCGAGCCACGGCCGGATCTCGCGCAGTTCCGGACGTGCGAGCCCCAGCACGAGCGCCGGTGAATCCTGCACCCACTCCGCCAGGTGTTCGAGCAGGTCGAGCAAGAGCGGCTCGGCCCACTGGATGTCGTCGACGACGAGAACGGTCGGCTGGCGCCGACCGAGCGCCTCTGCGAGCCGGCGCACGGCGAAGAAGGTCTCCTCGGTCGAGCGGGTCGGTGCAGCGCCGACGAAGCTGCCGAGCAGGGCGGCCACCCGATCGGCGTCGTCGAGCCCGTCGTGCCCGTCGAGGAGGTGGGTCAGCTCGCCGACCATCTCTTCGGCCGTCATCGAGTCGTCGAGACCGGTGATCGAACGCAGCAGGTCGGCGATCGGCCCGAACGTCGTCCCTCCCGCACGCTCGCACCTCAGCTCGACCACCGTCGCTCGATCGGAGAGCGAGCGCTCGAACTCACGGGAGAGCCGGGTCTTGCCGACGCCGGGTGCGCCGATCACCGTGGCGAGCTGCAACGAACGGGTGGATATCGCCTCGTCGAAGACCGCGTGCAGGCGAGCCATCTCGTCGTCGCGGCCGACGAACGGGGTGGCCGACTCGTCGGGGGCGGCGAGCAGGTCGACGGCGCGATAGGTGCCGACCGGTCGGTTCTTGCCCTTCAGCTCGATCTCGCCGACCGACTCGAAGGCGATCGACGTGCGCGTCAGACGCCACGTGTCCTCACCGACGAACACCTGGCCCGGTCCGCACGCCGCCTCGAGCCTCGCCGCCGTGTTCAGCGGGTCGCCGACGAGGTCGGCGTCGTCGTCGGAGATGACGACCTCGCCCGTATTGATCCCGACCCGCAGCCCGACGTCGATGCCGAAGCGGTCGGCGATGTGCGTGCGAAGGGGAAGGAACCGCCGCTGGAGTTCGAGACCGGCCGCCACCGCACGGTCGGCATCGTCGACCCCGACCTCGGGGACGCCGAACAGCACCATCGCGCCGTCGCCGATGAACTTGGCGACCGTCCCGTCCCACTCTCCGACCACCGCCTCGACCATCGAGTGGTAGCGGCCGAGGACGTCGCGTGACGACTCGGCGTCGACACGTTCCTCCAGCGATGTCGAGCCGGCCAGATCGCAGAACATGACGGTGACCGTCTTGCGGACGGCGTCGTCCGTGGTCGGCGCTGCGGCCGCGGCGTCAGGCCCCGTGTCGGCATCGACCGGTGTGCCGCACTGGTCGCAGAAGCGGGCCTCCGGCGCGAGATCGTGACCGCACGATGCGCAGGGCTCGACGAGGGGTGCCGCGCACCCCGCACAGAACTTCGCGCCAGGCCGGTTCGTCCGGCCACAATCGGAACAGTCCACGGACCCCCCTCCGTACCGACAGTGTGGCTCATCAGGGTATTCGCAACCAGCGGGTACGCGTCACAGGCGCCCCGCGGCGGTCCGGGCTCCGGCGGCGCTACGTAAGCTCGCGTCGTGCAACCGATCGTGACGCCCGACGAGATGAACGCGATCGACGCGGCTGCCACCGAGCCCGTCGACGTGCTGATCGGCCGCGCCGGCCGCGCGGTCGCCCGGGTGGCGATCGAAATGCTGGGCGGCGTGTACGGACGCACCGTCAACGCGATCGTCGGGCCCGGGAACAACGGCGCCGACGGCCGCATCGCGGCCGGCGTGCTGCGTCGCCGGGGAGTTCGCGTGCGCGAGTTCGAGCTGTCGGCCCTCACCCCCACCACCGTGCTCCCGGACGCCGATCTCGTGATCGACGCCGCGTTCGGGACCGGCTTCCGGGGCGACTGGACCTCGCCTGATGTCGGCGACGCCATCGTGCTGGCGGTCGACGTGCCGAGCGGTCTGAACGCGCTCACCGGTATCGCGGGTCCGGGAGTGCTCCGCGCCGACCGGACGGTCACGTTCCAGGCCCTCAAGCCGGGTCTGCTGCTCGCCGACGGACCGGATCTGGCCGGCGAGATCACCATCGCCGAGATCGGACTCGACGTGACCCGGACGACTACCCACCTCGTCGGACGGAGCGACGTCGCCGCGTGGTGGCCCTCGCGCTCGCGAGACGCCCACAAGTGGCGCTCGGCACTGCGGGTGATCGCCGGCAGCCCGGCGATGCTCGGAGCGGCGCGACTGAGCGCGGCTGCGGCGGCTCGTGCCGGGAGCGGGTTGGTTTCGCTGTCGAGCCCGGGCACCGCCCCTCACGCCCGCGACGAGATCGTGCAGCCGACGATCCCGTCGGAGTCGTGGGCACAGGCCGTGCTCGCCGACCTCGACCGGTTTTCGGCGCTCGCCGTCGGTCCGGGCCTGGGGCGCTCGCCGGCGGCGATGGAGTCGGTGGTCGAGCTCGTCGCGGCAGCTCGGTGTCCCGTCGTCATCGACGGCGATGGCATCTCGGCGTTCGCGGTCGGCTCGGTAGAGGCACGCGCCTCGCTGCGGTCGCGCACCGAGCCGACGATCCTCACGCCGCACGATCGCGAGTTCGAGATCCTCACCGGCGAGCGTCCCGGTCCCGATCGCATCAAGTCGGTTCGAGAGGCGGCGGCCGATCTCGACTGCTCCGTTCTCCTGAAGGGGCCTGCGACGATCGTCGCCGCGCCCGATGGCCGGGTGCTCGTCGTCGACCACGGCGACGAGCGGCTGGCGACGGCTGGGTCGGGCGATGTGCTGACCGGCATGATCGGGGCCGCTCTCGCGGCCGGGGCACCCGCTCTCGAGGCTGCGGCCGCCGCGGCCTGGCTGCACGCCGAGGCCGCGCGGCTCGTGCCGGCCGTCGGTCTACTCGCCGGCGACCTCGTCGAGTCGATGCCCCGCGCCCTGGCAGGGCTCGTGTGATCTCCGAGACACGATGGGCCTGGGCCGAGATCGACCTCGACGCGGTCACCGGCAACGTCGAGGTGATCCGCGAGCGGGTCGCGCCATCAGCCGTGTGGGCGGTGGTGAAGGCCAATGGATACGGGCATGGTGCGGTCGACGTGGCCCGAGCGGCGATCGCCGGCGGCGCCGAGGGATTGTGTGTCGCGCTCGTCACCGAGGGGATCGAACTCCGGCAGGCGGGCATCGACGCCCCGATCCTCCTGCTCAGCGAACAGCCGCCGCAGACCGCGGCGCTGATCGTCGAGCACCGCCTCACGCCCACCGTCTACACGCTCGACGCCATCGAGGCACTCGCCGCGCCCGACGGCGCCGAGCTGCCCGTCCACCTCAAGATCGACACGGGCATGCAGCGCGTTGGCGCGCATCCCGGCGAGGCGGCCGCGCTCGCCGCCGCGATCGCCGACCGTTCGCCGCGACTGCGCCTGGCGGGCATCTACACGCACCTCGCCGTCGCCGACGATCCTCTCGACGACTTCACCACCGAGCAACTCGTCCTCTTCGACGAGGTGCTCGAGTCGCTGCCGCCCGAGACCCTGCGGACGACGCCGGCGATCCACGCCGCCAACTCGGCCGCTGCGCTCGCCCATCCCGCCGCCCGGCGCTCGTTGGTGCGGGCCGGGATCGCCATCTACGGCATCTCGCCCGGACCGGGAGTCGACCACCTCACCGGCGACCTGCGGCCGGCGATGTCGGTGCACACGATCGTCTCCCACGTCAAGCGGGCGCCCCTCGGAAGTCGCGTGTCGTACGGGCTGCGTCACCGCTTTACGCGTGACACCACTCTCGCCACCGTGCCGGTCGGGTACGCCGACGGTGTGCCGCGCCGGCTCTTCGAGGTCGGGGGCGAGGTGTTGATCGGCGGTCGCAGGTGCCCGATCGTCGGCGCGGTCACGATGGACCAGCTGATGATCGACTGCGGCGACACCGATGTCCGCGTGGGCGACGAGGTGGTGCTGATCGGCGAGCAGGAGGGGCCTGACGGCGTCGAGCGGATCCGCGCCGAGGAGTGGGCCGACCGGCTCGGCACGATCGGCTACGAGATCGTGTGCGGCATCAGCAGCCGCATGCCCCGCGTGCCGCGCCGTAGCATCGAGAGCTGAATGCTGCAGCTCCGCGCATCATCGCTGTCCGATACGCACGCCATCGCCGGCGCCCTCGCGGCGCTCGTCCGCGAAGGCGACATCATCGTGCTGTCCGGCGAGATGGGGGCGGGCAAGACCGCGTTCGCACAGGGCTTCGGACGCGCCCTCGGGGTGACCGAGCCGATCACGTCCCCGACGTTCACGCTGGTGCACAGCTATGACTGCGGCAAGCTCACGATGCACCACGCCGATCTGTATCGGCTCGATCGCACCACCGAGGTGGCCGACCTCGCGCTCGCCGAGCTGGCCGAGTTCCATGGCGTCGTGCTCGTCGAGTGGGGCGACGTCGCCGACGCGTCGTTCGGCGATCACCTCGTGGTGCACCTCGACGCGGAGATCGATCCCGATCTCGATGTCGATCTCGATGAAGACACGTCGCTCGAGTCCGGGTTCGGCCTCGATGATCGGCGACTGATCGAGCTGTCGGCGGTCGGTCCGACCTGGGCATCGCGGTGGAGCCTCGTCACCGCTGCCGTCGAGGAGTTCCGGTGCTGATCCTCGGGATCGAGACCGCCACCGAGCGCGTCAGCGTCGCGATCGGCGGCCACGAGGGTGTGATCGGGTTGTTCGAGATTACCAAGGGCCGCCGTCACGCCGAGACGCTCGTTCCGGCGATCGAGTTCGTCTGCGACCGGGCCGAGATCGCGCTCGGCGAGATCGGGGTCGTCGCCGTCGACGTCGGACCCGGTCTGTTCACCGGCCTCCGGGTCGGGCTTGCGTCCGGCAAGGCGATCGCGCACGCGTTGCGCGTCCCGATGATCGGTATCTCGTCGCTCGACCTGCTCGCTTTCCCGTGCCGCCACACCGAGCGCGTCGTCGTGCCGGTGATCGACGCCCGCCGCGGCGAGGTGTTCTACGCGATGTACCGCCAGGTCCCCGGCGGCACACAGCAGGTCGCGCCGCCCACGGTGGGTCCGGTCGACGAACTCGTCGCCGACCTGCTCGCCCGCAGCCAGGACGCGCTGCTCGTCGGTGACGGCGCACTGCGCTACCGCGACGAGATCCTCGAGGGATTCCACGTCGAGTTCGGCGGCGACGCCCATCCGTCGGCCGCTCCGCTGGTACAACTCGCCCACGCACGCGCGCTGCGCGAGGAGTGGGTCAACCCGTGGGAGATCGAGCCCGCCTACCTGCGCGCGCCCGACGCCAAGATCAACTGGTCGACCCGGATGTCGCGATCGTGAGCGTGATCGAACGGCTCCTCGGACGTGAGCAGGCCGACTCGCTCGTCGTCGAACCGATGCGACGCCGCGACGTGCGGCGCGGTGTCCAGGAGATCGAGGACGCCAGCCACCCGCGCCCGTGGTCGCGCAGCGTGTTCGTCACCGAACTCGACCAGATGCGCAGGGGCTCGCGTCACTACCTCCTCGCCCGCTACCGCCGCGAGATCATCGGCTACGCCGGGCTGTGGTTCACCGCCGACGAAGCGCACGTCACCAACGTCGCCGTGCGGTCCGATCAGCGCCGGACCGGGGTGGCGTCGCAGTTGATGCTCGCGCTCGCCGACGTGGCGATCGACCGGAAGTGTTCGGCGTGGACGCTCGAGGTCCGCGTCTCGGGAACCGGCGCGCAGGAGCTGTACCGCAGGTTCGGCTTCGCCCCGGCCGGCGTCCGCAAGCGCTACTACGAGAACAGCGAGGACGCCATCGTGATGTGGTGCCACGACATCCAATCCGGCGACTATCGGTCGACGCTCGACGCCATCGGGGCGATCGTCTCAGACGTCGGGGGGAGGCCGTGATGGTCGTCGACGAGTCGACCCTGATCCTCGGGATCGAGACGAGTTGTGACGAGACCGCCGCCGCTCTCGTGATGGGTGGGTCCGATGTGGTGTCGAGCGTGGTCTCGACACAGGTCGACCTGCACGCCGAGTTCGGTGGCGTCGTGCCCGAGATCGCCGCGCGCGCCCATCTCGAGGTACTCAACCCGGTCGTCGCCAGGGCGATCGTCGAGGCCGGCGTCGACGACTCTCGCATCGACGCGGTCGCCTGCACCGTCGGGCCAGGGCTGGTCGGCGCGCTGCTCGTCGGCGTGTCGGCGGCGAAGTCTCTGGCGCTGGCGTGGGACGTCCCCTTCGTCGGTGTCAACCACCTCGAAGCGCACCTCTACTCGGCATCGCTCGAGCACCCGTCGCTCGACTTCCCGCTCGTCGTCCTGCTGGTCTCGGGAGGACACACGATGCTGATCGAGATGCGCGGTCACGGCGAATACCGCCTGCTCGGCCAGACGATCGACGACGCCGCGGGTGAGGCCTTCGACAAGATCGCCCGCTACCTCGATCTCGGGTATCCCGGCGGCCCGGCGATCGACAGCGCCGCGCTGGCCGGCGATCCCGAGGCGATCCGCTTCCCCCGGGCGATGCTCGGCGACGGCTACGACTTCTCGTTCAGCGGCCTCAAGACCGCCGTCGTCAACTACGTGCGCAAGCACCCCGACGTGAGTTCGGTCGATGTCGCCGCGTCGTTTCAGGCCGCCGTGGTCGACGTGCTCGTGTCGAAGGCTCGCCGGGCGGCCGTCGAGGTCGGTGCGACCGGGATCGTGCTCGGCGGAGGGGTGGCCGCGAACTCGCTCTTGCGTGACGAGGTGGCCGCCGCATGCGAGGCCGACGGAATCCGGATCTTCCTCCCGAGCCGCGAAATGTGCACCGACAACGCGGCGATGATCGCCGCGACGGGTTGGCACCGCCTCCGCAGCGACGGACCGACCCCCCTCGACGCCGGCGCCTCCCCCAATCTCCGCCTGCCCTTGCTCGACGCCTGACGCCGCGGTGGCGTCCATCCCCCGCGGTCGCGTCATCCCCCGCGGTCGCTCTCCCGCCCCCCGGATCTGGGGTGATCGTGTTCCGCCGACCGGAACGATTCGCGCCCAGATCGCTGGGGGGCGAGGTGGCCGATACCGTTTCGGACCGTATGACGTTCTCGATCGGCCGGTTCACACCGGCGGCGCCCGTCGTTCTCGCGCCGATGGCGGGGGTGACCAACGCGCCGTTCCGCGCGCTCTGCCGCCGGTTCGCGCCGGGGCTCGTCTACGTCAACGAGATGGTGATGGCGACGCCGATCGTGCACGGCAACGCGAAGACCGACCGGATGATCCGCTTCGCCCCCGACGAGCACCCGCGCAGCCTCCAGATCTACGGCAGCGACCCGAAGATGATGGCCGCCGCCGTCCACAAACTCTGCGAAGCCGACCGTGTCGACCACATCGACCTCAACTTCGGATGCCCCGCGACCAAGGTCACGCGGCGCGGGGGTGGAGCCGCCGTACCGGCGCGCCCCGAGCTGCTCCGGGCGATCCTGCGGGCAGCGGTCGGCGAGGCGTCACCGTACGGCGTGCCGGTGACGGCGAAGTTCCGGATGGGCCTTTTCGACGACTGGCTGACGCACCTCCGCACCGGCGAGGTGTGCGCCGAGGAGGGGGTGGCCGCGATCGCTCTGCACGCCCGCACTGTCGAGCAGCACTACGCCGGCGACGCCCGATGGGAGGCGATCGCCGAACTGAAGCACGCCGTGGGCTCGGTGCCGGTGCTGGGCAACGGCGACATCTGGCATGCCGACGACGCGGTGCGGATGATGGCCGAGACCGGGTGCGACGGGGTCGTGATCGGCCGTGGCTGCCTCGGGCGTCCGTGGCTGTTCGGCGATCTCGTCGATGCGTTGTCGGGCCGGGAGGTTCGCCCGAGCCGTGCGCTCGGTGAGGTGATGGACGTGATGCTCGATCACGCTCGCCTCCTCGCCGCCCACATGGGTGAAGATCACGCGATGCGCGACTTCCGCAAGCACACCGGGTGGTACATGAGCGGATATCCGGTCGGCCCCGAGGCCCGTCGCCGGTTCTCGCACGTCGAGACGCTGATGGAGCTGGAAGACGTGCTCGCCGGGCTCGATCCGTCGGCGGAGATCGTCGGGGGTGGCGAGCACATCAAGCGCGGTCACACGAACGGGCCGATCAAGGTCGGACTCCCGGCCGGATGGCTCGATGCGCGCGCGACCGATCCGGTGGGTCTCGAGGGTCTTCTCCGCGACGACCGGTCGGTGCCCGACGACGGCCACGTGCTAGCGCTCTCCGGCGGCTGACCGGTGAGACGGGTGACCGATCGGATGGCTGATCCGCTGATCGATCTACCCGACGGCGCGCGATTGGCTCTCGCGTCGTCATCGCCGCGGCGAGCGGACCTCCTCTCGCGTGTCGGCCTCGAGTTCGACGTGCGTCCCGCGGACATCGACGAGGCGATCCGATCCGCTGAGTCACCGGTCGCCTACGTCGAAAGGCTCTCGATCGAGAAGGCCGCGGCGGTCGGGCCGCGGCCCGACGAGATCGTCCTCGCCGCGGACACGACGGTCGAGTTCGATGGTCGGATCATCGGCAAGCCGGTCGACGACGTCGACGCGGAGCGCATCCTGAGGTTGCTCGCCGGCCGCACGCACCGCGTCCACACCGGGGTCACCGTGGTCGGTGCCGAGCCGGTCACGATCATCGTCACGACCGCGGTCACGTTTGGCGCGCTCACCGAGCCGATGATCGCTCGTTACATCGCAAGCGGCGAGCCCCGGGGCAAGGCCGGCGCCTACGCCATCCAGGGTGCGGGTGGAGCGCTCGTGGCGCAGATCGACGGCAGCGTGTCCAACGTCATCGGCCTGCCCCTCGCCGAGACGCTCGCCCTCATCCGCCAGAGCCGCCCGTTCTCGTAGAGCCACCAGTTCTCGTGAAGCCACCTGTTCTCGTGAGGATCTTGCGTCCCTGACACGCAAGATCCTCACGAAGTCGCCGCCGGGGTGGATGGGCTCCCGGCTCGCGTCAGGCGAGAGGTGAGCTCCCTCCGGGTCGGCCCCCGAGTCAGGCAGCGAGTTCGGAACGTCGCAGTCGAAAGAGTTCCGCGACCTCGTCCATGCAGGCGTCGAACGAATCGCGCAACTCCTGATCGGTGACTCGATCCACCTGCCACCCGATGCGGCGGGCCTGTCGATCGCGCGCCTTGTCGCGTTGGGAGTCGAATCGGCCTCCGTGCCACGTCACGTGATCGACCTCGACGGCCCATCGCAGGCCGGGAACCGCGACATCGGGATGGATGATGATGCCGTTGATGAGGCGAACGGGGTATTGACGGACGAGCGGCCCCACGCCCCGCGCATCGAGTGCACGATGGACGTCGATCTCCAGCCCGGACCCCGCCGGCTTCTGCCAATCGCCTCGCTGCGACATCACGCGCCGCACCCGAGCCAGCCCGGGACGGCCGCGCGCTGCGAGGCGTCGTGTGACACGCCACAACATCGGGACGCCAACGTGGCGGTCGAGGACCCACTCGGTGAGTCGCTCGAATCGTGCGTCGTCCATGTGGACCGAGCAGTCGAACCATGCTCGTGGCGGGCTGGCGACCCGGATGCCGTCGTCGCGTGTCACGATGTCCTCGGGTTCGAGAACGCTTGTGCGCCGAATCTGGACTCCGGTCGTGAGCGGCCGCCGATCGTGCCCGACGAGAACCTCGGGGACCGTCGGAACGGGCGTGTGCCTGAACCCCCAGAGTCGGCCGGCAGCGAACCCGGTCACCACCGCTTCGGGATCGGCGAGGCAGGCCGCGACACATCGCGCCTCGAGACACTCGGGCGACGTGGCGACCCGATAGACGCCGGTATGGGCTCGGATCAGGGCCTTCTCGGTCACGAGACCACGAATCGCCGACGATGGGATCCCATCGTCGAGCATGTCGTTCGTGGTGACGACGCCCCATCGGTGGGCAATGGCCGCCATCAACTGCGGTGAGAGGTGAGCCATCGGTGGCTCCTTGCGTCGAGGGACGTTGGAGCTGCCGGTCCGGTCGGACCGCTACCCGATCCCTGAAACCTACCAGCTCTCCTCTCCGAGGCCCCTCCGGCGTCGACCTCGTGAGGATCTTGCGTGTCAGGGACGCAAGATCCTCACGAGAACGGGTTGAGGGGGCTGAGAGAGAACGGGTTGGCACTCTCGGGGGGCGGTTGCCAATCGAGGTTTCCGGGCATAGGATTGGCAGTCGCCTGGCGCGAGTGCCAACTTGCCCCGGTGACATCATCCCACCCTCATGACACAGCCAATGGAGGCTCGCACCATGAACCTGAAGCCGCTGGAGGACCGCATCGTGGTCCGTCCCAACGAGGCTGAGACGCAGACCGCATCCGGTCTCGTCATCCCCGATACCGCAAAGGAGAAGCCGCAGCAGGGCGAGGTCCTCGCCGTCGGCCCCGGCAAGCGCTCCGAGACCTCCGGTGAGCTCGTCGCCGTCGACATCAGTGCCGGCGACACCGTTCTCTACTCCAAGTATGGCGGCACCGAGGTGACCGTCGACGGAGAAGACCTCCTCGTCCTCAACAGTCGCGACGTCCTCGCGATCGTTGCGGGCTGACCCACGAACAACAGAACAGACAGAACCCAGAAAAGGAACCCCCGAAAATGGCAAAGATTCTGAAGTTCGACGACGAGGCGCGACGCTCGCTCGAGTCGGGCGTCAACCAACTCGCCGACGCGGTCAAGGTGACGCTCGGACCCAAGGGCCGCAACGTCGTGCTCGACAAGAAGTTCGGCGCGCCGACCATCACCAACGACGGTGTATCGATCGCCAAGGAAGTCGAGCTCGAGGACCCCTTCGAGAACATGGGCGCCCAGCTCGTCAAGGAAGTGGCCACCAAGACCGACGACATCGCCGGTGACGGCACAACCACCGCCACCGTTCTCGCGCAGGCGATGGTCAGCACTGGCATGAAGAACGTCGCTGCAGGCGCCAACCCGATGTCGATCAAGCGTGGCATCGAGCAGGCGGTCATCGTCGCTGTCGAGTCGATCCTCGCACAGTCGAAGGACGTCGACGACAAGTCCGACATCGCCAACGTCGCCACGATCTCAGCGGCCGACACGTCGGTCGGTGAGGTCATCGCCGACGCGATCGACAAGGTCGGCAAGGACGGCGTGGTCACGGTCGAGGAGTCGAACACGTTCGGCACCGAACTCGACTTCACCGAGGGCATGCAGTTCGACAAGGGCTACCT
>CBDUYD010000074.1:0-14178 GCA_965371355.1 uncultured Ilumatobacteraceae bacterium
TCCGACCCACCACAGCTCCCCGTCGCCGCGCTGATCGACTTCTGCTCACTCTTCGACATCTCGCCCGGAACCGTACGAACGGCGCTGTCGCGGCTCGCCGCGACCGGTGAGGTCGAGGCTCGTGACAGCTCCTGCGTCCTGACGGCCGACCTCCTCGAGCGCCGGCGGCAGCAGGAGGTGGGCAGGCTCACGCGATCACCCGCTTGGGACGGCTCGTGGTGGACCGCCGTGGCGCTGGCCGACGCCCGCGATCTGAACGAGCGGCGGCGATTCCGCTCGGCGATGGAAGGGTCGAAGATGGGCGAGCTGCGACCGACGGTGTGGATGCGCCCGACCAACATCGAGCCCCCTCCCCCACGTCTCGATCTGATGATCAGCCGCGGAGGGTTGCCGACGGCCGACGGCCGCGCTCTCGCCCTCCGGCTGTGGGATCTACCGGCTCTCGACCGGCGGGCCGAACAACTCCTCGCCGCGCTCGACGGCGACGAGACCGCCCTCGCGAACCGGTTCATCGCCCTCGCGACATGCCTCCAGTACCTGCGTACCGAGCCGCAGCTCCCAGCCGCACTCACACGAGAGCGCACGGCCGACTCGCTCCGCGACCGCTACGCATCCGAGGAGGCGCGATTCCAGGAAGACCTGAAGAGGTACCTCAGTACAGGCGAGCGGTGAGGCGGCGCCGGTACTCGGACGTGCGCGGATCGTCGGCGCCCATCAGTTCGAGAAGATCGACGTACTTCTGCCGTGCCTCGTCGTCGTCTTTCACGAGCGACAGCAACGACACCAGTTGTTCGTCGTAGTCGTCGTCGGGTGCCGGACCCACGCGGGCCTTGGCAGCCACATGACGCGTGCGGTCGGACTCGGGGATGCGGGCGAGGAGCGCGAGCGCGTCGTCGGCCGAGCCGTCGGCGATCAGCAGTTCGGCGAGCTTGACGATCGCATCCTCGTTGGAGGCATCGATCGAGAGCGCCAGGCGCAGGCTCGCCTCGTCGCCCGCCGCGATGAGGTCGGTGAGCGCCTGCTGATCTTCGGTGGGGAGCAGCGAGTCGACGAACTGCTGAACCGCCTGCTCGGGATAGGCGCCCACGAAGCTGTCGACGACCGCTCCGTCCTTGATCGCGACGACCGCCGGGATCGACTGCACCTTGAACGCCTGGTTGAGGGCCGGGTTCGACTCGATGTCGACCTTCGCCAACAGAACCTTGCCGTCGGTGGCGTCGATGACCTTCTCGAGGATCGGTCCGAGCGTCTTGCAGGGGCCACACCACTCTGCCCACAGGTCGATGACGATGGGAACCTCCTTCGACTTGTCGAGCACCTCGGTCTCGAAGGTTTCGTCGGTCACGTCGATCGCTGCCATGGACACAACGCTATCGGTGGGTCCCTCGCTACGTTTGGACCCACCATGAGTCCGATCCTCGAACCATCCGTCCCCGGGATACGCACCGCCGCGGTCGGCCGGTGGCTCGAAACCAACGTCGACGGAGCGCGCGGTCCGTTCCGGTTCGAGACGATCGCCGGCGGACACTCCAACCTCACCTTCAAGGTCACGAGCGCCGACGGCGATCGCTACGTTCTCCGCCGCCCGCCGCTCGGCCACGTCCTCGCGAGCGCCCACGACATGGGCCGCGAGTACCGGATCATCCGCGGCCTCCACGACTCCGATGTTCCCGTCCCACCCGTCGAGGGGTACTGCGAAGACCTCGACGTCAACGAGGTCCCCTTCTACGTGATGGGCTTCGTCGACGGGCACGTTCTGCGCGACGCCGAGTCGGCCGAGACCGCGCTCACTCTCGAGGCCCGCGAAAACGCGAGCCGATCCCTGATCGACACGATGACGGCGATCCACGATGTCGACATCGAGGCCGCCGGTCTCGCCGACCTCGGGCGCCACGAGGGCTACATCGCGCGCCAGCTCAGACGCTGGTACGGACAGTGGAACCAGGGCAAGACGCGCGACCTCGCGGCGGTCGACCGGGTGCACGACGCACTGCTCGAACGGATACCCGAGCAGGGACCCGCCACGATCGTGCACGGCGACTACCGCCTCGACAATTGCATGGTCGCCGACGATGGCCGGGTCGTCGCCGTGCTCGACTGGGAGATCTGCACGCTCGGCGACCCGCTCGCCGACCTCGGACTCCTCCACGTGTACTGGACCGGCCCCGACGATCCCGAGTCGAGTTGGGTGGGCGGGGCGACGACCGCTCCCGGCTTCTGGAACAGGCAGCGGTTGACCGATCGCTACGCCGAGCGGTCGGGCCGCGACGTGTCACAGCTCGACTTCTACATCGCGTTCGCGTTCTGGAAGCTCGCCTGCATCATCGAGGGTGTCTACTCGAGATATCTGGGTGGAGCACTGGGCCAGCGAGACGCGGCCGAACTCGAGCCGTTCAAGATGCAGGTCGACGACGCCGCCGAGCGGGCCGAGCGCTTCGTGGAGGCACTTGGATGACCGGCGCCGACGGCAATCCCGAGCTGGGATACGAGTGGCTGGTCGACGAGCCGATGCTGCACGAGCCGGTGCTCGTCGTCATGCTCACCGGCTGGATCGACGCCGGCGGTGCGGCCGCAGCCGCCGCCGCTGCGGTCGCCGACGACTGCGATGCCTCGCCGATCGTGCGCTTCGACGACGACACCTACATCGACTACAGGGCGCGACGGCCCACGATGGAGGTCCGCGAAGGCGTCAACTCCAACATGCTGTGGTCGACGATCGAGATCGGCGCGGGACGCGCCTCGAACGGGCGCGATGTCATCGTGCTCTCGGGCCCCGAGCCCGACATGGCCTGGCGGCGTTTCGCGAAGTCGGTGACCGACATCGCCAGGTCGCTCGGCGTACGTCAGATGGCGGCCTTCGGCGCCTACCCGTTCGCAGCTCCGCACACCAGGGACCCGCGGCTCTCGTGTACGTCACCATCGACCGATGTGCTCGATTCGGTCACGTTCGCACGCAGCTCCGTAGACGTTCCCGCCGGCGTGGCATCGCTGCTCGAGCACTCGTTGCACGACAGCCGCATCCCGGCGCTCGGGATCTGGGCGCAGGTACCGCACTACCTCGCAGCGACGCGCTATCCCGCCGCGTCGATCGCCCTGCTCGACGGGCTCCGCGAGTTCGCCGGGATCCCGATCGAGGCAGCTTCGCTGCGCGAGGGCATCGCGGCGCAGCGATCGCAGATCGACGCGATGATCGCCGACAACCCCGACCATGTCTCGATGCTGCACCAGCTCGAGGAGATCTACGACAGCGCGACGGGCGACGAGCCCCTGTTCGACGCGTCGCGCCCGGATGCGTCCGACCAACCGACGCTCGAGATGCAGTCGGGCGACGACCTGGCCGCGGAGATCCAGAACTTCCTCCGCGACCAGGACTGAGAGCCGGGAATCGTCGGGCGGTACCTTCGGGGCCATGAAGGTAGACGGAAGCATCGGATTCGATCTCGGGAAGGCCGCGGAGAACGCCAGAGCGGCCGAAGCGGCCGGGTACTCGGGCGCGTGGACAGCGGAGACGTCCCACGACCCGTTCCTCCCGCTGCTGCTGGCGGCCGAGCACACCGAAACGCTCGAGATCGGCACGTCGATCGCGGTCGCGTTCGCCCGCAACCCGATGACGCTCGCGAACACATCGTGGGACCTCCAGGCGTACTCGGGTGGCAGGTTCGTGCTCGGTCTCGGCAGCCAGATCAAGCCCCACATCACGAAACGATTCTCGATGGAGTGGAGCCGACCGGCGGCGAGGATGCGCGAGATGGTCCTCGCAATGCGCGCCATCTGGGACGCCTGGCTGACCGACGACCGACTCCAGTTCCGCGGCGAGTTCTACACGCACACCCTGATGACGCCGTTCTTCGCGCCGCCCGCGAGCGACCTCGACGGCTTCGGACCGCCGAAGGTCTTTCTCGCCGGGGTCGGAGAGTTGATGACCGAGGTCGCCGGCGAGGTGTGCGACGGCTTCATCTGCCACGCGTTCACGACCGAGAGGTACCTCCGCGAGGTCACCCTGCCGGCCCTCGAGCGTGGGCGGGCAAAGGCGGGCAAGTCGATGGACGGTTTCGAGATCGTCGGTCCGTCCTTCATCGTCACCGGCAACGACGAGGCACAGATCGACAAGGCCGCCGCTGGCACGCGCCAGCAGATCGCGTTCTACGGATCCACGCCCGCCTACCGCAAAGTGCTCGAGATCCACGGATGGGGTGGCCTTCAAGAAGAGCTCAACGCGCTGTCGAAGCAGGGAGAATGGGAGAAGATGGGCACCCTGATCGACGACGAGATCCTCAACACGTTCGCCGTCGTCGGCGAAGCCGAGCAGATCGCACCCGAACTCACCCAGCGCTACGGCGACGTGATCCAACGGATCAGCTTCTACGCCCCATATGAGAGCGACCCCGAGCGCTGGCGCGCCGTGATGGCCGCCCTCAAGGCGGTCTGACCCCTCCCGACCCATCTGTTCTCGTGAGGATGTTGCACCCATACGGCGCAACATCCTCACGAGAACGGCGGCCGGATGGTGAAAGATGCCAGCGCGGTGACGGCCGGTCGGCGTGACGGGCGGTTCGGCGCGCGGTCGCTAGTCGGCGAGGGTGGCGAGCCTGTCGCGATCGATCTCGACGGGGGTGGCGAGCTGCTCGACGGTGAGGTGGCACTTGATCTTGTGGCCGGGTGCGATCTCGACCATCTCCGGCTCGACCGATTCGCAGAGGCCCTCGATCACCCGATGGCAGCGGGTGTGGAAGACACATCCCGGGGGCGGGTTGGCCGGCGAGGGGATCTCGCCCGAGAGCGGGATCCGTTCTTCGGCTTCGCCGTCGAGCGAGGGCACCGCCGACAGCAGCGCCTCGGTGTACGGGTGGTGCACGCCCTCGAAGATCTGATCGGTCGCGCCGATCTCCATGATCCGCCCGAGGTACATCACGGCGATGCGGTCGGCGAGGTAGCGCACCACGCCGATGTCGTGGGTGATGAACAGGTAGCTCGTGCGCTCGTCGTTCTGCAGGTTTGCCAGCAGGTTGAGGATCGCCGCCTGGACCGAGACGTCGAGGGCCGACGTCGGCTCGTCGCACACCACGATGCGCGGGTCGCCGGCGAACGCGCGGGCGATGGCGACGCGCTGCTTGAGTCCGCCCGAGAGTTGACGCGGTCGCATGTCGAGATGGCGCGGCGACAGGCGCATCGCGGCGGCGAGCTCTTCGACCCGCTCGTCGGCGGCAGCACCCTTGATGTCGGTCAGTTTGGTCACCGAACGCCGCAGTATGTGGCGCACGGTCCACATCCGGTTGAGCGCCGAGTCGGGGTTCTGGAAGACCATCTGGATCGCCCGGATCGACTCTGGCCTCCGCTCGCCCGCCGTGTCCTTCACCTGACGACCGTCGAGCGTGATCTCGCTGCCCTCGTCGGGGGCGTGGATTCCGAGCAGCGTCTTGGCGAGTGTCGACTTGCCCGAACCCGACTCGCCGACGAGTCCCAGCGTCTCGCCCTCGGCGAACCCCAAATCGATGCTGACCAGCGCCGGCACGTCGGAGCCCCGCTGGCGGAAGGTCTTGGAGACCCCGGTGAGTTTGAGCACCGTTTCGCTGCCCACCTCGAAATCGGTCGTCGACGGCTCGGGGGGCTTGATCTCGCCGACGCGGTCGAGATGATGGCACCGCGTCCAATGCGACTCGTCGATCGCCACGATGGGCGGGATCTCGTCGCGACACAGGTCGTCGGCGAGCGGGCACCGGTCGACGTACACGCAGGTCGGCAGCGGGGTGCCGATCTGGGGCAGGTTCCCCGGGATCGTGAACAGCTCGCGGTCGGTCTTGCGTAACCCGTGACGGGGGATCGCATTGAGCAGCCCCATCGTGTAGGGATGCTTGGGCGCCTCGAAGACGGCTTGGGCGTCGCCCTCCTCGACGATCTCCCCGGCATACATCACGCCGACACGATCGCACATCGTGCGGATCACCCCGAGGTTGTGGGCGATCAGCAGGATCGCCGCGTTTGTCTCCTCGCGGAGGTCGCGGACGAGATCGAGTACCTCGGCCTCGACGGTGGCATCGAGGCCGGTCGTCGGCTCGTCGAGCACCAGCAGCTGGGGATCACCGGCCAGCGCCATCGAGATCACGACGCGTTGGAGCATGCCTCCGGACAGCTGGTGCGGGTACCGGTCGAGCACGCGGTCGGGATCGGCGATCTTCACCCGCTCGAGCGCATGGCGGGCGCTCTCGGCAGCTTGCTGCTTCGACTCGCCGAGGATGCGGAAGCACTCCTCGATCTGGTGTCCGATGCGCAATGCCGGATTCATCGCCTGCACGGGATCCTGGTACACCATCGACACATCCTGCGACCTCAGCTTGCGCAGTTCGGCGTTCGACATCTCGACGACATCTCGCCCGTCGACCAGAATGTGCCCGCCCTGGATGATCGCATTCTCGGGCAGATAGCGCACGGCCGCGTACGCCGTGGTCGACTTGCCGCAGCCCGATTCACCGACGAGCCCGAACGCTTCGCCGGGGCGGACCTGGAACGTCACGCCGCGCAGCACTTCGCGCGGCACGCCGCGCACGCTGTAGGCGAGTTGGAGGTCTTCGACCGCAAGCGCGGCCGTCGCCGGATCACCGCGCTCTTCGAGCACGGGTTCGTCGGTCGTCGTCATGCCTTGGCCACCTTGTCGAGCGAATCGGCGATCAGGTTGATGGCGATCACCAGGCTGCCGATCGCGATCGCGGGGAAGATCGAGGCCCACCACTGGCCGGACTGGATCAACACGTAGTTGTTGGCCACGTCCTTGCCCCAGTCTGCGGCGGTGGCGTCGCCGGAGGTCAGACCCAGGAAGGCGAGCGTGGCGATGGTGAAGATGGCATAGCCGACGCGCACGGTGAACTCGACCACGAGCACAGCTCTGATGTTCGGCAGGATCTCGCGCAACATGATGAACATGCCGCGTTCACCGCGCAGCTTGGCCGATGTCACGTAGTCGAGTTGCGCCTCGGCGATCACGGTCGAGCGCACCGTGCGGGTGACCACCGGCGTGAACAAGAGCGCGATCGTCAAGATGATGATCGTGTTGGTACGGCCGAACACCACCAGCACCATCAGCGCCAGCAGGATCACCGGGATCGACAGGAACGCCTCGACGATGCGGCTGAGGATGTCGTCGGCCCAGCCACGGTAGTACCCCATGATGAGCCCGAGCACCGTGCCCGCAGCGACGGCGATGGCCGCCGCGATCGGCGCGACGAGGAGCACCGGACGAGCACCGAAGATGATCCGTGAGAACACGTCGTTGCCGATCGCATCGGTGCCCAGCCAGGCGTTGCCGCTGGGCGCCTGGCGGGGGATCGTCGAGCCGTCGGCAAGCCGGACGACCTCGTTCTCGCCCCATGGCGCCAGCAAAGCGGGGAAGAGACCGCAGAGGATCCAGAGCGCGATGATCGCCAATCCGAAGATGAAGCCGGGGCTCTTCCACAGCAGGCGCCGCCGCTCGGCGCGCATCCGCTTGCGCTCGCCGACGACATCGATCGTGGCCTCGTCGGGCTGACGACGATAAAACGGGGTCTCCTCCTCTTCGATCGGCGGATCGCCCGGCGCCCCCTCGATGATGTCGGCGGCCGCCGCCGGCCAGGGGCTCTCGGAATCGCGGTCGGGAACCGGTCCGGTCGAGAAATGGCCGTCTGTCATCAGTCGCTCAGGTTCAGTCGGGCCCGGGGGTTCATCCAGGCGATGATCAGGTCGGCGAGGAGCGTGGTGAACATGAAGATCACCGCGACGGTGAGTACACTCGCCTGGAGCAGCGGGAAGTCGGGCGTGGTCGCGGCCTTGAAGATCAGCCGGCCGAGGCCGGGGTAGTTGAACACGATCTCGAGTCCGACGAGACCTCCGAACAGATACCCGATCTGCGTACCGGTCACCGCCACCGTCGGTTGCAGACCGTTGCGCAGCACGTGTCTCCGGATCACCTGGGTGGTCGTCAGGCCCTTCATGTACGCCGTGCGCGTGTAGTCGGACTCGAGCGCGATGATCGTGCCCGCACGCGTGATGCGGGCGATGTAGCCGAAGTACACGATGACGATCGACAGCGCCGGGAGGAAGAGGTAGTTCAGTGTGGTGAAGAAGCCCGCGCCGTCGGGAACGTTGGCGATCGCAGGGAACCAACCGAGCTTCACACCGAGGATGTACTGCAACAGCACCCCGGACACGAATTCGGGGACAGACGCGCTGGCCAGCCCGAGCGTCACGATCGTGCGATCGATGAGCGTGTCCTTCTTGCGGGCGGCGATGATCCCCCCGAGAATGCTGACCGGCAGCGTCAGGACCAGTGCGAACAGCACCAGCTTGGTCGAGTTCCAGAGGGCCGGGAGCACGAGGTCCATGACGTTGGTGCCCGGGCTGGAGAACGATTCACCGAAGTCGAGGGTGAACACGTTCTTGAGCATCCGCCAGAACTGCTGGATCAGCGGGTCGTCGAGGCCGTACTGCTCGTTCAGCGCGTCCACCCGCTCCTGGGGAGCGAAAGGTCCCGCGAGCTGCCGGGCCGGATCGCTCGGGAACACCCGGGTAAGCATGAAGATGACGGCGACCAGGATGACCAGTGTGATCAGCGCCAGGCCGATCCGTCTCAGCGCGAATCGGAGCATCGGTCCTTTCGTTCGGTTCCCCCGGGTCGACCGTAGCCGACCCGGGGAAGCTCGATGATCAGCTCTTGGATGCGGCGCTCAGGATCGTGTGTCCGAGCGCGGTCTGCTGAACCCCTGAGACATCGTCGGCGTACCCGGCGAGGTACGGGAAGAAGTACGGGTATGCCGCAGGCACCTCGTCCCAGAGAATCTTCTCGATCGCGCCGACCGCCGCCTTCTGGCCTTCGACGTCGATCGCGCCGCGGTACTCGGTGAGCTTGGCGTCGAAGTCGGAGTTCGTCCAGTTCGACGAGTTCCACACCCCGCCGGTGGCGAGCGCCGAGCTGAAGTACACGTCGGGCACAGGGCGGTGGCCGTAGTCGACGATCCCGAACTCGGCGGAGTTGTCGCACGGCAGCGTCTCGTCGGAGTCGCTCGCTCCAGGACACCAAGCAGCCCCGTAGAACGTGGAGTTCGACTGGGTGCTGACCGTGAGGTCGAAGCCCGCCTCGGCGGCGTTCTGCTGGATGATCGCCGCGAGGTCGGGGATCTCCTGGATGTCGCCGGTGTCGATCGCGGCCGAGATGCTGTCGACCCCCGCCTCGGCCAGGAGTGCCTTCGCCTGCTCGATGTCGCGCGACCGCTGCGGGGCGGCGTCGGGATCGTAGAACGGCAGCGACGAGAGCACGGGATAGTCGTTTCCGATCTCACCGCGGCCCGCCCACAAGGTGTCGAGCATCTGCTGACGGTCGAGCGTCCACGCCAGGGCCTGGCGCACGAGCTTGTCGGTGAACTGACCCTGCTGCGTGTTGAACCAAACCTGGCGGTGGGCGGCCGAAGGGGGCTCGAGCACGACGAAATTGCTGTCGGCCAGGAGGCCCTCGCCACCGATTACCGAGAACTGTTGGATGACATCGATGTCGCCGCTCTGCATCGCCGTGACCGTCGTGCTGATGTCGGCGAACCCGCGCAGTTCGGTCGAATCGAGCGGGGTCTCGCCACCCCACCAATTGGGGTTGCGGACGAACTTGGCGACGAACGTCGTGGCGTCCCAGTTGTCGAGGATCCATGCCCCGCTGCCGTCGGGCCGCTCGTCGAGCGTGGTGCCGTCGGAGTAGTCCACCGGGGTGATGAGGCTCTGGGCGTTGAAGATCGATACGAGGACCGGGAAGTTGCCGTTCGGCTCGATCAGGGTGATCACCGCGACCGAGGGGTCGGACGAATCGGTCGAGCCCTCGTCGATCACGCCGGCGAGGCCGGCGTTGCCCTGTGCGGCCATACGATCCATCGTGGCTCCGACGTCGGCCGAGGTGACGGGACTGCCGTCGCCCCACACCGCGCCCTCGCGGAGTGTGAAGGTCCACACGGAACCGTCTTCGTTGGGCGACCAGTCGGTGGACAGGGCGGTGGCGCCGATGTTTCCGTCGTCTCCGAGGCCGACCAGGTACTCGAAGCTCTGCGACAAGATGTTGTAGGTACCGAGGTCGAGCATGTTCACCGGGTCGAGACCGGTGTTGGCGTCGCCCTGCTGGATCCCGACGATCACACTGCCGCCCGTGCCGCCACCGCCGCCGTCGGTCGACGCGGGTTCGGATCCGGCCGATGTTCCTCCGCTGGAGGTGTCACCGCTCGAGGTGTCGCCGGTCGAGGTGTCGCCGCTCGAGCCGCTGTCATCGCTGCCGCAGGCGGCGATGATGGCGCCCATGAAGGGCACCGACAGACCGATGATCGTGCCGCGCTTGACGAAGTCACGTCGCTTGATGCGGCCCTGGGCGTATGCCTCGATGAGGTCGACCTCGACAGGCCCTACCGAGCCCCGCGCTTGATCGATTCGCTTCCAATCCATGAAGTTCTCCCCCTTGTGGGCGTCGTCAACGCCGTGAGCGGTAGCACCCGCGACTGGGGCCGACCGTAGCCGCCGTCACCGGATGAGGCAAACACCCTGCGCGCGGGGACGAGGTCGCGGGGCGCGTCACCTGGTGGTTCGGGCGGTCGCGAGCGACAGCTCCTCGTCGAGGTACTCGTCACGGCACCTCGAGCGCTGGAGCTTGCCGCTGCTGGTCTTGGGCAACGTGCTCGGCTCGACGAGCATCACGTCGCGGGGCGGGACCCCGCAGACCTCGAGGGTCCGATGGTGGATCGCCTCGCGGATCTCCGCCACCGATCCGGACGTGTCGCCCACGCGCACCTCGGCGACGACGACCACACTCTCGCGGCCCTTGTATCCCTCCATCCCGAAGGCGATCACATTGCCGGCCCGTACGCCATCGAGCGCCCCGACCGATCGCTCGATGTCCTCGGGGAAGATGTTGCGTCCGCCGACGATGATGACGTCTTTGATGCGGCCGCACAGCACGAGTTCGCCGTCGAGCATGTACGCGAGATCGCCGGTGCACAGCCAGTCGTCGTGAAACAGGGCGGAGGTCGCGTCGGGGCGCTTGTAGTACCCCGGCGTGACCGACGTGCCCCTGATGAGCAGCTCACCGACGTGGCGCTCGGGGATCTTCTCGTAGGTGTCGAGGTCGACGACCTTCAACTCGAGACCGGGAACGGCGGTGCCGAGCAGCGGCAACCGGCGCGCGGTGAGGGCGAGCTCGTCGGGGTCGGCGATCTCGATCGGCTTGGCGACCCGTTGGGTCTCGAGCACGAGCCGGTCGACCGTGTCGGTCACCAGCCCTCGACCGCGCGGCGGAAACGTCGCCGCGATCGCGGTCTCGGCCATCCCGAAGGCGGGGAAGACACCACCGGCGGGGAACCCGAACCGCTGGGCCTCGGCGACGAACGCCTCGACCGCCACCGGATCGACCGGCTCCGCCCCGGAGAGCGCGAGCGTGAGTCTCGACAGATCGAGATCCTTCATCCGCCGCAGCGCCCGGGTCGCGAGCACCCACGAGAAGTTCGGTCCGGCGGTGGCGGTGCCGCCGAAGTCGCTCAGCCACTGCATCCAGTTCCCGGGGTGGGCGAGGAAGTCCTGCGGGGCCGCCTGGACGAGATCGACCCCCTTCGTCATCGCCAGCGACAGGAACCCGACGAGGCCCATGTCGTGGTACAACGGCAGCCACGAGACCATCACCTCGCCGTCGCCCACGTCGGCCGCCTCCCACAACGCATCGATGTTGGCCGAGAGCACCCGATCGGGGATCATCACACCCTTCGGCTCGCTGGTGGAACCGCTCGTGTACTGCAGGATCACCAGCCGTTCGGGGTCGGGCGCGGGCGCTTGGAGGGCGTCGCCGACGGGCACGTTGGGCGACCCGGGCATCACCGAGCGCATCGACTCGATCGGTGGATCGCCCTCGGCCGCCGCGTAGAAGTCGGCGAGCAGATCGTCGATCAGCACGAGCTTCGCATCGCCGTGGATGATCCGCGCCCGCGTGCTCTCGATGAACGCGTCGAGTGACCCCATCCTCATCGGGAGCGGCAGCACCATCGACGTCAGGCCTGCCATCCAGCAGCCGCGCACGATCGTCATCAACTCGCGGCTCGTCGGCCCGAGGATTGCGACGTGATCACCCGGCGCGAGTCCCTTCGCCTGAAGAGCCGCGCCGATCGATCGGGCCTGGTCGTGGATCTCGTCCCAGCCGACCAGCACCGGTTCGCCCCCGCCGGTCATCGAGGCCCCGACCAGGCGGAGGCCGGCGTCGGCGTGCGCGGCGCGTTCCAGGCGGGCGACGGTGGAATCGTCCATCTGCGCAACGCTACTCGCGGCGGATCTACTGGCTGCCGCCGAGCCGGTCGGGAAGGTGGGTCGTCCGACCGCCTCGAATCCTCACCTCGCGCGGCTGGCATGCGTGGCAGGCGTACTCGACGTGGATCCCCTGGATCGACATCTGCGAACCCCGCGACTTCTCGAGAATCACCTGTGGTACGTGGTACAGATCGTCACCACCGCAGGTGGGGCACCGCGGGCGGGGGTCGCGTGTCCACTGCACCTTGCACGAGTGGCAGGTGAGTTCGATCAGGCCGTCGTCGACCCCCTCACCGGTCAGGTCGTCGTCGACACCGCACCGCGGGCAGACGATGTCGAGCGCCATGCCCCTCAACCTACAGATGGGCAATGACCGGACCGTAGGCTGAGCCGACCAAATGATCGACGACGACCACACTCCTCCCGGCGCACCCACCGACTCCCCTCCATACCGCTACAGCTCCACGCTGGCGCGCGACATCGAGCTGCGGTGGCAGGAGTACTGGGCGGCCGAGGGCACCTTCGAGACCCCGAATCCCACCGGTGTGCTCGCGGATCCCGACGCGATGGCCGGTCGTGGCGAGAAGCTGTTCGTGCTCGACATGTTCCCCTATCCGTCCGGGGTCGGGCTCCACGTGGGCCACCCGCTCGGCTACATCGGAACCGACGTGTACTCGCGCTTCAAGCGGATGACCGGCCACAACGTGCTCTATTCGATGGGCTTCGACGCGTTCGGTCTGCCCGCCGAGCAGTACGCCGTGCAGACCGGCACACATCCGGCGATCACGACCGAGGCCAACATCGCCACGATGCGCCGCCAACTCCGCCGACTGGGCATGAGTCACGACACGCGGCGGAGTGTCTCGACGATCGATCCCGCCTACTACCGGTGGACCCAGTGGATCTTCTCTCAGATCTTCAACGCGTGGTACGACCACGACCTCCAGCGCGCGCGTCCGATCGACGAACTGATCGCCGGGTACGCGACCGGAAGCCGGGCCACGCCCGACGGTCGGCCCTGGACCGATCTGACCGCCGCCGAACGGGCAGACATCGTCGACGCGCACCGGCTGGCGTATGTGAGCGAGGCGCCGGTCAACTGGTGTCCGGGGCTCGGAACCGTCGTCGCCAACGAGGAGGTCACCGCGGACGGCCGCAGCGACCGCGGCAACTTCCCGGTCTTCAAGCGCAGCATGCGCCAGTGGATGATGCGCATCACCGACTACGCCGACCGGCTGCTCGACGACCTCGACCTGCTCGACTGGCCCGACTCGATCAAGACGATGCAGCGCAACTGGATCGGTCGCAGCGATGGTGCGATGGTCCACTTCCCCACCGACGCCGGCGAGGCGATCAGCGTGTTCACCACCCGCCCCGACACGCTGTTCGGGGCCTCATTCATGGTGCTCGCGCCCGAGCATCCACTCGTCGATGCGCTGACCACCCCCGAACGGGCCGGCGAGGTTGCCGAGTACCGGCACGCGGCCGGGGCGAAGAAGGACATCGACCGCCAGGACGAGACCCGCGTCAAGACCGGGGTCTTCACGGGCTCCTACGCCACCAACCCGATCAACGATGTGTCGATCCCGGTGTGGATCGCCGACTACGTCCTGATGGGGTATGGCACCGGGGCGATCATGGCCGTGCCCTGCGGCGACCATCGCGACTTCGAGTTCGCCACCAAGTTCGGGCTCCCGATACCCGCGATCCAGCAGCCGCCCGGTTCGTGGTTCGAAGCGCACGGCATCGAACCGACCCTCGACACGTCGGTTTGGCCCGAGGCCTTCATCGGCGACGCTGCGTACGTGCAGTCGGCGAACGACACGATCGACCTCGACGGGATCGACGTCGTCGCCGAGGGGGTCGCGATCACCAACGAGTGGCTCGAGGCCAACC
>CBDUYD010000075.1:0-13954 GCA_965371355.1 uncultured Ilumatobacteraceae bacterium
CCGAACGCCTTGGTCAGCTTCTTCCTGCGGACCTCGCCGAGCCCGGGGATCCCGTCGAGCGCGCTCACGGTCATCCGCTTGCTGCGTCGTTCACGGTGGAACGAGTTGGCGAACCGGTGCGCCTCGTCGCGGATCCGCTGGAGCATGAACAGCGCTTCGCTCCCCCGCGGGATCGCGACGGGCTCGGACCGGTCGGGCACGTACACCTCCTCGAACCGCTTCGCCAGCCCGGCGACCGGGATCTCGTCGGTCAGGCCGAGTTCGTCGACCACCCGCCTGGCGGCGCTCACCTGGCCCTTGCCGCCGTCGACGAGCAGCAGTTGTGGCGGGTACGCGAACTTGCCGGGCTTGTCACCGCGCTCGTTCACCGGCCGGTCGCGCTCGTCGAGGTAGGCCTGCAGGCGGCGGCGCACGACCTCGGCCATCGCCGCGTAGTCGTCGTTGCCGGGCACGTCGTTCACCTTGAAGCGGCGGTACTCACGCTTGTTCGGCAGACCGTCCTCGAGCACGACCATCGAGCCCACGTAGTCGGTGCCCTGGAGGTGCGCCATGTCGTAACACTCGATGCGCAGCGGCGCCTCGGGCAGGTGGAGGTGATCCTGTAGTTCGGTGAGCGCCCTGCTGCGCGTGTTGTGATCGCTCGCCCGTCGCAGTCGGTGGCGCGTGAACTCCTCCTTGGCATTGCGCGTCACCGTCTCGAGCAGCACCCGCTTGTCGCCGCGCCGGGGCACCCTGACCTGCACCTTCGAGCCCCGCGAGAGCTCCAACCACTCCTCGTAGGTCCGCCGGTCGTCGGATTCGTGCGGAACGAGCACCTGCTTGGGCACGCCGAGCAGCGGCACCTCGCCGTACATCGACTCGAGGATCCGGTCGACCAGCCCACCGGGTGTCAGCTCCTCGACCTTGTCGAGCACGAACCCCTTGCGTCCGACGACGCGTCCCTTGCGCACGTAGAAGACCTGCACCGATGCCTCGAGTTCGTCGTCGGCGATGCCGATCACGTCGACATCCTCGCTGCGTTCGACGACCATCTGCTGCTTCTCGATCGCCTTGCGCACCGCGACGAGCCGGTCGCGCAGGCGCGCCGCCCGCTCGAAGTCGAGCTCGCCTGCCGCGCCCTGCATGTCGCGTTCGAGCCGATCGACGATCTCGTCGGTGTCGCCTTCGAGGAACGCACAGAGATCGTTGACGAGCTGGCGGTAGGGCACCTCGTCGATCTCGCCGACGCACGGGCCGGCGCACTTTTCGATGTGGTAGAGGAGACAGGGGCGCCCGAGACGCTCGTGCTGGCCGAACTTCGACTGGCTGCATGTGCGGATCGGGAAACTTCTCAGGAGCAGGTCGAGCGTGTCGCGGATCGCATACGCATGGCCGTACGGGCCGAAGTACCTCGTGCCCTTGCGCTTGCGGCCGCGCATCACCACGGCGCGCGGCCACTGGTCGCCCACGGTCACGGCCAGGAAGGGGTAGCTCTTGTCGTCGCGGAGGCGCACGTTGAAGCGCGGCCGGTGCTCCTTGATCAGGCTGTACTCGAGCATCAGGGCTTCGACCTCGTTGCGCACGGTCGTCCACTCGACCGACTCGGCCGTCGCGACCATCTGCGCCGTGCGCACGTGCATGTTGCGCGGCGACTGGAAATAGTTCGACAGACGCTGGCGGAGATTGGCGGCCTTGCCGACGTAGATCACCCGACCGGCGGCGTCCTTGAACTGATATGACCCGGGCGCCTCGGGAATCGTGCCCGCCGGCGGCCGCTTCACCATTTCGGGGACGCCCCGGATGCGCACACTGCCATGACGTCCGCAGCATACGAAGCGCCGGGTACGGTGAACCCCGATGTCGGACCAGTTCGCTGCAATATTCCGTCGCCGGCCCAACGACGGCTGGTTCCGGGCCGGACGCTTCGACGTCACCACCACCGACATCCTCTGCGCGCTGGCGGTGGCGTCGATGTTCGTGTACGGCGCGAGCCTCGAAGCGTTCTCGAAGTTGCTCTTCTTCGGCCCGCTCGTGCGCGAGTTCGAGATATGGCGACTCGTCACGTGGCCGATCGCGACCGAACCCGACCTCTGGCCGCTGCTGTCGATCGTCTTCTTCTGGCTGTTCGGACAACAGCTCGAGGCCCTGTTCGGCCGCGCCAAGTTCGTCTGGTGGGTCCTCGCCGTCGCGATCATCCCGGCGATCGTGCTCACCGCGCTGGGAGCTCTCGACAACAGCCTCGACTTCAGCAGTCAGGACTTCGGCCTGACCACACTCTTCCTCGGCGGGATCTGGGTCTACGCCGCGACATACCCCGGCGTGCGCTGGTTCGAGGTGGTGCCACTGTGGGCCGTGGCCGGGGTCTTCACCCTGCTCAGCGCCCTGCAGTACTCGGGCACGCGATCGACCGGGCAACTGCTCTTCCTCCTCTTCGGCATCGGCACCGCTCTGGTGGCGGGCCGATCGCTCGGGGTCGCGCAGGGCTGGCCGATCCCCCACCTGCCGCTCGACGGCAGCAGCACGTCGCAGCGGACCAAGAAGCGCTCGAAGCCGAAGCGATCGTCCGGACCGAAGGTGGTGGAGGGACCCTGGACCCGCGGCCCGGCGCCCGCTCCGCCCCGCCCGGTCGCTTCGATGGCCGACCAGGCCGAACTCGACGCATTGCTCGACAAGATCGGCGATCAGGGGATGGACGCGCTGACCGGCGGGGAGAAGAAGCGCCTCAACGAACTGTCGAAGCGGCTCCGCAACAGTTGAACCGCGGACGGTCGGACAGGCCGGTCAGACCGCGGCGGGATGGCGCGCCGCCGTGTACCACGCGAGCACGAGCAGCCCGCCCGCGAGCAGTGCTGCGCCGTTGGCGAGCATGTGGAATCCGAACGACTGCTTGAGGAATCCCGACGAGAACGCGGCAAGTGCCCCGCACAGACTCATCGTGAGATCGGAGGTGCCCTGCACCTCGACGCGCGCGCCGACGGGCACGGACGATGTGAGGAGCGTCGACCCTCCGATCAGTCCGACGTTCCAGCCGAGCCCGAGGAGGAACAACCCCGCGAACATGAGCGCCGGGACGTAGCCGGCGAGCACCGTGGTGAGCGTGCCGGCGCCGAGTACGACCGCGCCGTACTGGATCGCCCGGTTCGTGCCGACGCGGGTGACGAGGCGTCCGACGAGAGGCGCCAGTCCGTACATCCCGAGGATGTGGGCGGCGATCACGAATGCCGCCAGGTCGTCGTGGCCGTGATCGTCCATGTGCGGTGGTGTCATCGTCATCACACCGACCATCGCGGCTTGCGAGATCGCCATCGCGGCGAGACCGAGCCGCGCACCCGGGGAGACGCCGATCACAGCCGCTGACGCGCGCAGCTGTGCGATGGGGCGGGTCCGTTCGGCGTGCTCGTCGATGCCACCGATCACGGCGAGCGGGTCGGGACGCAGCCGCCGCCACACGACGGTCGCGGCGATCAGGAAGAACGCGGCCGCGAAGATGAACGGACCGACCATCTCCTCGATGCCGACCGCGCTCGCCGCCGCCCGCTCGAATGGCGTGAGCAGCGGACCGAACACCGCACCGAGCGTGCCGACCCAGACGATCGCGGCGATCGCCGTCGCCTGACGCTCGGCCGGGACGAGATCGGCGGCGACGTAGCGCTGCTGCAACGTGGCCGCCTGCCCGGCGCCGAAGGCGACCATCCCGGCGAGGAACAGGGGGAACCAGCCGAGCGCCCCGCCGAGGGCGGCGACCGCCGCCCCGGCCGCTCCGATCAGCAGCGCCCTGGTGAGACCGGGGCGGCGACCGTGGCGTCGCATGTACGCGGCGAGCGGGATCATCGTCAGCGCCGCGCCCGCGGTGAAGGCGGCGCTGCCGGTGCCGGCCAGCCGGTCGGACCCGAGCAGATCGCCGGCGAGGAGCGAGACGACGGCGACCATGCCCGCCACCGCTGCCTGGCCCGGCACCTGCGCGAGCCGCAACGATGTCAGCGTGCGGCGTTCGAGGCGCTCGAGCTCGACAGCGTCGGGGAGCACCACCGCGTCGGAACTCGTCGTCACCGGAGCAACCCGTCAGGTGGACACGTCGAGCACGTCGCGCAGGAAACGTCCCGTGTGCGATGTCTCGAGCGCTGCGATGTGTTCGGGCGGGCCCTCGCCGACGACGGTGCCGCCACCGCTGCCGCCGTCGGGACCGAGGTCGATGATCCAGTCGGACGTCTTGATGACGTCGAGGTTGTGCTCGATGACCAGAACGGTGTTGCCCTGATCGACGAGCCGCTGCAACACGGTGAGCAGCCGCCTGACATCGTCGAAGTGGAGGCCGGTGGTCGGCTCGTCGAGCATGTAGATCGTGTGACCGGTGGAACGCTTCGCCAGCTCTGTAGCCAACTTCACGCGCTGCGCCTCGCCACCCGAGAGCGTCGGCGCGGGCTGCCCGAGACGTACGTAGCCGAGGCCGACGTCCATCAGGGTGCGCATGTAGCGCGCGATGCCGGGCTGGTTGGCGAAGAAGTCGACCGCCTCGGCGACCGGCATGTCGAGCACGTCGGCGATCGTCTTGCCCTTGAACTCGATGTCGAGCGTGTCACGGTTGTAGCGGGCGCCGTGACAGATCTCGCACGGCACGTACACGTCGGGCAGGAAGTGCATCTCGATCTTGATCGTGCCGTCGCCGGAACACGCGTCGCAGCGACCTCCCTTTACGTTGAAGCTGAACCGGCCGGGCATGTAGCCCCGCACCTTCGCCTCGTTGGTGCTCGCGAACAACTTGCGAATGTTGTCGAAGACGCCGGTGTAGGTGGCCGGATTCGAGCGAGGGGTGCGACCGATCGGCGACTGGTCCATGTCGATGACCTTGTCGAGCGCCTCGATGCCGTCGATCCGCTTGTGCTTGCCGGCGGCAGCCTTGGACTTGTAGATGCGTTGCATGAGGACCGGCAGCAGGATGTCGCGCACGAGTGTGGACTTGCCGGAACCGGACACACCGGTGACGGTGACGAAGTTGCCGAGCGGGATCTCGACGGTGAGGTCGCGAAGGTTGTGTTCACGGGCGCCTCGGATCACCAGACGATCGAGGCCCGGCGAACGGCGAACGGCTGGAACCGGTATCTGCTTGCGGCCCGACAGGTACTGACCGGTGATCGACTTCGCCACGCGCTCGACGCCCTTGACCGCGCCCGCGTACACGATTTCACCGCCGTGTTCGCCCGCGCCGGGACCGATGTCGACGATCCAGTCGCTCGCGCGGATCGTCTCCTCGTCGTGCTCGACGATGATCACGGTGTTGCCGAGATCACGGAGTCGGGTGAGCGTGTCGATCAGGCGGCGGTTGTCGCGCTGGTGGAGACCGATCGAGGGTTCGTCGAGGACGTACAGGGTGCCGACGAGTCCCGAGCCGATCTGCGATGCGAGGCGAATTCGCTGTGCTTCACCGCCGGCGAGCGTGCCCGCCGAGCGCGACAGGGTGAGGTAGTCGAGGCCGACGTCGAGCAGGAAGCCGAGCCGGGCGTTGATCTCTTTGGTGACGCGTTCGGCGATCATGCGATCGCGCTCGCTGAGTTCGAGGGCGGCGAGGAACTTCGCCGACTCGCCGATCGACATCTCGCACACCTCGGCGATGTGCTTGCCGTCGATCGTGACCGCCAGGGTCGCGGGCTTCAGCCGGGCACCGTCGCAGGCCGAACACGCGACGAGGCGCATATAGCCCTCGTACTGCTCGCGCGCCCACTCGCTGTCGCTTCCCTCGTGACGCCGCTTGATCCACGGGATGACGCCCTCGTACTCGGTGGAGTACGAGCGTGAGCGCCCGTAGCGGTTCTTGTACTTGACGGTCATCTTGCCCTCGACGCCGTGGAGGATGACCTTCTGCTGTTTCGCCGTGAGCGACTCCCACGGGGCCCTGACATCGATGTCGTGATTCTCGGCGACCGACTCGAGCATGCGCGTGAAGTACTGGGTGTGCGCGCTGCGCCACGGTGCGATCGCGCCGTCGACGAGCGATGTCTCGCCATCGGGGATGATGAGTTCGGGATCGACCTCGAAGGTTGTGCCGAGCCCGTCGCAGGTGACGCACGCGCCGTACGGCGAGTTGAACGAGAAGTTGCGCGGCGCCGGTTCGTCGTAGCTCGTGTCGCATTTCGGGCAGGCGAGGTGCTGGCTGAACGTGAGCGTTTCTAGTTCCGTCTCGTCGCCCGCGCGCGGCACGACCTCGATCTCGGCGACGCCCTCGGCGAGCGCCAGCGCCGACTCGAGCGAGTCGGTCAGACGGCGTTCGATGCCCTCCTTCAAGACGAGGCGGTCGACGACGATCTCGATCTTGTGGTTCTCGTACTTGGCGAGCCGCTCGTCACGCTTCAGGAACTCGTCGATGTCGACGGTCTCACCATCGATGCGCGCCCGAACGTAACCCTGACCCGACAGGTCTTCGAGCAATGTGTCGTATTCACCCTTGCGGCCGCGCACGACCGGTGCGAGCACCTGGAACCGCAGCCCCTCGTCCATCGCCAGGATGCGGTCGACGATCTGCTGTGGTGTCTGGCGCTGCAGCCTCGTGCCGTCGTTGGGGCAGTGCTGAACACCGATTCGGGCATACAACAGCCGGAGGTAGTCGTAGACCTCGGTGATCGTGCCGACGGTGGAGCGCGGGTTGCGGCTCGCCGACTTCTGATCGATCGAGATCGCCGGCGACAACCCCTCGATGACGTCGACGTCGGGCTTGTCCATCTGACCGAGGAACTGGCGGGCATACGCGCTCAACGACTCGACGTACCGGCGCTGACCCTCGGCGTAGATCGTGTCGAACGCGAGACTGGACTTGCCCGACCCGGACAGGCCGGTGAACACGATCAGGCGGTCGCGCGGAAGCTCGACATTGACGTTCTTGAGGTTGTGCTCGCGAGCGCCGCGCACGACGATCTGCGGGCCGCTGCGGAGCGAGCGCGAGGTCGGCTTGGCCGAGGTCCGGGGGGTCATCAGGGCAGGATTCTACATGCGAACGTGTGTTCAGCGCAGATCGGAATCCGAGCGGACCCGAGTGCGCTCACCCCGCATCGCGGAGTTCGCGCCGCAGGTCGTTGACCTCGTCGCGGAGCCTGGCCGCGTACTCGAACTTGAGCTCGGCGGACGCCTCGTGCATCTCCTCCTCGAGCGTCTGGATCAGGCGTGCCAACTCCTGCTGCGGCAACGACTTGAGGTCTCGCTGCACCTTGTCGCGCTCGCGCTGGCGGCGGCGGTCCTTGCCCGGGACGGGGGCCGTTCCGTCGGGACGCAGCAGCGACAAGATATCGCCGACCGCCTTGCGGATCGTCTGCGGATCGATGCCGTGCTCTGCGTTGTACGCGACCTGCAGCCCGCGCCGGCGCTGCGTCTCGCCGATCGCGTGGGTCATCGAGTCGGTCATCCGATCTGCGTACATCACCACCTGCCCGGCAACATTGCGGGCCGCCCGCCCGATCATCTGGATCAACGACGTCTGCGACCGCAGGAAGCCCTCCTTGTCGGCGTCGAGGATGCACACGAGCGACACCTCTGGCAGGTCGAGGCCCTCGCGCAGCAGGTTGATACCGACGAGCACGTCGAACTCGCCGAGCCGCAGCGCGCGGAGGATCTCGATCCGCTGGATCGTGTCAATGTTGGAGTGCAGGTAGCGCACGCGGAGCCCCTGCTCGAGCAGGTAGTCGGTGAGGTCCTCGGCCATCTTCTTGGTGAGCGTGGTCACGAGCACGCGCTCGTGACGGGCGACCCTGCCGTTGACCAGTTCGATCAGATCGTCGATCTGGCCCTTGGTCGGCTTGACGATCACCTCGGGGTCGACCAGCCCGGTCGGCCGCACGATCTGCTCGACGACCTTGGATGACACACGCATCTCGTAGTCGGAGGGCGTGGCCGAGAGGAAGATGCACTGGTTGATGCGCTCGATGACCTCCTCGAACATGAGCGGACGGTTGTCGCGCGCCGACGGCAGCCGGAACCCGTGGTCGACAAGCATGTCCTTGCGACTGCGGTCGCCGGCGAACTGACCGTGCAACTGCGGCACGGCGACGTGGCTCTCGTCGATGACGAGCAGGAAGTCGTCGGGGAAGTAGTCGAGCAGCGTGAACGGCGGCTCGCCGATGTCGCGCCCGTCGAGGTGCATCGAGTAGTTCTCGATGCCGTTGCAGTACCCGACCTCGCTCATCATCTCGAGGTCGTACTGGGTGCGCATCCGCAACCGCTGCGCCTCGAGCAGCTTGTCGTTCTCGTCGAACCACTTCAGCCTGACCTGCAGCTCGTCTTCGATCTTGGCCATCGCTGCCGCCAGCCGTTCGCTGCCGGTGACGTAGTGGGTGGCCGGGAACACGTACGCCCGCTGCATCTCGCCGAGCTGCTCGCCGGTGAGCGGATCGAGCGTGGTGAGCCGGTCGATCGTGTCGCCGAACATCTCGATGCGCAGCACCGACTGCTCGTACGGCGGGTGGATCTCGATCGTGTCGCCCCTGACGCGGAAGTTCCCGCGCCCGAGGGTCATGTCGTTGCGGTCGTACTGCATGTCGACGAGGCGGCGCAGGATGTTGCGCATGTCGTAGTCGACGCCGACGCTGAGATCGAGCAACTGTCCGCGGTACTCGTCGGGACTTCCCATGCCGTAGATGCACGAGACCGAGGCGACGACGATCGTGTCGCGGCGGGTGAGCAGCGCGGCGGTCGTCGAATGCCGGAGCCGGTCGATCTCGTCGTTGATCGAGGAGTCCTTCTCGATGTAGGTGTCGCTGGACGGGATGTACGCCTCGGGCTGGTAGTAGTCGTAGTAGCTGACGAAGTACTCGACCCGGTTGTTCGGGAAGAACTCGCGCATCTCCTGGGCGAGTTGGGCGGCGAGCGACTTGTTCGGCGCGAGGATCAGCGTGGGCCGTTGCGTCTGGGCGATCGTCCAGGCGATGGTCGCCGACTTGCCCGATCCGGTGATGCCGAGCAGCGTCTGGAAGCGCTCGCCCGACTCGATGCCGGCGGCCAGCGCCTCGATCGCCTTGGGCTGGTCGCCAGCCGGTTCGAAGTCGGACACGACGACGAAACGCTCGTCGTCGGCGGCTCCGTAGTTGGCGACCGGCGACTCACCGAGAATGCTCAGATCGTCGCTGATCGTGTCGACCATCGGCACATCCTATCCGGCGAACAGACGTTCGTCCACCTCGAATCGTCAGGCCTCCGGCGCGTCCTCCGGCGGTTCCTCCGGCGGTTCCTCGGGAGCGAGCACGACGCGCAGGCGGTCGATCGCGTAGCCATCCATCGCGAGAACCGTGAACTCCCCGACCGGCGTGGTCACCGCGTCGCCTGCCGACGGGAACTCGTCGAACGCATCGATCATGTACCCGGCCACCGTCTGCCAATCGCCCTCGGGCAGGGCGACGCCGACACGGTCCGCGAACTCGTCGGGACGCAGCGTGCCGTTCATCCGGTAGGTGCGCTCGCCGACGAGTTCGCACTCGCCCGCACCGAGGTCTGATTCGTCGTCGAAGTCACCGATCAATTCCTCGATCAGGTCTTCCATCGTGACCAGACCGACGACCGTGCCGTGTTCGTCGACAACGAGTGAGATGTGCTGTCGTTCGGTGCGCATCTCGAGCAACAGGTCTTCGACCCGGTGGTGTTCATGGGTCACCATGATCGGGCGGGTGAGGCCGCCTGCCTCGGTGTTCGCCCAGGTGCCCTCGGCCAGGAGCAGCAGGTCCTTCACGTGCACGAAGCCGCGGACGTGGTCGAGATCGCCCTCGTGAACGACGACCCTGGTGCGTCCGGTGCGGTGCGCCACCGCCGCGGCCTCGGTCGCCGAGGCCTCGGCGGGCACGGCGACGATGTCACGTCGCACCGTCATCGCGTCCTCGGCGGTGAGGCCCGACAGTTCGAGGGTCCGGGTCAGCAGCTCGTGCTCGCCCGACTCGATGCCGCCGTGACCCGCCGACTCGTCGAGCAGCAGGATGAGATCGGCGGGCGAGTGGGTCATCGCACGCTCGTCGCGCGGCTCGACGCCGACGGCGCGCACCGCCAGGTTGGCCATCCAGTTGAGCAGGCGGATCACCGGCCGGAACAGGAAGACGAACAGGCGGAACGGTCGCGCCAGCTTGAGTGACGACTCCTCCGGATGCGAGATCGCCCACGACTTGGGCGCCATCTCGCCGACGACCATGTGGAGGAAGACCACGATCGACAGGCCGACCGTGAAGCCGATGACGTGACGCGCCGTGTCCGACATCGAGAATGCCTCACCGAGAATCCCCTCGATGATCCCGGCGATCGCGGGCTCTGCGAGCGCGCCGAGCCCCAGCGAGCAGATGGTGATGCCGAGCTGGGCGCCGGCGAGCATCAGCGTGAGTTCGCGGATGCCCGCGAGCGCGTGCCTCGCCCGCTTGTCGCCGGCGGCGGCGAGTTGCTCGATCCGCGACCGGCGCGCGGCGAGCAGCGCGAACTCGGAGGCGACGAAGAATCCGTTGAGCACGAGGAGCACGAGCGCCCCGAGCAGCGCCCAGCCGTCGACCTGGATCCCCTCGGTCGCGGCGATCAAAGTTCGTCCCCACCGTCGGTCGACCCGTCGCGGCCGGTGTCGTCATCGGCAGCGGTATCGGGATCGCGTCGCACGACCACGCGCTGGATGGCGAAGCCGTCGACTTCGACGACCTCGATCAGGGCGCCGTCGACCATCACGACGTCACCCGGCTCGGCCAGTCGTTCGAGACGTTGGAGGACCAGACCGGCGACGGTGTCGTACTCGCCGTCGGGCAGGTCGATGCCCGTCTTGCGCTCGATCTCGTCGGTCCGCACCGTCGCCGCCACCTCCCAGACACCCGGCTCGATCTCGACCTGATCACCGACGACGCTCGGGTCGTACTCGTCCTCGATATCGCCGACGAGTTCCTCGACGATGTCCTCGAGCGTGACGATGCCCGCCGGTGCGCCGTACTCGTCGATGACGAGCGCCATCTCGGTCGAGTGTTCGCGCAGCGCGGAGAGCACGACGTCGAGACCGGCGGCCTCGGGTACGGCGAGGAGTTCATGGTGCATCGACGACACGGCCGTGATGTCGTACGCGTCGCGGGCGACGCCGAGCAGATCCTTGGCGTGGACGATTCCCAGTACCTCACCGTCCGGCTCGACGACCGGGAACCTCGAGTGCGACGACGACATCAGGTCGCGAAGCGTGGCGGCGGTCGCCGCGGCCTCGATCGTGACGACGCGGTTCCAGGGCACCATCGCGTCGGAGGCCTCGAGATCGCCGAAGTCGATCGCACGCTCGAGGAGCATCGCCTGCGACGCGGTGAGGTGGCCGCTCTCGGCGGAGGAGTCGACGATCAGATCGAGTTCCTCGGTCGAGACCGCCATGTCGAGTTCCTCGACCGGCTCGATGCCGACCAGGCGCAGGAGCCGGTTGGCGGCCCCGTCGAAGAGGCGGATGATCGGCCCCGCGACACGGAGGTAGAGCAGCGTCGACGAGGCGACCGCGAGAGCCACCGGCTCGGGCTTGGCGATCGCCAGGTTCTTCGGGGCGAGTTCGCCGAACACCATCTGAGCCCCCGTGGCGAGGACCAACGCTGTGATCAGCGCGATCCCGAACGTCGCGGATTCGGGCACGCCGAGCGCCTCGAGGAGCGGTTCGATCGCTCCGGCGATCACGGGCTCGGCGACGAAACCCAACAACAGCGAGGTCACGGTGATCCCGAGCTGGGCACCCGAGAGCATGAAGCTCAGCCGGCGGTGGACGATGAGCGCCCGCTCGGCACGTCGGTCGCCCGTCTCGGCCCGGGCCACGAAGGCCGAGCGCCTGGACGCGACGAAGCCGAACTCTCCGGCCACGAAGTAGCCGTTGGCCGCGATGAGCGCCAGGACGCCGAGGATGCCGAGCGCGGTCAACACGGGCTCGACGGCCCCGGTGCCGTCTGGCCAGCGCACGAATGTGGGTCGGACGCGGGCTCCGGTCGGTCCGGCAGATGATCGGGCGGACCCGGAGGGCCGCCCCCCATTCGTCGATCGTCAGGCATGAACGAAGCCGATGATATCGACGCGGAGGCGCCGAGATCACCATCACGACGGATCCACCACGATCGATCCCCGAGCCCTCCCTCACCATCGACGACCAACCGCCCTCGCGCGCGGAGGTAATGTCGCTTCCATGTCAGCATTCCACGACCTCGAGATGACTTCGATCACAGGCGATCAGGTTTCGTTCGACCAGTTCCGGGGCCAGATGTGCCTCGTGGTCAACGTCGCCAGTTTTTGAGGCCTCACCCCCCAGTACGCAGGTCTGCGTGCGCTCCACGACGACAATGACGATGTGACGGTTCTCGGCTTCCCGTGCAACCAGTTCGGCGCCCAAGAGCCGGGAACCGACGAGGAGATCCTCGAGTTCGCCACATCGAACTACGACGTCACCTTCCCACTGTTCTCGAAGATCGACGTCAACGGCGACGGCGCCGCACCGCTCTACCGCATGCTCAAGGAGGCGGAGCCGGGCGATGGCGACAGTTCGGACATCACCTGGAACTTCGAGAAGTTCCTGGTCGATGGTGACGGCAACATCGTCCATCGGTTCGCCCCGACGATCACGCCCGAAGAGGTCGCCGAGGCGCTCGTCGAGTACCGCTGAGCACCGGAGGGCGCGGATCAGCAGTGCAACGCCCAGCGAGCATCGAGTTCACACGCAATGACCGTCCGACGGTCGGTGTGGAGTTGGAGCTCCATCTCGTCGACGCGGAGACCGGCGACCTGGTGTCGGCATCGACCGAACTGCTCGCGATCCTCGGCGAAGGGCACCCGGGCGGTGAACACCCCAAGGCGAAGCACGAACTGTTCCAGAGCACGATCGAGATAATCACGGGCATCTGCGAGACCCCCGCCGAAGCGCGTGCCGATCTCCAGGCGACCCTCGACGAAGTGAGGGCTGTCGCCGAAGCGCGCGGCATCCGCCTCATCAGCTCGGGCACGCATCCGTTTGCGATCGTGCGCTCGCAACAAGTCAGCCCCGACCCTCGGTACCACGCACTCATCGAGTCGATGCAGTGGCCGGCACGACGGCTCCTCATCTGCGGTATGCACGTTCACGTCGGCGTACGCGACGGTGAACGGGCGATCTTCATCATCAACGAACTGCAACGCTCGCTGCCGCTCTTTCTCGCCCTCTCCTCCTCGAGCCCCTACTTCGAGGGCGAGGACTCCGGCCTCGCGTCGGCCCGTTCCAAGGTGTTCGAATCGCTGCCGACCGCTGGCCTCCCACCCCAGTTGTCCGACTGGGTCGACTTCGAGGCGTTCATGTCGACCCTGATCGACTCCGAGTGCATCAGCTCGATACGCGAGGTGTGGTGGGATCTGCGACCCCACCCCGATTTCGGCACGATCGAGTTCCGCATGTGCGACGCCACCCCCACGCTGCGCGAGGCATCCGCCCTGGCCGGGCTCGCCCAGGCCCTGGTCGCGTGGTGCGACGAGCAACTCGACACCGGCGTGCTTCCGCCACCACCGCGGGAGTGGACCGTGCGCGAGAACCGTTGGCTCGCAGGCCGCTACGGGATCGATGCCCGCCTGATCGTGGAGGACACCGGGAACGGCAGGCCGACCCGCCGCCCGATACGCGACCTTGTACGCGAGTTGGTCGATCAGGTTCGTCCCACCGCGAATCGACTCGGAACCGGGGCCGAACTCGACGAGGTGCTCTCGATCCTCGAGCACGGGTCGGGTACCGCGCGCCAGCGAAGCGTGGTCGAGCACGGCGGTACGCTCGTCGACGTGGTGCACAACCTCGCCGACGAACTCGCAGCCGACCGCATCACGGCCACATGACCGACGCCATCTCCGTCGCCCCGGGCGACCGTACGATCGACAGCTGGCTGCGCGAACACGTCGAGGGCCTCGTCGCCTTCCGCCGCCAGCTCCACGCCCATCCCGAACTCAGCGGCGACGAGTCGGCGACCACCGAGTTCATCTCCGAGCGGTTGTCACTCGCGGGCGTTCCCGTCAGGCG
>CBDUYD010000076.1:0-13831 GCA_965371355.1 uncultured Ilumatobacteraceae bacterium
GTGCTGATCGACGCCGAGGTCACCCGCAATCGCCCCGACTGCTGGGGCTACATCGGTATTGCGCGCGACCTCGCGCCGCGACTCGGCACGACGTTCGTCCCACCGCGGCCGGCGCTCGAGGTGACCGGCGACGAGATGTCCGCACCGGTCGAGATCGTCGACGGCGATCGCTGTGGGCGCTTCACCTCGACGGTGATCTCGGGCATCTCGGTGGGCTCTTCGGCCGACTGGATGCGGCGCCGTCTGACCGCGGCGGGCATGCGCCCGATCAACAACGTCGTCGACGTGAGCAACTACGTGATGCTCGAGCTCGACCAGCCGAGCCATGCCTACGACCTCGAGACGCTCGGCGGCGGAGGGTTCAGGATCAGGTTGGCTCGTGAGGGCGAGCGTCTGACCACCCTCGACGGCGAGGATCGCACGTTCGGCACGGCCGACCTGTTCATCTGCGATGCCGACGACGTGCCGATCGGTGTCGGCGGGATCATGGGGGGTCTCGACACCGAGATCAGCGACTCGACCACAACCGTGGCGCTCGAGATGGCGTGGTTCTCGCTCGTCGGGATCGGCCAGACCGTGGCGCGGACCAACCTCCGATCCGAGGCGTCGGTGCGGTTCGAGCGCGGTGTCGATCCTTACGGTATGCCCGTGGCGATCGCCCGCTTCGTCGAACTGCTCCGCGAGACGTGTCCCGACATCGTCGTCCATCGGGGTGCCGTCGACGCCCGTGCCGAATCGCTGCCCGCCGAGTTCCGCTCGACCACGGTGCGCATCGAGGCGGTGAACCGGCTGCTCGGCACCGAACTCGCCGCCTCCGACCTCCCGCCGCTAATCGATCCGATCGGGTTCACGGTGTCGGGCGACGGCGATGCGCGCACGGTCGTGCTCCCGTCGTGGCGCCTCGACTCGACCGAGGAGGTCGATGTCATCGAGGAGATCGCCCGGCACTACGGATACGAGGCGCTCGGCAAGGCCGTACCGAAGTCGGTGGTGCACGGCGGGCTCTCGGTGCACCAGTCGCGGCGGCGCCTCGTGCGCGAGTTGCTGCTCGGGCTCGGCGTGTCCGAAGCGATGCCCAATCCGTTCCTCGCACCCGGGACGCTCTCGCGGGCCGATCTCCCGACCGAGGCGATCTCGATCACGAACCCGCTCGTGATGGACGAGAGCGTGTTGCGTACCTCGTTGCGCCCAGGCCTCCTCCGAGCGATCGCGTACAACGAATCCCACCGTACGCAGGGGGTGCACCTCTTCGAGATCGGGCGCGTGTACCCGCCGAGTGACGATCAACTGCCCGCGGAGTACGAGGCGCTCACGGTGGTGCTGGCCGGGGCCGAGGCGCCCGCCGCCGTCGCGGTCTGGCGCGAACTCGCATCGGCGCTCGGCGTCGGAGCGCGCATCGACCAGGGCCGGGTGCCGACGGGCCTGCACGCGACACGCTCGGCGACGCTGCAGGCCGGTCGCGATCCTCTGGGAGCGGTCGGTGAGGTGTCGCCCGAGGTCCTCGAACGCTTCGACATCGACCAGCGCGTCGCGATCCTCGAGGTCGATCTCGACCGACTCCTCGAACGCGAGCCGAAGCCGGCGCAGTGGAAACCGACGAGCCGTCAGCCGTCGAGCGACCTCGATCTCGCGTTCGTGCTGCCCGACGCGATTCCCGCCGAGAAACTCGATAAGGCGATCCGTCAGGCGGCGGGACGCTTACTGGTCGACCTGACCCTTTTCGATGCCTACCGCGGCAGCGCAGTGCCCGAGGGGACGCGCTCTCTCGCCTACCGGCTGCGGCTCCAGGCCCTCGACCGCAACCTCACCGAAGACGACGTCGCCGAGGCGCGTCGGGGTGTCGAGGCCGCGGCGACAAAACTCGGAGCGGAGCTGCGAAGCTGATCATGTGACCGCGCCGGGCGAGACCGACCTCGAGGCGATGCTCGCCGCACTCTCGGTCGAGCGTCGCCCCGGTGTCTTCACCTACGTCGCGGTCGAGGTGCCCACCCCAGGCCTCCTCGCGGCCGCCGCGGCGATGGTCGTCGAGGGTGAGCTGACCACCCTCGTCCTCCCGGTCGAGTCGGCCGAACGGGCCGGCCTTCCAGTCACGGTCGAGCTGGCGTGGCTGACGCTCCAGGTGTTCTCGAGCCTCGAGGCGGTCGGGCTAACGGCGGCGATCAGCGCCCGGCTCGCCGAACGCAACATCGCGTGCAACGTTCTCGCCGGCTACCACCACGACCACGTGCTGGTTCCACGCTCGCGGGTCGACGATGCGATCGCGGCGCTCGGTGGCCTCGCCGACCGACGGAGCGCGCCAGGCGAGCCGGGACCCGTCAGTTCGAGCTGAGGTCGTCGGGGGCATCGGCCAGCCAGGCGAGGCGACCCGGTTGCCGGCGCAGCACCGTGCGCCACAACCCGTCTGGTTCGTCGGTGAACACGTCACCACTCTCGGAGTCGAGGACGATCCAGGACCCCGCGGCGATCTCGCCCTCGAGTTGTCCTGGACCCCAACCCGCATAGCCCCGGAACACTCGGATGCCTGCCACATCGCCAGCGACGAGCGCGGGATCGACGGTGAGGTCGGCCGACGCGATCGTGCCGACGATCGGCGACAGATGGTCGAGTTCGTCGTCGACCGGAGATGTGGTCTCGGCGAGGGCGATCAGTGCGTTCGGCTCGACCGGCCCGCCGCTGAAGACCGACGACGGCGCCGACTGCAGTTCGATCCACCGATCGAGCGGCTCGTCGAGGCTCTCGATGCTCGGGCGGTTGATGACGACGCCGATCGCGCCCTCGTCGTGGTGCTCGAGGATGAAGATGACCGTACGGTCGAAGTTCGGATCCTCGAGCGGTGGCGCGGCGAGGAGGAGGCGTCCCTTCGTCGGCGTCATCGACGGAAGCATGACGACAGTCTGCCGCCTTCGACCGCATTCCGGAACTGCTACTGGTTGCATGAGCATCCGGATGGATGTATGATCATGCAGATGTCGGTATCCATCCGCGAATCACCGGTCTCGGTCGGGATCGTCGGAGCGTCGGGCTACACGGGCGCCGAGCTGCTGCGTCTCGCCGCCCAGCACCCGAACTTCGACGTCCGTGTGACCACCGCCGATTCGATGGTGGGCCGCCGGGCCGCCGATGTGTACCCGGCCCTCGAGGTCGTCTACCCCGATCTCGTCTACGAGCCGTTCGACATCGGGGTGCTCGCCGGACTCGACCTGGTCTTCCTCGGTCTGCCCCACGAGGTGTCGATGGAGCTCGTTCCGCAGCTCGTCGGTGAGGTCGGCTGCGTCGTCGACCTGTCGGCGGCCTTCCGGATCAAGGACGCGGGCGCCTACCCGACGTTCTACGGCTTCGAACACACCCAGCCCGAGCTGCTGGCCGAAGCCGTGCTCGGGCTGCCCGAGCTCCACCGCACCGAACTGAAGGGCGCCCGCCTCATCGCCACGCCCGGCTGCCACGTCACGACCGCCACGCTCGCGCTGCGCCCGCTCGTCGACGCCGGTCTCATCGACACGACGGGAATCGTCGTCGACACGATGACCGGGATCACCGGCGCGGGGCGGGTCCCGACCGACACGAACGTGTTCGCCAACGTCGACGACAACGTCACGGCGTACGGACTCCACGACCATCGCCATACGCCCGAGATGGAACAGGAGATCGGGGCACAGGTGCTGTTCACGCCGCATCTCGTCCCGATGGGTCGCGGGCTGCTGGCGACCACCTATTCCAAGCCCGCCGCCCCGGTCACCACCGAATCCCTGCGGAGTGCCCAACGCTCGTTCTTCTCCGACGCACCGTTCGTCGCGGTCACAGAGTCGCCGCCGGCGACCAAGTCGGTGCTCGGCTCCAATGCCGTCCACGTGTCGGCCAGCTTCGACGAGCGAACCGGGACCGTCATCGCGATGGCAGCGCTCGACAACCTCACCAAGGGTGCCTCCGGCGGCGCGGTACACGCCGCGAACATCGCCCTCGGGCTCGACGAGACCGCCGGACTCACCGCAATCGGGCTCCAGCCGTGAGCGAGGTTTCCGAGTTGACCGAGGTGTCCGAGGTGTCCGAGGTGTCCGACGTGTCACGCCCGACGCTCGATGCACCCGCCTCGAAGGCGGCGATGCTCGTCGAGGCGCTGCCGTATATCCGCCGCTTCGCCGGCAAGACCGTGGTCGTCAAGTACGGCGGCAACGCGCTCGCCGGCACGTCCGAACACGACGCTCTCGCCCTGTTCGCCGAGGACATCGTGCTGATGCGCCTCGTCGGCATGCGGCCCGTCGTCGTGCACGGTGGCGGTCCGCAGATCTCCGCTCTGATGCATCGGCTCGGCAAGGAGCCCGAGTTTGTCGACGGGCTTCGCGTCACCGATGCCGAGACGGTCGAAATCGCACGGATGGTGCTCAAGGGTCAGGTCAATCCACAGCTGGTCGCGGCGATCAACGTGCACGGCAACCTCGCCGTCGGCGTCAGTGGCGTCGACGCCGGACTGATCCGAGCCGAGCCCCGCGACGAGCGGCTCGGCTTCGTCGGCGACGTCACCTCGATCAACCCGGCGGTGCTCGAACACCTGCTCGACGACGAGTTCGTGCCCGTCATCGCAACCATCGGCAGCGACGGGTCCGGGCAGGCCTACAACATCAACGCCGACACGGTCGCCGGTGCGATCGCCGAGGCACTCGGGGCCGAGAAGCTCGTCTATCTCACCGACATCGAGGGTCTCCGACGCGATGTCGACGACGCGTCGAGCCTGATCCGCCAGGTGACCGCCGATGAGCTCGACGCACTCGTCGCCGACGGCACGATCGCGGGCGGCATGATCCCCAAGGTGTCGAGCTGCACCCACGCCGTTCGCGGAGGCGTGCATCGCGCCCACATCCTCGACGGGCGCATCGCCCATGTCCTGCTGCTCGAGATCTTCACCGACGACGGCATCGGCACGATGGTGATCCTCGAAAGAGACGACCCGACCGACCCGACCGACCCGACCGACCCGACCGACCCGGAGGAGAAACGCAGATGAGCGCCCACGCCTTCACTCACGCGCCCGCAGAGCAGTGCCCGTTCATGCCGGTCTTCGGGCCGCCGTCGCTGATGTTCGAGCGCGGGAGCGGCACCGAACTCTGGGACTCCGACGGCAAGCGCTACCTCGACTTCCTGGCCGGCATCGCGGTCGTCTCGCTCGGACACGCAAACCCGGTCGTCGCCGACGCGATCAGCGACCAGGCGCGCCGTCTGTTGCACGTCTCGAACTTCTTCGCCAACCCGGTGGCCACCGAGGCGGCGGTGAAGGTCGACGGGCTGCTGCACGACGCGACCGGCGAGCGCGGTCAACTGTTCTTCACCAACTCCGGGGCGGAGGCGGTCGAGTGTGCGATCAAGCTCGCCCGCAAGCACGGCGGGCGAGGGCGCCACGATGTCGTCACCGCACTCGGAAGCTTCCACGGCCGGACGCTGGCCGCGCTCGCGGCGACTGGGCAGCCGACCAAGCACGAGCCGTTCCAGCCGATGCCCGAGGGTTTCCGGCACGTCGCGTGGAACGACATCGAGGCGATGCGCTCGGCGGTCGACGGCTCGGTAGCGGCGGTGCTGCTCGAACCGATCCAGGGTGAGGGCGGCGTCAATCCGGCGAGCACCGAGTACCTGCGCGAGGTGCGGGCGATGTGCGACGAGGTCGGCGCGCTGCTGATGATCGACGAGATCCAGACCGGCTTCGCCCGGACCGGGAGATGGTTCGGTTTCGAGCACGCCGGAATCGTTCCCGATGTGGTCACACTGGCGAAGGCGATGGGCAACGGGATGCCGGTCGGAGCGTGCTGGGCGCGCACCGCCGTCGCCGCCGCGTTCGAGCCGGGCGATCACGGCAGCACGTATTCCGGCACCGCCATCGCCACCGCGGCGGTCAACGCGACGATCGACGAGATGCAGCGGATCGACGCACCGGCGGTGGCGCGCCGCCAGGGGCAACGGATCGTCGATGCGCTGAACGGCGTCGCCGGCGTCGTCGGCGTGCGCGGCGCGGGGCTGATGCTCGGCGTCGCGCTCGAGGAGGGCATCGATGCCCGCGAGGTCTATGCCGACCTGCTCGACCACGGGCTGATCGTCAATGCGGTCAACCCCTCGACGATCCGTCTCGTCCCGCCGATCACCGTCACCGACGACGAGATCGACGAGGCGGTCGCACTGATCGCCGCCGCGCTCGGGCGTGCGGGGGCGGCGCCATGACGAGCGATCTGCTGACGATCGGCGAACTCACGGCCGAACAGGTTGACGAGATGCTCGCGCTCGCCGCACAACCGATCGAGACGCTCGGCCGGCCACTCGAGGGTGCGGGCGCCGCGCTGATCTTCGAGAAGCCATCGAACCGCACCCGCCACTCGATGGAGATGGCCGTCGTGCAACTCGGGGGGCACCCGGTGTATGCGCGCGGCGACGAGGTCGGCTTCGACACCCGAGAGCCCGTCGAGGACATCGGCCGGATCATGGAGGGGTATCACTCGCTGATCGCGGCGCGGGTCTTCGATCACTCGACGGTCACGAGGCTCGCCGACGCGGTCGCCATCCCCGTCGTCAACATGCTGTCCGACCACGCCCATCCGCTGCAGGCGCTGGCCGACGCGCTCACGATGCGCCAGTGCCTGGGCGATCTCACCGGCCTCACCGTCGCGTACGTCGGCGACTACAACAACGTGGCGCGCTCGCTCGCCGAGGTCTCCTGCCTGCTCGGCATGCACGTCCGCCTCGCCTGTCCGCCGGGTTTCGGACCCGATGAGGCCGAACTCGAGCGCCTCGTCCTCCTCGGCGGCAGCACGGTCGAGCACACGACGCGGCCCGTCGAGGCGGTCGAGGGCGCACACGCCGTGCACACCGACACGTGGGTGTCGATGGGCCACGAGGACGACGGGCGCGAGCGGCGCCAGAAGTTCGAGGGCTTCACGGTGGACGACGACATGATGGCGGTGGCGGATCCCGCTGCGATATTCATGCACTGCCTCCCCGCGTACCGGGGCTTCGAAGTGACCGCCGAGGTCATCGACGGGCCGCGATCGGTCGTGTTCCAGCAGGGCCACAACCGCCTCCACGCGTCGCGTGGCGCGCTCGCTCACCTCTGCGATGTGCGGCCGACCGGCGAGCACGGAGCGAGCCGATGACCACCAAGGTGCAACGCCAGGCCACCGTCTCGAGGCTGATCGGCGACCACGAGGTCACGAGCCAGCCACAACTGATCGAGTTGCTCGGGACGGAGGGGATCGAGGCCACCCAGGCGACCGTGTCGCGCGACCTCGACGACATCGGCGCGGTCAAGGTGCGGGTGCCCAGCGGCAACACCGTGTACGCGATTCCGGAGTTCGCGCCCGATCGCCACGCGCCGGCCGATCAGTTGCGTCGCGTGATGGGCGAATGGGTCGCCGAGGTCTCGTGCTCGGGAAACCTGGTGGTGCTCCGCACACCGCCGGGATGTGCCCACGTCGTGGCCTCAGCACTCGATCGCAGTCGACTCGACGGTCTGCTCGGCACGGTGGCCGGTGATGACACGCTCCTGTGCGTGTCGGCCTCCACCGATGGAGCGGAGCTGGCGAGCGAGTTGCGCGATCTGGCGGGGGTCGACTGAGGTGGGCGCCGACGATGGCAAGACGCTCTGGCACGGACGGTTCGCGGGCGGCCCGGCCGAGGCACTCATGGCCTACACGGTCAGTCTCCCGTTCGATCGCCGGCTGTGGTCCGACGACATCGAGGGTTCGAGGGCGCACGTGCGCGGTCTCGCCCGGGTCGGGATCCTGTCGGCGATCGAGTGCGACACGGTGCTCGACGCGCTCGATCGGGTCGCCGACGAACTGGGGTCCGAAAGTTTCGTGTTCCTCGACAGCGACGAGGACATCCACACGGCCGTCGAGCGCCGCGTCACCGAACTCGCCGGTCCCGCTGGAGGCAAACTCCACACCGCCCGCAGCCGCAACGACCAGGTCGCGACAGATCTCCGCCTCTGGTGCAGGCGCGAGCTGTTGGCGGTTGCCCGCACCCTCCACGAGTTCCAGGAGGTGCTCCTCGATCGCGCGCTCGGCGCCGGCGACACCTACCTGCCGGGGTACACGCACCTTCAGCGGGCACAGCCGGTGCTCCTCGCGCACCATCTCCTCGCCCACGGGTGGGCGCTGGGCCGCGACGTCGACCGGCTGCTCGACTGTCGCCGCCGCCTCGACGTCTCACCGCTCGGCGCGGGAGCGCTCGCCGGCTCCTCGCTCCCGATCGACCCGGCGGCAACCGCCGCCGATCTCGGGTTCGCCCGACCGTTCGACAACAGCCTCGACGCCGTCTCCGACCGGGACTTCGTGGCCGAGGCCGTCTTCGATCTCGCCCTGATCGGCGTCCATCTCTCGCGGATCGGTGAGGAATGGGTGCTGTGGACCTCGGGCGAGTTCGGCTTCGCGTCGCTCGACGACGCGTACGCGACCGGCTCGTCGATGCTGCCGCAGAAGAAGAACCCCGACGTCGCCGAGCTCGCACGAGGCAAGAGCGGGCGCCTCATCGGCAACCTCACCGGGCTGCTCGCCACGCTCAAGGGGCTCCCGCTCGCCTACAACCGCGACCTCCAGGAGGACAAGGAGCCGTTGTTCGATTCGGTCGACCAGGTGATGCTCGCGGTCGCCGCGCTCACAGGGATGATCGCGACCGCGACGTTTCATCCCGAGGCGATGCAGGCTGCCGCCGACGAGGAGACCACCGCTGCGACCGACCTCGCCGAGTATCTCGTGCGGTCCGGCATGCCGTTCCGAGAGGCGCACGCCGTCGTCGGTGCTCACGTGCGTGCTGCGGTCGCCGGCGAGGGTTCGTTGCGAGATCTGGTCGCCGCCGATGCGCGGCTCGGTCCCGACGCAGCGTCGCTGGTCGCAGACGGCGTCGGTGTCCGTATGCGCACGTCTCGGGGTGCGGCCGGACCCGCGGCGCGTGACGAACAGGTCGAGTCGTACCGTCGGATGTTGTCCGCTCAGCGGTTGGATCTCGGTCTCTGAGCGGGTCGATGGAGTCGCTCGGGAGGCGCTGGTTCGAGGCCGACGCCGCCGAGTTGGCGCCGCGGCTGCTCAACAAGTTGGTCGTGTCGAGCGTCGGCGGGGTTCGCGTCGTCGGTCGGATCACCGAGGTCGAGGCGTACGACGAGACCGATGCCGCCAGCCACACGTTCGCCGGGCCGACCGGACGGAACCGTGTCATGTTCGGCCCCGCCGGTCACCTGTACGTCTACCTCAGCTACGGGATCCACCACTGTGCGAACGTGGTCGCCGGTTCGAGCGGGAGCGGTCAGGCCGTCCTCCTCAGGGGGCTCGTGCCGGTAGAGGGACTCGACACGATCCGGGTGCGACGGGGTGGTCGGCCGGATGGGGAACTCACCGACGGGCCGGGGAAGCTGTGCCGTGCGCTGGGCATCGATCTCTCCCACAACGGAATGGATCTGGTAGCCGCTTGGGCGGTGGTCACGCTCGTGCACGACGGAACCGCGCCCCCGGCGAGTCCGGTGGTCGGGCCGCGCATCGGCATCTCGAAGGGGGTCGAAACGCCCTGGCGGTTCCGCGTGCCGGATGGGAGGCGTGATCGCCGCGGGCGGTACGTTCGTCGTCCATGAAGGACTTCGCTGGAAAGATCGCCGTGATCACCGGGGGTGGCAACGGGATGGGTCGCGAGCTCGCCGTGCAACTCGCCGCCGAGGGCTGTCACGTCTCGATCTGTGATCTCTCGGTCGACGACATGGCCGAGACCGTCGCACTGGCGCGGGCGGCCGCACCGGCATCGGACGTCCGCATCTCGAGCCACATCTGCGACGTCGGCGACGAGGCGGCGATCATGGTCTTTCGCGACGAGGTGCTCGTGGCGCACGACACCGACCATGTCGACCTGCTGTTCAACAACGCCGGTCTGAGCGGCGGCGGCAGCCTGTTCACCGACACGCGGGAGTCATGGGACCGCTGCTTCGCCGTCTGCTGGGGTGGGGTCTACAACGGCACGCGGATCTTCCTCGACGCCGTCACCGCTTCGGAGGAAGGGCACATCGTTAACACGTCGAGTGTCAACGGTTTCTTCGCGAGCATCGGCCCGGATCGGCCGCACACCGCCTACTCGGCGGCCAAGTTCGCGGTCAAGGGGTTCACCGAGGCCCTCATCACCGATCTCCGCGTGAACGCTCCACACGTCAAGGCGTCCGTCGTGATGCCCGGTCACATCGGAACCTCGATCGTCACGAGTTCGATGCGATACGGGGCGGTCGAACTCGATGCCGACGAGGTGGAGTTGATCGAGATCGCCGCGAGCATGTTCCGCGACAGCGCACCCACCACCGCGGCCGAGGCGGCAACGATCATCCTCGACGGGGTTCGCGCGGACGAGTGGCGCATCCTCGTCGGCGACGACGCCCATCGACTCGACGAGGCCGTGCGGGCCGACCCGGCTGCGGCCTACGACGACCTCGCCGTCGGCCAGCTGCTGTTCGCAGACCTTGACGCGACGATCGACGCGGCGACCGACGCGACGATCGACGGGGCGTGAGCGCGCTCAGCCGGCCCAGTGCATCCAGTAGCCGTGGGGGTGACAGACGGCGAGATGGTCGACCGTTCGCCGACCCTCGCGCCACCGCACGAGGTTGAGCGCCGTCAGTCCGGATTCGAGCGGAGCGGACCCCCAGGGCAGCTCCGGAGTGAGGCCCGGTGACTCGAGGAATACCCACGAGAGATCCACCGATGAGCCCAGCCGGTCGAGTTCGGCGGTGTAGGCGACTCGCTCGTCCGGCGAGAGGTAGTTCAACATCCAACTGTTGGTGACGACCACGTGCCCCGCCAGTTGCATCCGGTCGATGGCCCGCTCGAGTGAGGCCGTCGCGTCACCGGCGAGGAGTTCGGGGGGATGCTCGCGGGCGATCTCGATCGTCGCCGCGAGTCGTTGGAAGCGGTCGGTCTGGTCGGGCCAGACGCATGCCTCGAGCCATCGGGCCTCGGCGTCGTCGGTAACGTCGACGGGGTGGCGGTCGACACCGCATCGGGCGGCAAACGACGGGAGGCGATCCGGCACCGGCACCGATCCGCGGGTGTGCACGACGAGTTCCACGCTCGACGGTCCACCGACGCGGCGGATGTCGGATCGATCGTCCGAGGGCGGACGGCCCCCATCGGGTACGAATCGGTACGCGAGACGATCGATCAGCAGGTTGAGTCCGCCGCTCGCGCCGATGTCGAGATGGGCGAGGGGACCGACCTCGTCGGTGACGATTCCGAACGCGACGAGCAGCAACGCGCTTCGGCCGACCTCGTTGGTCTGCGTCTGGCGCGTGCTGAGGAAATCGACGATCGGAGCGCGATGTCGCGCGACGAAGTCCTTGAACACGGCGGGCAGTCGTCGGTCGTCGGCGGGCCGCGGGTCGTCGGTGAGGTTCGGGTACCAGCGGATCAGCTCGTGTGGCGCACCCTCTCGGACGGCCAGTCCGAGGAGCGTCGCGTGCACGGCGGCGAGGAGCAGGACCGGCAACCGCTGGCCAGGCGGGGCGTGGAGCAGCAGACGTCGGAGCGCCGGGTCCTCGGCGACGGTGCGCGAGATCGCCGCGTTCAGCGGTGCCCGCGGCATCGAGCTGACCGCGTTGTTGCGGAAGAGCTGGGCGAGTTCGGAATCCGATGTCGGCCCCTCCGAATCGGACAACGGCGCGCTCACATCGCGACAGTACCCTCAGTACGGTGACCGACCTGATCGACGGCCTGATCGACGGCGACCTGATCGCGGACCTGGGGGCCCGCGATCTCATCCACGACTCGACCGATCTCGACGAGCTGCGCAGTCGCGTATCGGGTGGTCCGGTGTCGATCTACTACGGCTGCGACCCCACCGCCGACAGTCTGCACGTCGGCAACCTGATCGGGCTCATCATGCTGCGTCGATTCCAGGTCGCCGGGCACCGTCCGATCGCACTCGCCGGCGGTGCGACGGGAATGGTCGGCGACCCGAGCGGCCGATCCGAAGAGCGCAACCTGCTCGACGATGCCACCCTCGACCACAACGTCGCCAGCATCAAGGCGCAGCTCGGCCGTATCGTCGATCTCGGCGAGGGCCGGGGCGATCTCGTCGACAACCGCGCGTGGACACAGCCGTTGACCCTCCTCGAGTTCCTGCGCGATGTCGGCAAGCACGTGACGGTCAACCAGATGCTCGCCCGCGAGAGTGTCAGGCAGCGGATCAATTCCGAACACGGCATTTCGTTCACCGAGTTCAGCTACATGCTCCTGCAGGCGAACGACTACCTGTGGCTGCACGACAATCTCGATTGTTCGATCCAGGTGGGGGGCTCCGATCAGTGGGGCAACATCATCGCCGGCGTCGACCTGATCCGACGCAAGCGTGGTGCGCACGTCCACGCGTTCTCGTGGCCCCTGCTCACCGCGGCGGATGGAAGCAAGCTCGGTAAGACCACGGGCGCACGAGTGTGGCTCGATCCCGAAAAGACCAGCCCTTACCGGTTCCGCCAGCACTGGATGCAGACCACCGACGAGGCTGTCGAGTCGCAGTTGATGACCTTCTCCCTCCGTCCGGTCGAAGAGATCCGTGAGCTCGTGCGCGAACACCAGGCGGCACCCCAACGGCGGCTCGCGCAGCGAGCACTCGCCGACGAGATGGTGGCACTCGTCCACGGTGACTCGGCGGCGGCCGCCGCCGCCGAGGCCGCCGATCTCCTGTTTGCGGCCGACCCGACCGACGCCTCGGCGGAGGCCTTCGAGACACTGGCCGCCGAGCTGCCCTTCTCGCGCCTCTCCGCTGCCGATCTCGACGATGACGTCGCCGTGTTCGTGGCGACCGGACTGGCCTCCTCCAACGGTGACGCGCGGCGGACGCGAGCGCAGAGGGCCTACTACGCGAACGGGCGCCAACTCGCCGAGAACGACCAGCTCAGCGACCTCGCGCTGCTGCACGGCAGGTACCTCCTGCTGCGTAAGGGGAAGAAGTCGCATCACCTCGTCGAAGTATTTTCGTGAGGCGGGTTGCACAGCCCTCCTTCGCTGCTATCGTTCAACTCCGCCTCAACGGAGGGTTCGCCCTCCCGAAAGGCCCGGCACCAACGCCGGACACGGTCATCGCGACCGGAGTCACGGCGAGTGCCAGAGCTTCGGCTCCTTGAAAACGGAAGAGAAGACAGAACGCCAGTGCGGGCAGTCCGACGGTCACCTCAGGGTGACTCGAGAGACTGTCTGTCAATTTCGCTGTCGGCATCCCAGCCGGCAGCAACACGGATACCGGTCGGCATCGTCATCACGACGACGTCGGCCACACAGCCAGACGCTGCACGGAGAGCAAATTCCGCTCGAAGGGCAGCGTTCGCTGACACTCGTTTCTGGTTCGAGCGCTCGCTTCGGCGGGTCACGAGAGCCAGACACGTTTTTGTTGGAGAGTTTGATCCTGGCTCAGGATGAACGCTGGCGGCGTGCTTTATACATGCAAGTCGAACGAGGTCCATGGAGCTTGCTCCGGAAGATCTAGTGGCGAACGGGTGCGTAACACGTGAGGAACCTGTCCCGATCACTGGGATAACAGTTGGAAACGACTGCTAATACCAGATACCGCCGGTGCACCGCATGGTGCGCCGATGAAAGGGTTACTGGATCGGGAGGGCCTCGCGGCCTATCAGCTAGTTGGAGAGGTAACGGCTCACCAAGGCATCGACGGGTAGCTGGTCTGAGAGGATGATCAGCCACACTGGGACTGAGACACGGCCCAGACTCCTACGGGAGGCAGCAGTAAGGAATCTTGCACAATGGGCGAAAGCCTGATGCAGCAACGCCGCGTGCGGGAAGAAGGCCCTAGGGTTGTAAACCGCTTTCAGTAGGGAAGA
>CBDUYD010000077.1:0-13644 GCA_965371355.1 uncultured Ilumatobacteraceae bacterium
CTCCTCCGCCTACACCGATCGATACGGCCAATCGGCCACACCACTCGACGAGGGGATAGGGGCCACCCTCGCCTGGTACCGATCGCTGGCCTGAACCAGGTCCATGCCGGCTCGGACACGGTGCTCGAGCGAGTCCAGTTCGGCCGGGGTCGGACGGCTGAGATCGTCAATGCTTCCGGGTGGAGCTAAGGGGAATCGAACCCCTGACCTCGTCATTGCGAACGACGCGCTCTACCAACTGAGCTATAGCCCCGGGAGACGCCGAGTGTAGCGGCGTGCGCACAGCGAGCGTCAGGTGTTGTCGAGCCAGCCGTCGTGCCAGCCCGAGCCTTGACGCTGCCGCATCTGGGCGAGCAGGTAGACGTACCCGCACAGCGCCAGGAACGACAGCGCGAACACGTACAGCATGGTGGTCGACGAGGTCGTGGCGGCGAGGAACATCGTGCATGCCGTCGTTACGACCAGCACGAACAACACGTTCATCCTCCGACGCTTGACCGCGGCTGCGGGATCGACCCGGCGGGCCATCTGCGTCTGGCGATGATGGTGGGCAGGTGCGTGGCGTTTCGGATCGCGCTGTGAGCGCTCGACCGGCGCGGCGGCCGCGGCGGGACGGTCTTGGCCCCCGGTCGGATCACCGTGGGTGCGGTATCTCGGCGGCTCACTCGTGCGCTCGGCCTGACGGGGATTCGGACCCGGCGCCGTCGTCGTGCCGGAGCGCAGTGACGCCTGTCGATGATGAGGATGACCGGGTCGGGCGGCGGCGGCCGGACGCTGCAGTGGCGAAGGGGCCAGCGGTCGACCCATCGCCCGCATCGCACCACGGCCAGGAGACGCGGTGCTCTGAAGTTTGCTGAGTTGGCGGCGGAAGTCGGTGACCGACGAGTTCGGCCGGTTGTCGACGCGCGAACGCAGCATTGGCGGGATGAGGACGGCCGCCCAGGCGGCAGCGACGACGAGAAGGACGAGTCTGGCCATTACATCCGAGTCGCGTACGTCGAAATCGGGTACGTCCGGAGCGGATCGGTGGAGGTCGGTCGGCAGGTCGGGTTCATCAGCACGGTTCTGTCACTTGACGCGAGGGAGTGCAAGATCCTGCCCTCCCCCTGATATGACGATTCTACGACGATTATGACAGACCCGGCAACATCGGGCGTGATCATGGTCACACTCGGCGCCCGCATCACCGTGGATCGCCAGAACCGGCGGCATCGTCGTCCGAGCGTCGATAGGTACCGGATCGGCCTCCTGTCTTCTCCCACAGCGCGAGATCGCCGATCACCATCGCACGGTCCGCCGACTTGCACATGTCGTACACGGTGAGTGCGGCGATGCTGCACGCGTGCAGGGCCTCCATCTCGACGCCGGTGCGATCGACCGTGTCGACATGGGCCTCGATCGCCACGAAATCGTCGCCGATCTCGAAGTTCACCGACACGCTGCCGACGAGCAGGGGGTGACACAGCGGGATCATGTCCGCGGTTCGTTTTGCCGCCTGGATCCCCGCCACGCGGGCGACCGAGAGCACATCGCCCTTCTTGACCTCGCGGTTGGCGATCGCCGCCGTCGTCTCGGGCCGCATGTATACCTTGCAGCGGGCGACCGCCCGGCGGTGCGTCGGATCCTTCGGCGTGACGTCGACCATTCGGGCCCGTCCGAGTGGGTCAAGGTGGGTGAACGACAGATCGGACATGTGGATGGGAACGGTAGTCGGCCGTGCGGGGTCGAGCGGCCTTCGCGGGCGTTCAGCCGCCGATCTGGCTCATCGACTTGGCGGGTCGCACGAAGTCGACCTGGTTGATCCGGTGTCCGGCCCACTTCGAGGCGACCGCCGCCTCGATGCGTGTCGCGAGATCATCGTCGGACTCGCCCCGTCGCATCGCGGACATGAGGTCGTACTCGTCGGTGGCGAACAGGCACGTACGGAACTGCCCCTCCGCGGTGAGGCGCACACGGTCGCAGTCGCCGCAGAACGGCTTCGTGACCGTCGGGATGACGCCGACGAAACCCCGGCCGTCGCGGTACGCGAACCGGTCGGCGGGGGCGGCGCCGCGAGCCGCCAGCCTGTCGAGCGGATAGGCCGCATCGATCGCGGCGACGATCTCGTCCTGACCGACAACCTTCTCGTTCCCCCAGTGTCCGTCGGCGTCGAGCGGCATGAACTCGATGAATCGAACCTCGACCCCGTGGTCGCGGCCGTACCCGGCGAGCGCCACGATCTCGTCGTCATTGACCCCCCGCTGGATCACCGCGTTGATCTTGACCGGGCTGAAGCCGGCCTCCTTCGCGGCCTCGATCCCGTCGAGCACGCGCTCGAGTTCGTCGCGGCGCGTCACCTCGAGGAAGCGCCGGCGATCGAGCGTGTCGAGGCTGACGTTGACCCTCGCGAGGCCCGCGCCCCGCAACGTCTGGGCAACCGTGCGCAACGACGCCCCGTTCGTCGTCATCGCCAGGTCGACCGGACCGGAGGGTCCCTCGAGACGCGCCAACTTCTCGATCAGTACCGGGAGGTGTGCTCGCACGGTCGGCTCACCACCGGTGAGGCGGATGCCGGATACCCCGTATCGCTCGACGAAGATCCTGGCGAGTCGCTCGATCTCCTCGAACGACATCACCTCTGAGCGCGGCAACCACTTCATCCCCTCCTCGGGCATGCAGTAGGTGCAGCGGAAGTTGCATCGGTCGGTCACCGAGATCCGCAGATCGCCGATCACACGCCCGAACGAGTCGACCAGATCGGTCCGCCCTTGCCGCGCCGCGGCCTGTTCGGTCATGGTCCGAGCCTATTGACGATCGCGACGTTCATCCACACGCTCATCGATCGCCGCGCAGGAGGAGGACCGCCACCTCGGAATCGGCGGCGATCCCGTCGCCGTCGGGCACCACCGCCAACGCGTCCGCCACCGCGGTCGCCGCCAGTTGGTGGCTGCCCTGAGCCCTGACCGGGCGGACGTGATAGCGCCCATCGTCCTCGAACACACCACCGACACGCATGAAGTGCACCTTCTCGTCGGGATGCCTGAGGAGGGGTTCATCGGCGATCGCGACGATGCTCGGACGGGTGAGCTCCGAATGCCCCATCATGCGCCGCAGCGCCGGGCGAGCGAGCAGTTCGTAACTCACCAGCGAACTGACCGGGTTGCCCGGGAGACCGAAGACCGGAGTGCCGTCGAGCAGGCCGAAGGCGAACGGCTTGGCCGGCTTGATCGCGATCTGCAACCACGTCATCTCGGCGATCCGTGCGAGGACGGCCTTGACGACGTCGTAGTCACCCATCGAGACGCCACCGCTCGACACGACGGCGTCGCACTCGGCAGCAGCGGTGCGCAGTACCCGTTCGAGTTCGTCCTCACGATCGGGGACCACACCGAGATCGAGCACATCGCAACCGGTCTCGGCGAGCATCCCGGCGAGCATCGTCTTGTTGCTCTCCCTGATCTGTCCCCGCTCGAGGGGCGAACCATCATCGACGAGTTCGTCCCCGGTCGAGAGGACCGCCACCCGGACCCGCGGGACGACCATCACCCGCCGCGCGTTGATGCTCGCCAGAACGGCATCGACGGCGGGCCGGACGACGATCCCGGCCGCAAAGACCTCGTCACCGACCCTGACATCGTCGCCCGCATGGCGCACGGCGGTTCCGACATCGACCGAACGAGAGAGGCGAACCGTGTGCGAACCGACCATCTCTGAATCCTCGACCATCACGACCGCATCGGCTCGCTCGGGCATCGGTGCCCCGGTCATGATGCGGATCGCCTCGCCCGGCGCGACCGCCCGGTCGGGAGCCGCGCCCGCAGCGATCTCGTCGACCACGTCGAGGTCGGCCGGCGTGTCGGCGAGATCGGCGGCGCGCACCGCGTACCCGTCGACCGCGCTGTTGGCGAACGGCGGCACCTCCTCGACCGAGATCACCGCCTCGGCAAGTACGAGCCCCGCCACCTCGGCCCGGTCGACCGTGACCGGGCTGCGCGGGGCGCAGGCTTCGAGCACCAGGGTCTGGGCGTCCTCGAGCGGTGTCATCCGTGCGACGGTACCCCCGCGTCGCCACGCCCCCTCGCATCGCCGCACCGACCCGGTCACGGCGCGCTTCCGATGGGGTTGTCCCATAGCGTTGTCGGCGTGTCCTCGCCCCTCACCGCCTTTCCTGCCGACGGCTACACCGCGCGGTGGCAGCGCTGGGACGACGACGGCGACGAAGCCCTCACGCTGCGTTGGGAGAACGAGGGATGGACCGCAACCGGTGAGCTGAGCCGAGAGCGGGCGCACTACGTGGTGCGGATCTCGCCGGTCTGGCAGGTCCGGCAGCTCCTGCTGTTCCGCGACCTCGACGAGCCCGACCTGTGGCTCGGAACCGACGGGGCCGGGAAATGGGGTGAGGTCAACGGCGCCCACCGCACCGACCTCGACGGATGTGTCGGCATCCACCTCGAATCCACTCCGTTCTCGCACACCCTGGCGGTGAGGCGGTTGCGCCTCGGCGTCGGCGACGCTGCCGATGAACTCGTCGCGAGCATCGACGTCGAGACGCTCGGCGTCGTCCCTGTGCGCCACCGCTACCACCGCTTCGACGATCGGCGGTGGTCGTACCTCAATCACGGGTCTGGCGACGAGTACGGCCTCGACGTCGACGAATACGGCCTGGCGCGCGACATCGAAGGCCATTTCCGACGTCACTGACCCCACCGCCATCCCCCCAACCATCCCTCCCCGCCCGCAACTCGTGAGGATGTTGCGCTTCATGTGCGCAAGATCCTCACGAGAACGGCTGGGGTGGGCTGGTCTGGGGTGGGCTGGTCTGGGGTGAGCTGGTCAGGGGTGGAGGTCGGAGAGGAATCGGGTCAGGGGGTCGGCGAGGGAGGGGTTGCGGAGCCCGAGTTCGATCGATGCGGTGAGGAACCCGAGCGGATTGCCGGTGTCGTGGCGGCTCACGTCGGAGACGACCCCGTGGAACGGTGCCCTGGCGGCCTGCGCGCGCAATGCATCGGTGAGCTGGAGTTCGCCGCCGCGGCCGGGGCGCAGGGCTGCGATCTCGGGCCATGCGTCGGCGGTGAGCACGTACCGCCCGGTGAGGATGTAATCGCTCGGAGCCTCGTCGAGCGGCGGCTTCTCGACGAGGTCCTCGACCGCGATCACACCGTCGGCGGTCAGCTCACCCGCCGGATCGATGACGCCGTAGGAACTCACCTGGTCGTGGGGCACCTCGAGCGCGGCGACGACACTCCCGCCCGTCGATGCGCAGACACCGTTCATCTGCGCGAGCAGCGCTGAGCTACCCATCAGTTCGTCGGGGAGCATCACCGCGAACGGCTCGTCGCCCACCGCCTCCGCAGCACACCCGACAGCGTGACCGAGACCCTTCGGATCGTCCTGGTACACGACGGTGACCCTCCAGTCGCGGCCGATCGAGCGGAGCCGGTCGACGACGTCGAGCTTGCCGTCGGCCTCGAGTTTCGCCTCGAGCGCCTCGTCGGGACGGAAGTACGCCTCGATCGCCGGCTTGGAACGGCTGCTCACGATCACGATGTGGTCGATGCCTGCACCGAGCGCCTCGTCGATCACGTACTGGATCGCCGGTTGATCGCCGATCGGGAAGAGTTCCTTCGGAACCGACTTCGTCGCGGGAAGGAATCTGGTTCCCAATCCTGCGGCGGGAATCACTGCACTGCGGACCTGCACGTCGGGGACGATATCTTTTTTGAGCGATGCCAACGTACGTGTACAAGTTCGTCGACAGCGGCGAAACGATCGAGGTCCGACAATCGTTCGCCGACGACACGCTGACCGAGGCCGCGCATCCGGCCTCGGGCGAGATCATGCCGGTCAAGAAGGTGTTCCAACCCGTCGGGGTCACGTTCAAGGGCAGCGGGTTCTTCAAGACCGACAACCGCGACTCGAAGTCGTCCGGTGAGCGTTCATCGGCGACCTCCGACGGAGGGGCCACGTCGAAGACCGACGGCTCGGGATCGGGATCATCGTCGAGCGACGGTGGCTCCGGTGACTCCACATCGAAAGACTCCTCCGGCGGTTCCACGGGGTCAGGATCAGGATCGGGAGCCGGATCAGGATCGGGATCGGGATCGGGAGCCGGATCGGGATCGGGATCGGGATCAGGATCAGGATCAGGATCTGGATCTGGATCCGGGTCGGGATCGGCCTCCGGTTCGAAGTCGTCGTCGGCGGCTTCGTCCGACTGAGCAACTTCTCGATGCTCGTCCCGACCGCCGACATCGCCTCCGAGCTCCGGGCCGAGATCGCCGTCATCGGCGGCTCCGGCTTTTACGAGTACCTCGACGATGCGGTCGACGTCGAGATCGATACCCCGTTCGGACCTGCCGCGGCGCCGATCGCCGTCGGCGAGCTCGAGGGGCGGCGCGTCGCGTTTCTCGCGCGGCACGGGCGCGATCACGAATTCGCCGCCCATCGCGTTCCGTTCAGAGCCAACCTGTGGGCGCTCGCCTCGCTCGATGTCCGGTCGATCGTCGCTCCGTGCTCGGTCGGGTCGCTGCGGCCCGATCTGCACCCGGGCGAACTCATCGTCCTCGACCAGCTCGTCGATCGCACATCCGGTCGCGCCCGGACATTCCACGACGTCGGCGCCGCCGACGGGCTCCCCGGGTCCGACGGTCCGGTACACCACCAGTCGTTCGCCGACCCCTACGACCCCGACGTCCGTCGGGCACTGATCGACGCGGGCTCGTCGCTCGCCGACGTCACGGTCCTCGACGGCGGCACGATGGTCGTCATCGACGGACCACGGTTCTCGACCCGCGCCGAGAGCCGGTGGTATCGCTCGATGGGCTGGGACGCGGTCAACATGACGGGCGCCCCCGAAGCGGCGCTCGCCGCCGAGGTCGGGATCCCCTACGCCTCGGTGGCGCTGGTCACCGACTACGACGCGGGTATCGACGGCCACGAGCCCGTTACCCTCGAGGCCGTGCTCGAGACGCTGAGCCAGAACGTGGGCAGCGTGCGACGTCTGATCGCCGCCTCCCTCGCCGATCTCCCCCGCCGCTGACAGCCCGAGCTGACGCACCCGAGCTCACCGGCTCCCGGACGACCCCGCACGCCGGCCGGTACGCTTCGTCCACCGACTCCCTCCTCCGACGATCGTTCGAATCCTCCGAGGAGTCACCATGCACATCATGGTCCGAGCGCGGGTGTTCCTCGCCCGACACCCGCTCTGGTACTGGCTCGCGGTCGCCGCGCTGGCGGTCGCCGTTGCACTCATCGCGCGAGACCGCTTCGCCGCGGTCGATCGCACGCGGGATCGGTGGGGCACGCCGGTTGCGGTCGTCGTCGCCGACGTCGACCACGAACCCGGCGACGAGCTGCGGGTGTCGACGATCCGACTGCCATCGGCAGCGGTGCCCGCGAGCGCGCTCGCTGAGCTGCCACCCTCCCCACGCCTGCGCCAGCGCGTCGCGGCGGGCGAGATTCTCGTCGCCACCGACATCGCCACGTCCGATGGGCCTGCCGCGCGCGCCGCACACGGCACGGTCGTGGTCGGCCTGATCGATCCGACGGCGCCGGTCGCCGAGATCGGGATCCCCGTGCAGGTGGTGGCCGAGGGTGTCGTACTGGCCGAGAGCGGCACGATCGTCGAGCTCGTCGAGGATGTCGTGTACGTCGCGGTCGAAGCCGACCGCGGCGCCGTGGTGGCCGCAGCCGCACAACAGCGGCTGGCGACGCTGATCTTCCTCCCGTGACCGCGACGCCCGATGCGGCCACGACCGGGGCGCAGCTCCGCGGGCACAGCTCCGCGACGCCGATCTCAGCGCAAGCCGGTGGCGGCGATCGCGAGCACGACGATGCCGAGTCCGATCCGGTACCACACGAACGGCATCAGGCTGTGCGTGCGCACGAGCCGTAGCGTTCCCCACACGGCGATCCATCCGGCGATGGCCGACGTGATCACACCGACGATCATCGGCCCGATCAGCTCTCCGGGGATGCCGTCACGGGCGGCCCCGAAGCTCGTGTACACCACCGCGCCAGCGATCACGGGCAGCGACATCAAGAAGCTGATCCTCACCGCAGCGTCGCGATCGAACCCGCCGAAGCGCGCCGCCGACATCGTGATGCCCGACCTCGACGTACCCGGGTTGAGGGCGAGTGCCTGCGCGGCGCCGATGGTCAACGCGTCGCGGGTATCGAAGTCGTCGATCTTGCGCGTGCCGTTCGTGTGGTCGGCCCATCCGAGGATGATGCCGAAGAAGATCAACGACACACCGATGATGACGGGGGTCCCCAGCTTCTCGTCGATCACATCGGCGAACAGCGCTCCGACCACCGCGGCGGGCACCGTCGCGAGCAGCAGCAGCCACCCCAGACGGCCCTCCGGGGTCGGCGGACGATCTCGTCGGAACACGAGACTCAGGCCGTCGCGCACGTATACGACGACGTCACGCCAGAAGTACCCGAGCACGGCGATGAACGTGCCGATGTGCAGCGCGACGTCGAACGTCTGCTGCACGGAGGTGTCATCGAAGTCGTTCCACTCGAAGAGCCAGGGCACGAGGATGAGGTGGCCGCTCGACGAGATCGGCAGGAACTCGGTCAAACCTTGGACGATGCCGAGGATGATCGCGTGGTAGAGCGGCATGGTGGAACGGTCAGGACCGTGACGTCAATCGGGACGTCGATCGGGACGTCGACGGTACGATCCGCGGCGACCACGGTCGTGGTTCGTCCCAGTGGTGGCCGATGATGCGCCCCGCGGCGAGGTGGGCGATGAACTCGGCGGGGGTCGCGAAGTCGGGCATGTCGACGCACGCCGCGCCGATCGCGTCGGGGACGTGTGCATCGCTCCCCGCGCCCGGGGCGAGTCCGAACTCGTCGGCGAACTCGCGAGCGCGGGCGTTGAGGCTGGCGAGCGAGGTCTTCGAGTTGAGCACCTCGACCGCGTCGATCAGCCCGCGCCGGGCGAGGTCGTAGAGCGCCGACTCTCCGAGGTTGCGGCGCATCGGGTCGAACGGGTGCGGTACGTAGACGACCCCGCCCTGTGCCCTGATCAGCTCGGCCACCTCGACCGGATTCGCACCCGCCGGCAGCCGCTCGTTCAAGAAGAGCCCGATCAGCTCGCCTGCCGACGTGCGCAGCTCTTCGCCGACGATGACCCGGCACCCCACCGCGTCGGCAACCTCGTTCGCGCCGGCGATCGCATTGTGGTCGGTGATGCACACCACATCGACCCCCGATTCGTCCACCGCCGTGACCAGTTCGTCGACCGTCGTCGTCGAATCGCCGCTCCACATCGTGTGCGAGTGCATGTCGACGCGAACGAACCCGTCTGGAACCTCGTCGGCGAGATGTGGGTGCCGCTCGAGCGCGGAGGGCGACGGCGCCACGTCAGGTGCCCGACATGGTGATGTCCTCGATCACCAGGCTCATGCCCGCCGCGCTCATCGGCAGCCAGTCGATATCGGAGCCGACCTCGGTGATGTCCTGCAACATCCGCTGCAGGGTCGAAGCGATCGTGATCTCGCGAACGGGAGCCCCCAGCGTGCCGTGGCTGATGAGCAGGCCGGCGGCGCCGGTCGAGAAGTCGCCGCTGATCGGATTGACACCGGAGTGCAGGCCCTGCACCGACTGGACGAGCAGGCCGTCGTCGACGCCCGAGATCAGATCGTCCTGGCCGCGCTCGCCGGGCACGAGCGACAGCGCCAGGCAGCCGACGCCGGGAGTGCCGGCGAACCCGCCCCTCGTGGCGTTCCCTGTCGACACCGTGTCGGCGCGACGCGCCGAGTACGAATTGTGCACGAACCGCTGCAGCACCCCGCCCTCGATGAGCACGTTGCGTCGCGCGGCGAGCCCTTCACCGTCGACATCGGTCGCGGTGTAGGCCAACGGATTGGTCGGATCGTCGACGAGGGTGACGACACCGGAAGCGACCGATTCACCGAGACGATCGCGGAACAGCGAACGCCCCTTGACAACGGCTTCGCCATTGAGGGTCGAGGAGATCACGGCGAGGAACTGGGCGGTCACGAACGGGTCGAGTACGACGGTGACACGACCGCTCGGCGGCTGGGTGGCACCGAGCAGCCGAGTGGCCCGGTCGGCGGCGTCGCGGGCCGCCTTGTCGAGATCGAACTCGTCGGGCGAACGCCCGACCGAGAAGCCGAAGCCGGTCTGTGTCTCCGCGTCGTCCCCGCTGCCCTCGTCGGCGAGCGTCGAGACCGAGACGTAGCAACCGTTCTCGCGACCGGACTGGCGGATCCCGGTCGTCGTCGCGACCGCCGACTCACCCCACGCGTCGGCGTAGTTCGAGTCGTCGACACGAACCCGCGGGTCGGCTCCCGAAGCGAGCTTCTCGAGTTTCTTCGCGAGGTCGATCTTGTCGTCTGTCGGATAGTCGGCGAGACCCTCGTTCCACAGCGACTGCTCGGTGACGGCGACACCGTCGGGCTCGGCGAGCGCCGCGAACTCGTCGATGGTGCCGAAGCGCACGTTGTCGCGGGCCTCATCGAGCACCTCGGCGATCGCCGACTCGTCGAGGGTCGCAGCGTACGCGAAGCCGGTGCGACCCTCACCGATGATCCTGATGCCGACACCCTCGCTCTGCGCGGACACGAAGTGTTCGACGTCGCCCTCGTAGACCCGCACGTCGGTCTCGCCGCCGCGCATCACGAATGCCTCGACCTGTTCGCCTGCACGGACCTGATCGATGACGCGATCGGCGATCGCCTGCAGTTCCGCCCGCGAGTCAGCCGGTGCCGATCCCGGCGATGGGTGGGTCATGTCGCCGTACCACCGACCGTGAGCGACTTCACGCGCAGCGTCGGCTGACCGTCACCGACGGGGACACCCTGGCCATCCTTGCCACAGGTGCCCGGGCTACCCATCGCGAAGTCATTGCCGAGCATGTCGATGTCGTTGAGTACCTTCGGGCCGTTGCCGATCAGGTTGCCGTCGCGCAGCGGCTCGGTGATCTTGCCGTTCTCGATCAGGTAGGCCTCGGTCATGCCGAAGACGAAGTCGCCCGACGCCGTGTTGACGCTGCCACCGCCGAGCTTCGCGACGTATACGCCGTTCGCCGTCGACGACACGATGTCGGCGGGATCGTCTGGGCCGTCGAGTACGAACGTGTTGGTCATCCGCACCATCGGCAGGTGCTGATAGCTCTGCCGGCGGCCATTTCCCGATTGCGGGCGACCGTCTTTGCGCGCCCGCAGATAATCCCACATGTAGTCGGTGAGAACACCCTCGTCGATCAGAACGTTGCGCTGGGTGATGTGGCCCTCGTCGTCGAACCCGCGGGTCCCCCACTCGCCGCGGATCGTGCCATCGTCGACGAGTGTGACCAGCGGATTGGCGACCGGTTCGCCGATCTTGCCCGCGTACACGCTCGCCCCCTTCTGGATGTGGTCGGCCTCGAGGCCGTGCCCGCACGCCTCGTGGAACAGCACCCCACCCGTGCCGCGTTCGATCACGACCGGCATCGCACCCGACGGTGCCGGCCGGGCTCCGAGCTTGGTGATCGCCTGGCGGGCGGCCTCGCGCGCCATCTCCTCGACGTCGACCGTGTCGAAGACCTCGAAGCCGATCGTGTGGCCCAGGGTCTGATAGCCGGTCTGCATGCCGGTGTCGCCGTCGGCGACGACGCTGACCCGCAGCAGCGTCCGCACGACATCGTCGTCGGCGAGCACGCCGTCGGTGTTGGCGATCAGCACACGCTTGTGACTATCGCCGTAGCCGGCCGACACCTGGACGATCTCCGCGCCGGCGGCACGAGCGGCGTCGTCCATCCGTTCGAGCAGCTCGACCTTGCGCGCCTTGGCGATCGAATCGGGATCCTGCTCGACCGCGTTGGGGCGATGGGGCGGCGCGGGCGTGAGCGCGATCGTGCGAACGCCCCCTCCTCCGCCACGGGCGGCGGCGGCCGCCGCCTCCGCTGCGGCGATGAGGCCGCGCTCGCCGAGATCGGACGTGTAGGCGAATCCTGTCGTGTCCCCGGCGACGACTCGTATTCCCGCGCCGCGGTCACGTCCGCTCGTGACCTGTTCGATCCTCCTGTCGTCGAGGGCCGCAGATGTCGACCGTTTGTCCTCGGCGTACACCTCGGCGAAGTCGGCGCCGGTCGCGAGTGCTCCGCCGAGTACGCGTTCGAGTGTCTCCTGGTCGATCACCCGGTGGAGCCTACGGGAGACGGGCATCACGGAGGCCGAGGGGTGCGCACGCGATCCCCCCAGGTTTCGGTCGACACGGTCTGGTCGAGATGGCTCGGAACGGGTTAGCGTTGTCAACCGTGAACTTCGAGACCGGAATGCGGGGCAGCGCGAGCCTCCGGGTACGAGAGACCGACACCGCGAAGGCGTTGGGGTCGGGCGACGCCGAGGTTCTCGGCTCTCCCAGGCTGATCGCGCTGTGCGAACAGGCGACGGTCGACGCCATCGCCAGCGCCGTCGACGAGGGTTCGACCTCGGTCGGCATGCGCATCCAGTTCGACCACCTCCAACCGACCCCGGTCGGCGCGGAGGTGCACGCCGAGGCGGTCCTCGAGCGAATCGACGGGCGTCGCCTCAAGTTCACCGTGTCCGCCCGCGATTCGGGTGGCATCGTCGGCGCCGGCAAGATCACCCGCGTGGTGGTCGACCGCGACCGCTTCATGGGCAAGTGCTGCTCGTGACCGCGCCGACACCCTGACCATCGGCCGACACCCCGACCATCGGTTGGCGGCACCGAGCCGCGCGATCCTCGGCGATGACCCGAGCGGTACACATGGTCGACACCATTTGACAGAATGGTGGTGATGACGGAGACCTCCACGGGGACACGTCCCGGCGACGTCGTGCACGACCCGACCGGCCAGGCGACCAGTGATCCGGGCGGGGCGAATGGTGACGGAACGGTCGCCGACTCGATCGAGCCCATGCTCACCGCGCTGATGGGTGGACCGCCGCCCGTCCTCATCGAGTTCTGGGACGGGAGTTCCCTCGGATCCGACGAGCGGTCCGGCTCGCTGCGGATCAACTCCGCCGACGCGCTGCGCCGGGTCGTGTGGGCGCCGAACAATCTCGGGTTCGCCCGCGCGTTCGTGAGCGGTGAGATCGACGCGATCGGACCCCTCCCCGAACTGCTGAGGGCGTTGCAGCGCGCTGTTCGCCGTGACATCCGAATCGGACTCCGCGACGCCCCGGCCGTGTTCACGTCGGCACGAGCCCTCGGTGTGCTCGGCCGCCCGCTCGATCCACCGCCCGAGGAGCTGCTCCCACACGGGTTACGGCACTCGATCGGTCGCGACAGGCAGGCGGTCCGGCATCACTACGACGTCGGCAACGAATTCTACGAGATCGTGCTCGGGCCATCGATGACCTACTCGTGCGCACGGTTCGTCACACCTTCGACGAGCCTCGAGGATGCACAGGCGGCCAAGCACGAGTTGATCGCACGCAAGTTGGGCCTCGCGGACGACTCGTTCCGCGATGCCTGCCCAGGTGATCGTCCACGCCTGCTCGACGTCGGATGCGGATGGGGCTCGATGGCAATCCACGCGGCGGCGCGACACGCCGTCGATGTCGTCGGTGTGACGCTCAGTGAGGAGCAGGCTTCGTATGCGCGCGAGCGCGTCGCAGAGCGGGAGCTCACCGACCGGGTCGAGATTCGCGTGCAGGACTATCGCGAGATCACCGATCGGCCCTT